>JBIIUP010000233.1:0-4453 GCA_044339885.1 Pirellulales bacterium | reverse complement strand
GGCGCGTGCGGCCGGCCCCGCCTGTCCCGCCACCGGAGCCTTCCCGTGCCGCACGTTCACGCCGGAAGTGTAACGGGACTCCGCGCCGGTCCGAAATGGAGCGGCGCCGCGGCCGCCGCTTTCTCACGGGCCGCGGTGTCGGCTACGATCGACCGCTCCCCGTCCGAAGGCCCGCGCGCGGCCGACGGGGCAGCTCCCGCGGAGAGTCGTGCGTTCATGTTGCGGAGGCAGGTGTTTCTGGCCATCACGGTGCTCGCCGCCGGGTGTTCGCCCAAGAGCCGGCGGAAGTCGAAGGTCGCCGGCCAACGGGACCGGCTCCACAAGGGTCCGCAGACGTTCGGCGGCGTGCTCGTGCAGGCCTATGTCGACGACCTCAAGGGTTCGTCGAAGCCCAAGCAACTCGTGGCCGCCCGGGAGCTGGGCAACATGGGCTCGGGCGCGAAGGAGGCCCTGCCGGCGCTGGAGAAGCTCGCGAGGGCGCCCGACGCCGAGGTCCGCGCGGCCGTGAAGGCCGCCATCGTCGCCATCCGCAAGTGACCGACGGTCAGCCCCAGAGCCGGCGCACGGCGCGGACCCTGGGCTGCCCGGCCCCCGGTGTCTCCGCGGCCGGCTGCTCGTCGACCGTGGCTGCGGGGGCCAGTTCCCGCCAGGCCCGCTCGACGGTGCCGGCGTCGACGCGGCCGCACCCGTCGCCCGCCGCGGCCGCCAGGGCCAGGCGGGCCAGTCGGCCCACCATCCGGGGCACGCCCCCCGCGAACCGCGCGAGCGTGGCGGCGGCCTCCGGCGTGAAGGCGTCGGCGGGCCCGCCGACGCGGTCGAGCTCCCAGGCCAGGAAGGCTGCCGTCTCGGCGCCGGTCCAGGGCACCAGCTCGATCCGCACCGCCGAGCGGTCGTGGATCTCCTCCGGCACGCGGCCGCAGCCCTGGGGCGTCGCGGTGGCGACCACGAGCGTGCGGGAGAACCGCGGCTCGACGGCGGCCGCCAGCCGGCCGATCCCGGCCCGCGCGTCGTCCGGCGCCAGGTCGACGTCGTCGAAGAGCAGCACGGTCGGCCGCTCCATGAGCGTGTTCTCGCGGAGCCGGTTCTCGAGCTTCACCCACGGCCGCAGCGGCTCGGCGCGACTGGCCGGGTCGAGCGGCAGCCGCTCCAGGACGAGGTCGATCCACTCTCCCTCCGGCAGGCCGCGGAGCGAGAGCACGGCCACCTCGGCGCCGAGGCCGCCGAGCCGTCGGGCGGCCATCGCCACGATGTGGCTCTTGCCGCTCCCTTCGCCGCCGACGACGAGTCCGCACCGCTGTCCGGCGGTCACCAGCCACTCCAGCCGCGCCAGTGCCTCCTCCTGCGGCGGCCCCGCGTGGAAGCCGGCCGGCTCGAGGCCGCCGTCGAAGGGTGCCGCCGAGAAGTGCCCGAAGTCGCGTACCATGGCGGCGGAGTGTAGCGGCGGCGGTCGGCCGGGTCAGGACGAGGTTGGCCGGGGTTTTTGGGCCGCGGCGCCGGTTCCGTCGGCGCTGGCCCGCTGCGGGAGGCGGCGATGAGCGAACGGTTCTTTCTCGACGCACCCCCGCAGGCCGGACGGGCCGTGCTCACCGGCGACGAGGCGCGGCACCTGGCGCGGGTGCTGCGGGCGCGGGTGGGCGACTCGGTGCGGGTCTTCGACGGCAGCGGGCCCGAGTGGCCGGCGCGGGTGGTGGCGATCGGTCGCGACGAGGTGACGCTCGACGTCGGGCCGCCGGTGCCGCCGCCGCCCGCCGGCGGACTGCGGCTGACGCTCGGGGTGGCGCTGCCCAAGGGGGAGCGGCAGAAGTGGCTGGTGGAGAAGCTCACGGAGCTCGGCGTGCACGCACTGGTGCCGCTGATCACGGCGCGGGGCGTGGCCGAGGCCACGCCGCAGGCCCGCGACCGGCTCCGCCGGGGCGCGGTCGAGGCCTGCAAGCAGTGCGGTCGCACCACGCTCCTGGAGGTCGGCGAGCCGCGGTCGCCGGCGGCACTCGTCGCGTCGCTCCCGGCGGGCGGGATGGCGATCGTGGCCGACCCCGGCGGCCCGCCGCTCGACGTGGCGGCGGTGCGGGCGGCGGGCGTGGTCGCGGCGGTCGTCGGCCCGGAGGGGGGCTTCAGCGCCGAGGAGCTCGCGGCGCTCGACCGCGCGGGGGCGACCCGCGCCGGCCTGGGTCCGCACGTGCTCCGCGTCGAGACCGCCGCCATCGCCCTGGCCGCCCGGCTGGCGTAGCGCCAGGGACGCCGCCCGCTACTCGGCGCAGCCAGCGCACCGCTGGGGGACGTTGACGAGGAGCGTGGCCGCGTACGACGTGCGGTCGTAGTCCGCGGATTTCTCCTCGGGCGCCGTCCGATGGGCGACGACGAGCAGGAGGTTGCCCTCCTTCGGCGTGTAGCGGCAGCGGCCTTCGGCGTCGGTGCGGCGTTCGAACTCGGGGTCGAAGCCCTCGGCCAACGTCGTCCCGCGCGGGATGAACGTCACCCGCTCGTCGGCAGCCGGGCGGCCGTGATGGAGCAGCCGCACGGCGATCTCCCGGCCCGGGCCGCAGCCGATCACCGGATGGCTCTCCAGCACCAGCTCGAGCGGATGGCCGAGCGGTCCGGGAACGGCCGCCGGGGTCCGCGGCGGCGCGTCGAGCCGCTCCGCGACGAGAAAGTACGTCTTGGCGCTCTTCAGTCCGCGGGCGCCGTGCCGGATGCCGTCGCGGGTGAGGGCGGCGCAGTGGAGGCCTTCCTCCGCGGCGATGAATCGGCCCGACCAGAATCCCTCCCGCGGCGCGGATCCGAGATCGACGAGGTCGGGCACGAGGTCGGTGCTCCGGCCGGTTGGGGCCAGCACCGCGAGCGTGACGCCCTCGAGCGAGCCGAGCTTGCCGGCGACCTTGAAGTCGCGGTGATCGTTGCCGTGGTTGCCCAGCAGCAGGTCGACGTGCACCACGTCCCCTGGTCGCACCAGGCTCGGCGTGGCCTGCAGCCAGCTGTCGTGGGCCAGGGCACAAGCGGCCGGGCTCAGGAGCAGGCCGAGGAAGATGACGGCGGTGCCGACGAGCCAGCGGCGGGTGGACATGGGACGTGGATCCTTCGGGGTCGGAGAAGACGCAGGAGGCGGGTGTCGTGCCGGAGTGCCGGCGACGGTCAGAGATCCGGGGACGATGGCTCGCCGCCGTTCATGCTGTGGAGGGCCCGATGGAGGTCGGCATCGGTCGCGTCGGAGAGCAACGCGACGTGGCCGTCGGCGAAGAGGACGTTCGCCCCGCCGGGGTGGCGGCTCTTGGGGCCGAAGAAGCCCGACCAGTGGACGACGTAGTCCGGGATGCGGCTGTTGGGGGGCAGGAACCCGTTGGTGAGGCTGTTGCCCTGGGTCGTCGCCGCCCAGGAGACGCCCCGACTCCGCATGCTCGCCCCGGTGGCCCCCCGCCAGGTCACCGACTTCGTGGCCCACGCCGCCACCAGGGCGTCGACGTCTGCCGTGGTCGGGGTCGACTTGCCATTCAAGGCCAGGGTCTTGTTGTCAGGGAAATCCGCCGAGCCGTTGAAGGTGTACCGGTAGGGGAACGGGGGAGGGCTTCCGGCGGGAAACGCCGTGTCGGCCCCCACGCTGCGGACCGCCTCGCTGGCGATCACGGTCTTCGAGGTGCCGTCGGTGACCTGGGCGATCCGCACGCGGGAGTTCTCGTAGACGACGCCGTCGGTCGGCTTGGCGAAGTTCCAGAAATAGCCCCCCTTACCGTCGGCCGTGGCGCTGCCGAAGCTGACCATGTAGTTGTTGCCCGCGAAGTCGAAGCCGTTGCAGCGGTTGACCACCGGCGCGTCGTCGCTCGAACAGAGGAGCATCGGCACGGGCGTCGCGAAGAGCGGGGCGAAGGCGGGGTTCGGGGTCTGGGTGGAGAAGCTGCCGGTGAAGGCCGGCTGCTTGAAGTCGAACTGGCTCGCCAGCGACGACTCCTCGGCGAAGGGGAGGATGCGGGCGTGGAGCGACCAGCCGCCGCTGGCCGTCCCGCTCATGGCGTTGCTGCCTCGGGCGTCGGTCGGCGGAAAATGACGGCGGACCGCCTCGTACTGCAGGATCGCCAGCCCGAACTGCCGGATGTTGCTGGCGCAGCTGGTGCGGCGGCCCGCCTCGCGGGCCGACTGCACCGCGGGCAGGAGCAAGCCGACGAGCACGCCGATGATCGCGATCACGACGAGCAGTTCGACGAGCGTGAACCCACGAGCGGCGGCGGGCGGCGGAATCCGGGGGCTGCCGGCGGGGGGATGAGCCGCGGGACCGCGCTCGGGGGGCCGGGCTGCGGCCGGGATGGCTGGTGGCGTGCGCATGGTGATGTCCTGGAGTGGGTGTCGACGTGGGCGCTGCGGCGCCGACGTCGCGCACGCGGCGCGGACGCCCTGGCGGAGGCACCCGGGAAAACGGCAGACGTCTCCCGGCCCGATGGCCTGGCGACGCACGCCGGCGACGACG
>JBIIUP010000232.1:0-4459 GCA_044339885.1 Pirellulales bacterium | reverse complement strand
TCCGGTGGAGGGCCCTACAACCCCGAGGTGGAAACCACCTCGGTTTGGGCTGTTTCCCTTTCGCTCGCCGCTACTGAGGAAATCGATTTTTCTTTCTTTTCCTGCGGGTACTGAGATGTTTCAGTTCTCCGCGTTGGCTACTGCAACCTATGGATTCAGTTGCAGTCAGTTCAGGAATCCCGGGATCATCACCTGTTTGACGGTTACCCCGGGCTTATCGCAGTCTTCCGCGCCCTTCAAAGCCTCCTGACGCCTAGTCATCCCCCATGCGCCCTTTGTAGCTTGACCACCCGAATCGAGTGCTCGCGGAACCCGTTGCCGGGACCGAGAGACCTGTTCTCCGGGTTTTGCTACACCCCGAATCATCGCCGGCAAGCACACCGGCCCCATTCGGGGGGTACGATTTTCCCTTTGCAGCCCACCTTGCGGCGAGCTGCGGGAACTTGCTTTTGCGGTCACTCCAGGAGTTGCCTCCAGTGAAGTGCCGAAAAGCCTCGCTCTTTCAGGCTTCCGACGGCCATTGCTGGACGCCGGAACCTGAGCCTTGGGAGAACGCTTCCAGGGAATCGCTTGAGACGATCCCCCTTCGGCATTCTTTTCAAGATGCCAATTACCACGACCGAATTGTCAACGAACAAAAACGAGCCGAGCAGAGAGGCCCCTGCCGGCCCGTACGCGGGAACCGATCGCCTGAGAAACGGGATCGGCCGCAACGATTCAGAAAATTAGCCGACGCCCCGGTCGGCGTCAAGCGGCCGGCGGAATCCGGCCGTGAAGGCGGTTTTTCCGAGGGTGGCGAGGGTATAAACGAATCATGAGTCGCCGCTTTCCCAACCGCCACCCGCCGTTGCCAACGGTCGTTCCGGCCATCGTGGCGGCGGTCTTCTGGGCCTCGGGAGCCGGGGCCGCCGGCGGGCCGGGGGAGCCCGTGCCGGTCGTCGCGGCGCGGGTGACCACGGTCCCCATGGTGGCGGGGCAACCGTTCGTGGGAACGGTGGTTCCCGCCCGCACCAGCGACGTCGGCAGCGCCGTCGACGGCCGGTTGATCGAGCTTCCCATTCTGGACGGCCAACGCGTGGCCGCGGGCGAGCCCATCGCCCAGCTGCTGCGGGGACTCCTGGAGATCGAGCGGGAGGGCGCCGTCGCGGAACTCGATCGCCGCCGGCAGGTGCTCGCCGAACTCGAGGCCGGTGCGCGGCCCGAGGAGATCGACCAGGCCCGCGCCCTCGTCGCCGGCTTCGAGGCGCGTCGGACGTATGCCCGCAGCCGCCTGGCGCGGCTCGGTCGGCTCGTCGAACAAGGCACCAGCACGATGGACGAACTCCAGGACGCCCAGACGGAACTGCAGTCCATCGAGGCTCAGCTGCGGGGCAGCCGGGCGGCACTGGCGCTGGTCGAGGCCGGCCCCCGCAGGGAACAGGTGGCCCAGGCGGCCGCCGCCGCGCAGGTGCAGGAGGCGGCCGTGGAGCGGATCGACGACCAGCTCGCCAAGCACACCATCCGGGCTCCCTTCGACGGCTGGGTCGTGGAGCGGTTCACCGAGACCGGGCAATGGCTCGCCCGGGGTGGCCTCGTGGCCCGGATCGCGGAGCTCGAGAGCGTCGAGGTGGAGGCCCAGGTGCCCGAGGCGGCGGTGGGCTCGGTCGTCCAGGGGGCCGACGTCCGCCTGGAGTTCGACGCGGCGCCGCGCCGGACTTGGGTCGGCACCGTGGCCCGCATCATTCCCCAGGCCGACGTGCTCAGCCGCAGCTTCCCGGTCCGCATCGCCGTGAGGAACGACGTCGTCGACGGCGCGCCGATCCTCAAGGGGGGCATGCTCGCCCGCGCCTGGCTACCGGTCGGCAGTCCGGGATCGGCGACGGTCGTGCCGAAGGACGCGCTCGTCCTCGGCGGAACGCAGCCGGTGGTCTACGTGATCGATCCCTCCCCGGGGGCGACCGCCGCCGCGACGGGCACGGTCCGGCCGGTGGCCGTGGCGCTCGGTGCCGCCGTCGAGGGGAACGTGGAGGTCCGCGACGGCCTGGAGCCCGGCTCGCTGGTGGTGATCCGCGGCAATGAGCGTCTCCGGCCCGGAGTCGCCGTGGCGTTCACGATGCCCGTTCCCTGAGTCCCGCGCGGCCCAAGGCGTGGTCGTCGCCCGGCTCGCCATCCCCATGCCCGTCGCCCGCCCATGAACGTCGTCGCCGCCTGCGTGGCCAATCCGGTGAAAGTCGCCGTCGGCGTGATCCTGGTCACGCTCTTCGGCCTCCTCGCCATCGTCTCGATGCCGGTGCAGCTCACGCCGGAGGTGCAGGTCCCGATCGTGACGGTCGAGGCGGGCTGGCGGGGCGCCAGCCCGCAGGAGATCGAGCGGGAGATCGTGCAGGCGCTCGAGGAGCAGCTGCGGACCGTGGAAGGGCTCGTCAAGCTCTCCAGTTCGTCGAGCTATGGCGGGGCGTCGATCGAACTGGAGTTCCCTGTCGGCACCGACCTGTCGGAGGCGCTCGTGAAGGTCAACACCCGGCTGCAACAGATCCGCCGGTGGCCGATCGACGCCGACCGGCCCACGATCCGCACGACGAGTTCCACCAGCCGGCCGATCGCGTGGCTGATCCTCGGCCAGGCCGCCCCCGACGCGGCGGCGATCGCCCGGGTGCGGGCCGAGCACCCGGCGGTCGCCACCGGCCTCGACCGCGTGCTCTCCGCCCGCTCTCCCGACCTCGCCATCCACCGGCTGCGGAAGCTGGCCGCGGCCCACCCGGAGGTCGCCGGCCTGCTGCCGCCCGAGATCGACATCGAGTCGATGCGGCGGATGGCGGAGGACGAGATCGAGAGCCGGATGGAGCGGATCGACGGCGTCGCCGGGGCCGACATCATCGGCGGGCGGGCCGACGAGCTTCAGGTGATCATCGACCCGCAGCTGCTGGCCGCGCGGAACCTCACGATCGACGACCTGCGGGCCGCCCTGGCGAACCAGAACCAGGACACCTCGGGAGGAGATCTCTGGGAAGGCAAGCGGCGGTACCTGATCCGCACCCTGGGGCAGTTCCGCTCCCCCAGGCAGGTGGAGGGGGTCATCGTCGCCCGTCGCGACGGCAAGCCGGTGTACGTCCGCGACGTGGCCCGCGTCGTGCTCGGCAAGAAGAAGCCGGACGGCCTCGTGCGGCGGTTCGGCTCCCGCAACATCGCCATCCGGGTCAGCCGCGAGCAGGGCGCGAACGTGCTGGAGACCATGCGCCGGCTGCGGGAGGTGACCGCGGACATCGACGCGGGCCTGCACCGCCGGGGGCTCGCCCTGACGATGGTCTACGACGAAACCACCTACATCGACTCCGCGATCGGCCTCGTCAACGACAACATCGTCGTCGGCGGCCTGCTCACGCTGGGCACGCTCCTGCTCTTCCTCCGCAACGTGCGCTCGACGCTCATCGTCGCCCTGTCCATCCCGGTGAGCGTGATGGGGACCTTCCTGGCCTTGGCCGCGTTCGGCCGCACCCTCAACGTGATCAGCCTGGCGGGCATCGCCTTCGCGGTCGGCATGCTCATCGACAACGCGGTCGTGGTACTCGAGAACATCTTCGTCCGCTGGCAGGCCGGCGAGGATCCGCGGACCGCGGCCGTCACCGGCACGAACGAGGTCTGGGGAGCGATCCTGGCCAGCACGCTCACGAACGTCGCCGTGTTCCTGCCGGTGCTCTTCGTGCGGGGCGAGGCGGGCCAGCTCTTCGGCGACATCGCGCTGGCCATCAGCGCTGCGGTGGGGCTGTCGCTGGCGGTCTCCGGCCTCGTCGTGCCCGTCGCGGCGGCCCTGCTCCTGCAGGGCAGGAATGCCGCCGCGGCCGCCGCGGTGGTCACCGCGGGAGCCGGAACGCGGCCGGCGGGCGACCTGCTCGGGCGGATCGGAGCCGGCTTCGTGGCCATGGTCATCGGCGTCAACCGCACCCTGCTCGCGAGTCCCGTCCGGCAGGTGACCGCTTCGGCCGTGATCTTCGGGTTGGCGGTGCTGGCGACGTGGGGCCTGATGCCGAAGGTCGAGTACCTGCCGGACGGCAACCGCAACCTCGTGTTCGGCATCATGCTGCCGCCCCCCGGATACAACCTCGACGAGATCATCGCCATGGGGGACGTCGTCGGCGAGCGATTGCTGCCCTACTGGGACGTCGACCCGGGCACGCCCGAGGCCGCGGCGCTCGACGGCCCCATCCTCGCCGACGCCTTCCTGATGCTCGGCGGAAACCGCAACGTCTCCATCGGCGCCCGGGCGCTGGATCCGCTGGAGGCCAGCCGGGTCGTGCCGCTGGTGAGGCGGGCGATCTCCGGCCTCCCCGGCACGCTCTCGGTCGCCAAGCAATCGAGCCTGTTCGAGCAGGGGCTCGGAGGCGGCCGCACCGTCGACGTCGAGATCACCGGCCCCGATCTCGTGAAGCTCGTGCAGCTGGGGCAGCAGGTGATGGCCACCCTGCCGGAGGCCGTTCCCAAC
>JBIIUP010000231.1:0-4494 GCA_044339885.1 Pirellulales bacterium | reverse complement strand
TCGATGTCCGCGACCTGAACCTCCAGGCCAACGGTCCGCGGGAGATCCTCTTCAAGGTCTACGACCCCGCCGGGAAGCCCGTGGTCCGCGAGGTGATCCCCGACGACGGCTGCACGACGGCGAACCTCCCCGACCGCATCGGCGGCTGGGATCACGAGCTGCAGAGTTTCGTGAACCACTTCGTGAAGGGGACCAAGCCGTCGATCCGCTGGAGCGCCTGGAGCGACCCGGCACGGCTGGCCACGATCCGGCCGCGGCGGTTCGACCGTGGGGATCAGCTTCTGGATCGGCATCGCGTGGCGCGGCTGGACGCCCGCGGCTGTGTGGGTGTCGAGTCTCGTGTCCTACGGCGTGTGGGCCGCGTGCGCGTTCTTCCCCGGCGCGTTCGCCGCGGCCGGCATCGTCGCCGGGCTCGTCACGAGCCTCTGCACCCCGCGGCCCACCCGCGCCGGGATCACGGGCTTCGCCGTGGCCTGCGGGTTCGTGGCCCTGATCGCCTCGCTGCCCCGGCTGCTCACCGCACTGCTCTGATCGGCGGTGGGTTGAACCTCACCGGGAAGATCATGGATCGTCGATGATACGCGAGGCCGGCTCTCCACAATCATTCACGAGGTTCTTTCCTTCATGACCACTCCTCGACCCACCCGGCGCACGATCGTCCAGCCGCACCGGCTCGATCTCGAGTCTCCCGGGCGACGTGACTACTGGGTGGCCCTGGAGCACGACAGCGTCTGGGGCGACCACCTGATCCCCTTGACCGTGTTCGTGGGGCCGCGGGCCAAGCCCGGCGAGGGGCTCGTGGCGTTCGGTGCCAATCACGGCAACGAGTACGAGGGGCCGATCGCGCTCAAGCACCTGCTCTGCGAGATCGACGTCGGCCGGGTGAGCGGCCGCGTGATCCTCGTGCCGGTCCTCAATGCCCCGGCCTTCCTCGCAGGCACCCGGGAGAGCACGCTCGACGACGGCGTGAACCTGAACCGCGCCTTCGTGGCCGGGGCCGGCACGACGCCGGCGCTCGGGGGGATCACGCACCGGATCGCCGCCTTCGTCCGCGAGTTCATCTGGCCGCAGGTGCACGTCGTCATCGACCTGCACTCCGGCGGCAACGTGGCACGATTCGCCCTGTGCGCGAGCTACCATCCCCCGGAGGATCCCGAGAAGGGGGCCCTGATCGCCGACACGGCCCGCTGGTTCGGCACACCGGCGGTGCTGGTCTACCAGAACTCCACTCCGGGCCTGCTGCCGAGCGAGGCCGAACGGCTGGGTAAGATCACCGTGGGCACAGAGCTCGGCTGGGGCTGCGGCGTGAACGTCGACGGCGTCCGGTACGGCAGGCATGGGGTGCTCGCCGCGGCGATCCGGCACGGCCAGCTCGAGGGCCACGTCTCGCCCATCGGCCACCACTGCGACGGCACGCAGCGGACGCTCGAGATCGTCGACCGCGAGTGCATCATCACTGCCCCGTTCGCCGGCCACTTCGAGCCGCTGGTCGACTGCGGCACGAGGGTGACGCGCGGCGCTACGGTCGGGCTGCTGCACGACTTCGACCACATCGACACCGAGCCGTGGCCCGCCGTCGCGGCGCTCGACGGCGTCGTGCTCGTGCAGGCCTGGAACGCGGTCGTGGCCCGCGGCCAGCACATTTCCATCGTGGGCCGCGAGGTCTGAACGGCGCGTGCCTTCGCCCGGCGGGGCCGGCCAGCCGAGCCTGTTCCCCGACGAGCGGCATACCGGCTGGAACGCGACGGGCCGGAACTGTATACACTCGGAGAATCGATCGGGAATAGGCCACGCGCGGGAGCGCAACCATGGGGCACCTGCTCCGTCAGCGATTCGTCGTGACCCTGCTTGGCGTCGTGCTGCTGACGGCGCTTGTCACCTCCGTGAGCCGGCACGCGCAGGCGGCGGGCCCCGCCGCAGCCACCGAAACTCCCGTGGCCGCGGAGCATGAGCCGTGGGTGCCGGTAGAGCGCAACCGCGCCGGGTCGCTCGCGATCGGTGCCGCTTCGGATCATCCCGATGGTCCGGATGTGCAGGCCATTCGCTGCCTGGGGCAGCACGCGAGTCCGATTCCCGGCGGCGTTCAGGCCCCCGTGCACAGTCCCGAAGACCCGGCCGCGGCCCTCGAATTCGACGTGCTCCCGCACGCCGGCGGCGAGGCGTGGTTCGGCATGGGTCACAAACTCGGCACTCTCGGGGCCCTCCACCTCGGGCCCGTGTTCGGCTTCTTCCAGGGCAAGTTCGCGGTGCGGCAGGCGTCGTTCGGCGAGATTACGTCGGCGCCGCTGCGTGATGGCGACACGCTCGACCACTGGTATCGCCTGCGGCTGGTGATCGATTTCCGGGCCGACGAAGGCCGGGGATCGGCCAGGCTTTTCGTCCGTAATCTGTCGCGAGGCGAGAAGGAATTCGCACCGGTGATCGGGCCGGTGTCACTGGGCCTCGACCGGCTGCAGGTGGTGGCCCGCAGTCCGCTGTACTGGGAGTCGCAGTACGTCCGCAGTGACGCGGCGGGCAAACAGGGACCCGAGCTGGCGAACGTGCGGCCGGTGGCCGGTCGCGGCATCCCGGCCGACCAGGCTCCGAGCCGCTCGGGCTTCCCGCAGGAGCACGCCTACCAGCGGGCATTGCTGCGCTACCTGGGCACGCTCACCGAGGCCGATCTGGCGATCGACGTCGAGCCCTTCACCGTGCCGGAGCGGGTCGCCACGCCGGTCGAGAGCTACCGGGCATTTCTCCTCAACAACATCTACGCCAGCCCCGACACCCGCGTGATGCACATCCCGGCCGCGCACCTGACGCTCGCCGAGATGGATCGGGGCGACTCGGTGCGGATCCCCGGCATCCCGAGCGGGGCGCGCTCCCGGCCAGACTCGGTCTCCTACGCCTGGTATGCCACATGGGATTTTCCCGGCAACCCCTACCGGGGCAGCCGAGCCCTCAAGCTCCGCGCCTTCGTGCTCAACGCCGTTGACCTGATGCTGCTCGACCGCGGCCACGACGAGGGCAAGTACGGGCGGTCGGACTTCCTGGCGGGCACGATGATCTGGCTGGCCTGGGGTCATCTCCAGTGCCGGGACGTGCTCCCGCCACCGGTCCGGGCCGCCTACGAAGCGGGGCTGCGCCGCATGGTGGACAAACTCGTGCGCTGGGGGCCCACCGGCCTGATGACGGACATGGACCTTTTCGTGCTCGTCTCGATGCCGATGCTGTGCCGGGTGTTTCCGGACGACGCGGCGATCCGCCGCACGGCCACCGAGCTGACCGAGCGGCTCGTCACCAACACGCAGTTTTTCCAACCCGCCGGATACTTCCGCGACCTGGGCTGCTTCGACGTGTCGTACAACGGCATCAGCCTCTACATGCTCACCTGGAGCGCGGCCCTCTGCGACTGGCCGCACGTGCACGAGGCGCTCGCCAAGGCGTATCGCCTGCGGTCGCACATGGTGTTGCCCGAAGTCGGCGGGGGCTACGTGGGTCCGTCGCACTTCAGCTCGCGCACCAGCGGCGACGCGGCCGGCGACCAGTGGAACTGGCCGCAGCGGAGTTTCGCCGCCGCCGCGCTCATCGACGAGGCGCTGCCGGCGCTGGGCATGTGCGAGCCCAACGGCCTCGACGCGATCGGCACGCCGCGGCACACCAAGGCCGAAGCCGATCTGGTGCTCTTGCTCAACCGCACGCTCGAGGCCCCGCGGGACTTCACGCAGGCCCCGTGGGCCGAGGCGCACTGGACCTCGTTTCCCGCCTACGCCCCGCTGCTCGTCACCGACGAACTGCTCGAGCGGCTCGTCAAACTTCGCGACGAGCGCTCGCCGCTGCTCCTGCCGGCGGCGGCGCGGGACGAGCGCTATGTGCGGGACTTCGGCGGCGAGATCGTGGCCTGCAAGACGGACCGCTACGCCGCGATCCTGTTCGCCGGTCCCGTCGGCGGCGAGGCGGGTAAATCCTTCCACGGCCTGGGGGGCGGCACGCTCTCGGCCTTCGGGACCGCGGCCACCGGCCCGCTGATCGTGGGCCGCCGCGGCGGCTGCCAGGGCACCGCCAATCCCGACACCTACGACGAGGCGTCGCTCTGGCCCGTGCATGCGATCACCGCCCTCACCGCCGACGGCGCGTACGTCTCGACCGCGCGGTGCCGCAGCCCACGGGTGGCCGTGGATGCGGCGGCGAAGCCCGCGACACTGTCGGTCGAGGGCGCGATCCCGAGCCGCAAGATCCGCGACGCTGAGGCGCTCGTGGGCGAGTTGACGTACACGCGCCGCTTCACCATGCACGACGACCGGCTGACGGTCGCCACCACCGTCCGCGGCGACGGCCGCGACCGGTTGCGGGACATGTTCGAGACGATTCCGCTGTACCTTGGGTCACCCGTACGCGATCGGCAACCGGAGGACGTGGCGGTGCTCGTGGAGCGCGACGGCCGGTGGGTCAATCTCACCGTGGAGGCCGTGGACGGCGTGAGGCGGCTCCGGCTCCGGAGGCGCGACGGCGTCG
>JBIIUP010000230.1:0-4496 GCA_044339885.1 Pirellulales bacterium | reverse complement strand
GTAGCCGTCGCCGGTGAAGTCAGCGGCGGCGACGAACGAGCGGTTGGCAGCCCCGCCCGGGACGAGCTGCACGTCGTCGAGGACGGCGCCGAAGGAGCCGGCGGTGCGGCTGACGAACGAGAGCCGGCTGGTGGCGTCGGCGGCGACCAGGCCCGGAAGGCTCACCGTCCGCCAGCCCATGTCGGTGCGGCTGCGGCCGGTGGTGTCGAAGGTGAGGCGGCGGATGAGCTTTTGATTTCCGATCGGGCCCCAGAGGACGTCGACGGTCTTCACGGCCGGGCCGCCGTCGACGTTGCCGGCCAGGCGGAAGGAGAGGTCGTAGACGCCGCCGGGGGTGGTGGTGATGTCCTGGCGGATGGCGCCGCGGGTGGTGCCGTTGAGGTCGAGGGACTGCAGTCCCTTGGAGTGCTGCCAGTAGCCGGAGCCGATGATCTGGACGTCGCCCTCGGCGACCCGCCACTTGCCGAGCGCCGCATTCAGGCCGTGGGTGACGATCGTCCGGGCTGGGGCGACGGGCGTCTCGAAGCTGCCGAAGATCGGCAGCGAGATCGCCTCGGTGCCGAGGACGCGGGTCTCCCGCAGGACGCCGCCGGAGCCGCGGATCTCGGCCACGACGCGGCCGGTGGTCGCGTCGCGGGAGACGATGTCGGTGCGGCCGTCGCCGTTGAAGTCGGGGGCCGGGGTCTTCACGGTCATCGACCAGAGCTCATAGCCGGCAGCGGCGCTCGATCCTCTGAAGTAGAGCCGCGGCCCGGCCACGCCGACGACCCGCTGGCCGAACGACGAGCCGCCCGGCCAGGTGTCGTGGACGAGCACCGTCCCGGCCTGAGTCCCGTCGGTCTTCCAGAGCTCGAAGCCGGTGGCGGCGTCGTAATTGCCGAAGTAGAGCGTCGAGCCGACGGCCCATTGGTTGCCGGCGAGCCATGCCCAGCCGTTCCCGACCAAGGGCGACAATTCCTTGAGGGGCACGGTGCCGGCCGCGGTGCCGTCCGACTTCCACAGGGCAAAGCCCTGCGCGTACGAGGCCAGGTCGGAGGAGTTGAACGTGGCATTGGCCATGAAATACAGCGTGTCGCCAGCGACGGCGAGTCGACCGTCAACTGCTTTCTCGGGCCCCGGGTTGATGTCCTTGACGGGCCCGGTTCCCGCCTCGGTGCCGTCGCTCTTCCAGAGTTCCTTGCCCGTCACGCCGTCGTCGAAGATGAAATAGAGCGTCGAGCCGACGGCCGCCATTTCCTCTTCTTGCGGGAGATAGCCCTCGGCCCCGGGCCAGAGGTCCTTGACGCGGACGGTTCCCGCCTCGGTGCCGTCGCTCTTCCAGAGCGCCAGGCCCGAGCCGTCGTCGGCGAAGAAGAAGAGCGTGCCGCCGACGTTCGTGAGGCGACCAGGCCCGCTACCCCTCTGGCCGGGCTTGATGTCCTTGACCATCACCGTCCCGGCGGCCGTGCCGTCGCTCTTCCAGAGCTCCTCGCCCTGCGAGAGCGCGCCGTTGTTGGCCGTGAAGAACAGCGTGCCGTTCACGTTCGTCAGGTAGCTCGGATTGGACGGCTCCGTGTAGAGGATGCCGGTCACGAGAACGAGTTCACCGTCTTGGTTGATGTCCTTGACCATCACGGTGCCGGCCGGCGTGCCGTCGCTCTTCCAGAGTTCCCGCCCGTTGAAGCCGTCGTCGGCGGTGAAGAAGACCGTGGAGCCGACGGGCGTGATGCCGCCCGCCCACCCGCTCTTGTCTCCGGAGCGGATGTCCTTGAGGAGCACGGTGCCGGCGACCGTGCCGTCGCTCTTCCAGAGTTCGTTGCCGTGGACGAGATCGCGAGCCTCGAAGAAGAGCGTCTGGCCGACGGCCGCGAGGTCTCCGATCTGCGAGTAGCTGTCGTCCGGCTGGTAGTCGTCCCGGAGCCGCACCGTTCCGGCGGCGCTGCCATCGGTCTTCCACAGTTCCTGGTCGCCGAGGGGATCGCGCTTCGTGAAGTAGAGCGTCCGGCCGGCAGGCGTGAAATCGTCGAGGAGCGAACCCTCCGTGCCCTTGTAGATGTCACGCACGCGGACGGTGCCGGCGGGGGTGCCGTCGGTTTTCCAGAGTTCCCTGCCCGTCGTGCCGTCCTCGGCCGAGAAGTAGAGCGTCGAGCCCGCGACGCCGAAATCCTTCGGCCCTTCGTTGTAGTGCGGGTTGCCCGGGAGGATGTCCCGCAGCAGGAAAGTCCCCGCCTCCGTGCCGTCGCTCGTCCAGAGCTCCGCTCCCGTCGCGGGGTCTTCGACCGTGAAGAAGACCCGCGGGCCGCCGACCGCGGTCGGCCCGAACGATGTGAGCGAGGTAGAGATGTTTCCGGTGGACTTGACGCGGAACGTGCCGGCCTCGGTACCGTCGGTCCGCCAGAGCTGATCTGGCGCGCCTCTTGCCGGGTCGTCAGCCGCCGTGAACAAGACGGTCGAGCCGACGGCGGTGAAAGAGCTGGGAGACGAACCAAAGTTGTCGCCATCGGGCCGGATGTTCTTCACGAACGTGGTGCCCGCCGCGGTGCCGTCGCTCGTCCAGAGCTCACCTCCCCGGGCGTCCCAGGCCGAAAAATAGAGCGTCGAGCCGACGGCCGTGAGGTCACGGATCTCGGCCCCCAGGTTGCCGTTGAGGTCGGCGACGCGGAACGTGCCGGCCTCGGTGCCGTCGCTCCGCCAGAGCTCCCCTGTGAATCTATCGTCAAACGTTCTGCCGTCGTTGGCGGAGAAGTAGAGCGTGCTGCCGATGACGGCGAAGGAGTAGGGAGAAGAACCGTCAGCGCCGGAATTGATGTCCTTGACGCGAACGGTGCCGGCGACGGTGCCGTTGGTCTTCCAGAGCTCGTGGCCGGAGACGCCGTCGTTGGCGGAGAAGTAGAGCGTGCTGCCGACGGCCGTGAGGCTGCGCGGGCCCTGGTCGTCGCCGCTCGTCGAATTCGGGAAACTCGTCAGCGGCACGGTGCCGGCGGCGGTGCCGTCGCTCTTCCAGAGCTGCCGCCCCAGCACGAGGTCTCGCCCGGCGGTGAAGTAGAGCGTGTTGCCCACGGCCGTGAGGTCTTTTGGCCAAAAGTCATAGCCGGAGACCACTCCCGGGAGGATGTCTTTGACGCGGACGGTGCCGGCTGCGGTGCCGTCGGTCTTCCAGAGTTCGCGGCCACCGACGGGGTCGCTGGCGGTGAAGAAAAGCGTGCTGCCGACGACCGTGAAATCAGTCGGGGCAGAGCCGATGTTGCCGGGCCAGATGTCCCTGACGCGGACGGTGCCGGCGGCGGTGCCGTCGGTCTTCCAGAGTTCGAAGCCGGATTCGGCATCCTGCGCGGCGAAGTAGGTCGCCCCGCGGAAGCTGGTGAACCCCATGGGAAAGCTGCCGTCGTCGGCGGTGCTCAGGTCGCGGACCAACTGCGGCGCCGCGGCCAGGGCGAGCCGTGCCTCGAGCTGCTCACCGCCGAGGAGGGCCGCAGCGCGATGGCGGCGGGAGTTTCTGGCGGACCGCGAAGACCGCCGGCCCGAGGTCGTTTGGTGGGATCGGGACATGCGGACTCCATCCTGCAACTCCCGTCGCAGGCTCGAAGAGGTGATCCATCGCGAGAGGGGATTCGCCCGCTTCCCGACAACCTTCGATTTTTAGACCTTCCTCGCCGGCCCGTCAAAGATCGGGCGCGTCGGTAGTCCGTTTGCGGAATCTGGGCGGTTTCGGAGGCCGGTCATTGCCCGAAAACCGTCCCTGCGAGCAAGTGGGGCCGCTGGGACTCGAACCCAGGACCAACGGATTAAAAGTCCGATGCTCTAACCAACTGAGCTACGGCCCCACCGCAATCGTAACGGGCGGCCGCGGGGCAGCAACCGCTCTGGCCACGGGGCTCGGACTCGCTCTGCCGCCACGATGCGACAGCCGCCGCGGTTGGTGCGACGTGCCTGGTCGCGAGGGTTCGAGGAAGGGGGGGCGATGCTGTCCGCCGGGCGGCCGAGAACCCGGCCGAGCCGCGACCCTTTCGGTCGCGGAGTGCCCGAGAGAGGACTTGAACCTCCACCCAGTTACCTGGACAAGAACCTGAATCTTGCGCGTCTGCCAATTCCGCCACTCGGGCAAGTGGACTTCTGATGGTATCACCGCGTGGCGTCGAGGCAACGGGGCGGCGGTTTGCTGGGCGGCCGGAGCAGCTTCGGGTTTCCGGCGGCGGCGGCGGTCGCCCGTCCGCCGTGCATCGCTAGCCCGATCGGCTGATTCGGTCGCCCGGTCGCCGGCTTCGGTAGACCGGTCGCCGTGCGACCGGATTGCGGGTGGCATCACCGTCGCGCCAAGACTCGCACCCGGATTCCCGGTTGCACGGCAACCGGGCTACCACGTCGGCAACCGGGCTACCGCCTTCCGCGACTGGGCTCACGCAGCGGTCGCCGGCTTCGGTAGACCGGTCGCCGTGCGACCGGATTGCGGGTAACGCGACGCACGGCGTCGGCTCGCACCCGAATTCCCGGTTGCACGGCAACCGGGCTACCACTTC
>JBIIUP010000229.1:0-4497 GCA_044339885.1 Pirellulales bacterium | reverse complement strand
CGGCAGGCCGGCCCGCGGCAGCGCCACGAGGGCCGAGCCGCCGCCGCTGGCGAGCACGATGGCGAGGTCGTCGCGGCCCAGCGTTCCGAGCCTGTCGAGCATCTCCCGCGTGGCGGCGACCGCGGCGGCCGTCGGCAGGTTCGCGGCCGCCGGCCGGGTAGCGCGGACTTCGACGAGCCCGCCGACCGCGGCCCGCCCCTCGGGAACGCTGACGAGCCCCTCCAGCGCCGTGCCCTCCAGGATCCGCTCGATCGCGGCCGCCATCCCGGCGGCTGCCTTGCCTCCCCCGACGACGGCGATCCGCCCGCGGCCGCCGAGGTCCGTCAGCGGCGGATCGAGGTCCACCCCGTCGAGCAGCAGCCGACCACCCGCCACCGCGAGGCGGCGGGGTAGCAGGGTCTCCGGCCGCACCGCGTCGATCGCCGCCGCGCGGACCGCCGCGAAGTCGCCGCGGAGCGGTTCGGTGGAGGGAGTCATCGGTCCGCCCGCGGCGCGTCCGGCATGTTCTTCGGGTCGAACCGCGACAGATCGATGCCGCCGCGGCCCTCCTCCTCGAGCAGCTTCACCCGCATCTCCAGCCGCTCCAGCCGTCTGGCCAGCAAGGCCGGCGACTCCGCGGAGGCGGCCGCCCGCGGCGGTCTGGGCACCTGCGGGTAGCCGAGCTGCCGCTGCAGCGCCGCGAAGAAGAACAGCGGGTCCTTGCCGCGGTTGGCCCGCGCGATGCGGCCCTCCTTATCTCCGAAGAGGATCGGACGGTCCGGCTGCGGCACGGGCCGCCCCGCGAGGGCCGCGTCGCGGTGCTGGATCCGCCAGTACTCGGGGCTGCGGACGTAGACGAGGTCGGCCATGTCGACGAGCCCGACCTGCCGCGCCACAGTGCGGATCCAGTCCTGCCAGTCGGCGTCGAAGATCGCGTCGTCACCCAGGGCCTCCAGCCCCCGGGCGTAGTCGAGGCGGTTCCGGGACAGGCACTCGAAGCGGTAGAAGAACAGGCCCTGCGGCGTGGCGCCCTCGGCGCGGTAGGCGGCCTCTCGATCGAGGATCGCCAGGGCCGTCCGCATGTCGAACCGTCCCTCCTCGTCTTCGGCCTCGGCCACCACGAACGTCTGGAAGGCCGTGAAGTAGTGCGGCATCCGGGCCATCGCCGAGGAGAGCGTGCCGACGTGCTTGAGCTCCCCGACGAGGTAATCCAGCGCCAGCGGCAGCTTCGTCGTGGCCAGCACCTCCTGGGAGATCGAGACCAGCGCCTCCTGGGCGGCGACGCCCGAGGCCACCCGCTCGGCGAACGACCGGAACAGGTGGGCCTGTTCGATGTATTCCTCACGGTCGAGCATCTGATGGGCCCCCGGGACGCGAAAAAGCCCGCCGCCGGCGGGCGATGTCATCCTAGTATCTATACTGAAGGAACAGCCGCCCCTGTTCCCGGGATTCTCCGATGCCCACGCACTTCTCCACGATCGACGCCGCCGTCGCGGCCATCGCTCGTGGCGAGGTCGTGATCGTGGTCGACGCCGAGGACCGCGAGAACGAGGGAGACTTCGTCTGTGCGGCCGACAAGGCCTCGACCGAGATCGTGAACTTCATGATCCGGCACGGCCGCGGGCAGGTCTGCATGCCGATCCTCCCCGACGTGGCCCGGCGGCTCGACCTGCCGATGATGGTGCAGGCGAACTCCACGCCGCTGGGCACGGCTTTCACCGTGCCGGTCGACCACCGGACCGCCCGCACCGGCATCACGGCCGCCGAGCGGGCCACCGCGATCGCCGCGATCCTCGACCCCGCGAGCCGGCCGGCCGACTTCGTCCGCCCGGGCCACCTCTTCCCCCTGGTGGCCAAGGAAGGGGGCGTGCTCCGGCGGGCCGGACACACCGAGGCGGCCGTCGACCTCGCCCGGCTGGCGGGACTCGCCCCCGCGGGCGTGCTCTGCGAGATCCTCGACGAGTCGGGCAACCGCGCCAACCGCGAGGAACTCTTCGCGCTGGCCCGGGAGCACCGTCTGGAGATCATCTCGATCGAGCAGCTCATCCGTCAGCGGCGGACCCGCGAGAAGCTCGTCGAGCGGATCGCCGAGGCGGACCTGCCGACGAAGTGGGGCCGGTTCCGCGTGCTCGCCTACGGGGTGAAGTTCGAGTCGCAGCAGCCGATCGTGCTCGTGATGGGAGACATCGCCAACGTGGCGGAGCCGCTCGTGCGGCTGCACTCGTCGTGCTTCACCGGCGACCTGCTCGACAGCCTGCGGTGCGACTGCGGCGACCAGCTCCACCTGGCGCTCGACATGATCGGCCGCGAGGGGGCCGGCGTGCTCGTCTACCTGCCCCAGGAGGGCCGCGGCATCGGCCTGGTGGAGAAGATCCGGGCCTACCAGCTCCAGGATCAGGGGCTCGACACCGTCGAAGCCAACCTCGCCCTCGGCTACAAGGCAGACTCCCGCGACTACGGCGTCGGCATCCAGCTGCTCAAGGATCTGGGCCTGCGCCGCGTGCGGCTGCTCACGAACAACCCCAAGAAGACAGACGCCTTCATTTACGGCGGCTTCGACCTCGAAGTGGTCGACCAGGTGCCGATCCTGCCGCCGGTGCACGAGTTCAACGAGCGGTATCTCGCCACGAAGCGCGAGAAGCTCGGACACCGCTTCCCCGACTGAACGGCCGCGGTGTCGACGCCGGCGCGGACGTTGACCCGCCGGGCGGCGGCCCCGTAGCATCGCGGTTTTCCCGGCCCGCGCACGAGGCACGCATGCCGCCCAGGCTCCCACTCCCCGTGGCCCTCATGCTCCTGGCCGCGGCGGCCAGCGGCCCGGCGGTTTCGGGCTGCGGCCGCAGGCCGGCCGACCCGATCGGCACGGCGGTGCCCGACACGTCGGCCACCCGGCGGCCGGCCGACGCGGCGCCGGCCGCGGACGCGCCCGCCGAGGAGTTCGAGCCGCCGGCGCTGGCCACCCTCGACGCCGCGGCCCAGTGGATCGACCGGCCCGTCCGCGACGGCCTTGCGATGCTCCGCGCGGCCCAGGCCCTCGAGCCCGTGCTGGCCACGCCGGAAGAGGCCCTGGCGCTGGAGAACGACTCCGCCGCCGCCAACGCGCGGATCCTGTCGGCGCTCGGCAGGCTGCCGGAGAAGGACCAGGCCGACCTCGAGGCCCGCATCGACCGCCACGTCGCCGGCGACCTCGGCAGCACCAACCCGATCATGATCAGCACGTCGGCGGAGTTCGACGTGCTCGGGCTCACGGGCTTCGGCCTGTTCTCCTTCGGGCGCGACCTCGAGCCGTTCGCCAGCGCCGACACCGTCGCCAGCTGGCACACGAGCGCCGACGGGCTGCTCGACAAGGTCGTGATCCGGGACGACCTGGTGTGGAGCGACGGCAGGCCGATCACGGCCCACGACATCGCCTTCAGCTACACCGTGATCATGGACCCGCGGGTGCCGGTGCCGGCGGTCCGCAGCGGCACCGACCAGATGCGGGGTGTCCACGCCTACGACGACCGGACGGTCGTGTTCTTCCACAAGGAGCCGCTGGCGACGAACGTCTGGAACGTGAACTTCCCGGTGCTGCCGCGGCACGTCTACGGCCCGACCTGGGAGGCCGACCCGACGCTCAAGGATAGCCCCGAGCACGTGAAGCTCGAGGATTCACCCGTCAGCGGCGGGCCCTACGAGATCGTGTCGCGCAAGCGGGGGCAGGAGATCGTGCTCCGCCGGCGGGAGAACTGGAGCACCGTCCGCGGGAAGCGGGTCCGCGACGTGCCATTCTTCAAGGAGATCCGCTTCCGGATCATCGAGGATCCGAACACCTCCCTGCTGGCGCTGAAGGCCGGGGAGATCCACGAGATGATGCTGCAGCCCGAGCAGTGGACGACGCAGACGGCGTCCGCCGACTTCTCCGCGCGGAACACGAAGGTCACCGCGCCGGAGTGGGTGAGCTTCCACTTCGGCTGGAACATCTCCACCCCCTTCTTCGCCGACCGCCGCGTCCGCCGGGCGATGGGCTACGCCTTCGACCACCAGCGGATGCTCGACCAGCTCTGCTACGGCCTCTACCAGCCCTGCACCGGGCCGTTCGCCGCGGACTCGTGGATGGCCTCGAAGAAGAGAGTCGAGCCCTGCCGTCAGGACTTCGACAAGGCGGAGGCGCTGCTCGACGAGGCGGGCTGGGTCGACCACGACAACGACGGCGTCCGCGACAAGGAGCTCGAGGGCCGCTTCGTGCCCTTCGAGTTCTCGATGCTCGTCAGCCAGCAGCCGCATCGGGTGAAGATCTGCACGCTGCTGAAGGAGAACCTGGAGCAGATCGGCGTGCGGATGAACGTGCGGCCGCTGGAGGCGACGGTGATCCAGCAGCTCACCCAGGAGCGGAAGTTCCAGGCCTTCTTCGGCGGCTGGGGCTCCGGCACCGACCCCGACTCCTCGGAGAACATCTGGGCCACCGGGGCGGGACGGAACTACGTCGGCTATTCCAACCCCGAGGTGGACCGGCTGTTCGTCGAGGGCCGCCGCGAG
>JBIIUP010000228.1:0-4501 GCA_044339885.1 Pirellulales bacterium | reverse complement strand
CCGCACGCTCTCCCGCACCAGCCGCACCCGGTCCTCCAGGGAGAAGAGCGGCTGTTTGTCGGGGTTGATGCCGACGCCGACGACGATGCCGTCGAAGATGCGGCTCGCCCGCCCGATGACGTCGAGGTGCCCCAGCGTGATCGGGTCGAAGGAGCCCGTGTAGACGGCGGTGCGGGACGTGGCTGGCACGGCGATCCTCGGCGGGGCGTGGGGACGGCGGTCGCGTCGCGGCGGGAAGGCGGCCGGGTCCCGGGGTGCGTGCGGAAATCCCCGTGGGATCGACCCCCGGGGACGGCTATGGTAAATCGGTGTCCGCCGGCGGGGAATCCGCCGGCCCCTCCGGAGCGTTTTCCAGCGTGTCGCGGATCCTCGCCTTCGCCGGCATCATCGTTTCGGGGCTCGTGGCGGTGCTGTTCATCGCCGACCTCGCGGCCGGCTTCCCGTTCCAGAGGGTGAGCGTCCTCGCCGACGCCGGGTTCATCGTCGCCAGCCTGCTGTGCGGCTACCTGAGCTGGTCGATCCTGCCCCGTCCCCCGGCCGCCTAGGCCGCCCGCAGGACCGAGCCGCCGAGCGAGCCGCAGCGGCCTCCCTCGAAGAGGTCCGGCAGCGCGGCGATCGGGACCACCGTGATCCGTGCGGCATGCCGGGCCACCCAGGCGTTCCAGAGTCCGACCTGCGAGCCCCACCGGCCCCGGCCGTCGGCGGCGGAGAGCACGTGCAGGCCCCCGCGGCGTGGCGCGGGCAGCGATCCGGTCGGCCACAGCCAGCTCCACGGTCGCCGACCGCGTGGCGGCTCGTGCCGCACCTCCCAGAGGCCCCAGGCCACGTTGCGGCACGCCCATCCCGCGGGCGCCGGCCGGCGGCTCCCGCGACGGACGTCGCCGAAGGCGTCGACCACGACCACGCGGATGCCCTCGGCGGCGAGCAGGTCGTGGTGTCGCAGGACGGCCCCCCGCAGGACCGCCGCGTCGAGCCCCGGAACGGCGACGCGGGACGCCCGCAGCGCGTCCCGCAGCGCCTGCCTGGAATCGAGCCATGCCGGGTCGATCTCCAGGGCGAGGTCGACGCCCTGCCAGGGACCGCCGGCCGTCAGGACGTCGAGCCGGGCCACCCAGGTGATCCCGGCCGCGGGCCCGCGCCGGCCGTCGGGGACGGCGCCTGGCTCCAGCGGAGCGCACAGGGCCACGGTCGCCGGTACAAAACCTGCTGCCATCGAATCACCCCCGGGCCCGCGACGAGGCGACGACGACCGCCCGTGGTGCCCGCCGCTGTCACGGGAAGTATCGACCCCGGGACCGCGGCACTGGAGCCCGCCCCGCCGCGCACGCGCTGCCCTCATGGTCGGGCGTTGATCACGACGCGGCCGTCTGCGCGGAGTCTGCCGGTGCCGCATCCCCTGCGGCCGGGGCATGGCCGACGATCGCCGCGACCAGGCCGGGGCCGGTGGCCTCTTCCGCCTCCACGGTCGGGTGGATTCCGGCCCGCTCCAGGGCCGCCGAGGTCAGCGGGCTTAGGCTCGCGACCCGCCAGCGGCCCAGGCGGGCACCGAAGACCCGCGCGGCGGCGGCGGCGATCACCGGACTGGTCACGGTGATCCAGTCGACGCCCGCGGCGTCGACGGCCGCGAGGGACTCACCGTCGAGCGACTCCAGCGGCACGCTCCGATAGGCCGCCACCTCGTCGACGACGTGGCCCCGGGCGGAGAGCTCCCGCCGCAGCACGTCCCTGCCGCGGTCGGCGCGAACGAAGAGCAGCCGGCTGCCGGTGGGAAGATCGGCGAACGCCGTCAGGAGCCCCTCCGAACTGAAGGACTCCGGGGCGAGGTCGGCGACGAGACCCGCCGCCTGCAGCTCGCGCCGGGTGGCCGGGCCGATCGCGGCCACCCGGCAGGAGCCGAGGCAGCGCCAGTCGAGTCCCGCGGCACGCAGCCGGTCGACGAACCCGCGGACCGCGTTGCCGCTGGCGAACGCGATCCAGTCGTACCGGTCGGCCCTGCGGATGGCGTCGTCGAGGGGCTGCCAGGACTCGGGCGGCTCGATCGCGATCAGCGGCACGTGGAGGCACTCCCCCCCTGCCGCCCGCACGAGCGCCGCCACTTCGTCGGCCTGGCCGGGTGGACGCGTGACGAGCACGCGTCGGCCCGCCAGCGGGCCACGCGCCGGCTGGGCATGCGCCGCCTCGCCGACGATCACCACTGCGGGCGGCTGCCAGCCGTGCCGCGAGAAGTCATCGGTGCAGTGCTCGAGGGTGCTCGTGGCGATCCGCTGGTCGGGCCACGAGCAACGGCTCACGATCGTCACGGGGGTCGTGCCGGGCTTGCCGGCCGCCAGCAACTCCCGCGACCAGCGGGCCACCTGCTCGACGCCCATGTAGACCGACAGCGTGCCGGGCAACTCCGCGAGCCGCCGGAAGTCGAAGGCCTCCGACTTGTCGCCCGCCTCGTGGCCGGTGACGATCGTGAGGCTGGAGGCGGCGGCGCGGCTCGTGAGCGGCACGCCGGCGGCGGACGCCGCGGCGAGCGCGGCGGTGATGCCCGGCACGAACTCGACGGGAATGCCGGCGGCCCGCAGGGGCTCGAGCTCCTCCGCGAGCCGTGCGAAGACTGTCGGATCGCCCCCCTTGAGCCGCACGACGAGCCGTCCTTCGGCGGCCAGCCGTGCGAGGAGCTGCCCGGTGGTCTCGCCCGGGTCCGCCCCGCCGGCGGGATCGCGGGGTGCCGGAATCCGCGGGACGCCCGGGCCCACGGTGTCGAGGAGGGGCAGCGGCACCAGGGCGTCGTGCACGATCACGTCGGCCTGCCGCAGCCGATCGGCAGCGCGGAACGTGAGGAGGTCCGCGGCCCCGGGGCCGGCGCCCACGAACATGACCTTGCCGGTCGGCCGCCCCACGGGCGGGCCGTCGTCGTCAGTCGTGTGATCCATGAGGGGCAACCGGGATTGGCGGCCGGTCCGACGGGGAAGCCGGGCGTCGAGGGGTGTTTCAGCGGGCGGCCATCGCCACTAGACTCTGGGCGAACCGCTGTTGCGGACGCCCACCTCCATCGTCATCGACCATGCCGAACGAGTCTACAGCGGCGGGGTCGAGCCCGGCCGATCCAGCCGCGCCGACTCCCTCGGCCAGCCTGTCGCCGGCCGAGCGGTCCCGCCTGACGCAGTGCTTCAATCGGGCGATGCTGGCCCTCGAGGGCAAGTCCCCGAACCTCGACTACGCCATCGAGATGTTCGCCATCTGCGTCCTCGGCGATCCGGGGAACGCCGTCTACCTCCAGGCCCTCCTCGGCGTCCTCAAGCGGAAGCACGGCCCGCGGAAGGCCGGGAGTCTCTCCGGCCTGTTCGCCGCCGGCTCGCGTGGTGGGATGAAGAAGTCCGCCGGGCAGGCCCAGTGGCGGGACGTGCTCAAGCAGGGCGTCGCGATCCTCCGCGCGACGCCCTACGACCACGGCTGCCTGCTGGCGATGGCCGAGGCCTGTGGCAACCTCATGTTTCCCGACACCCAGCGGGTGTACCTCAAGTTCGCCCTGGACATCGCCCCGGCGGACCAGCAGGTGAACCGCCAGTGCGCCCGATTCCTCGCGGCCCACGGGGAGTTCGACCAGGCGATCGCCTGCTGGCGTCGGATCGGCGCGATCAAGGGACTCGCGGAGGAGGCGGATCGCGAGATCGCGCGGTTGAGCGTGGAGAAGACCGTGGCCTCGGGCAAGGGACTCACGGGCCGGCCTGCGAAGCCCGGCGCGGCCGCCGACGACGAACAGGGGGTGACTCCGGCCGACCGCATTCGGGCGCTGAAGGACGAGATCGGCCGCAACGCGGAGAACATCGAGGCCTACCTGGAGCTCGCCGACCTGCTCGAGCGGGAGGCGACGGTGGCCGAGGCGGAGAAGGTGCTGGCCAAGGCGTTGGCCCTCTCCGGCGGGGACGTGAAGGTGCGCGAGCACGTCGAGGATCGGCAGCTCCGTTGGGCCCGCCACAAGGTCGTGCTCGCGGAACAACGACTCGCCGCCGATGCCGGGGAGGAGAACCGGGCGCTCGTGGAACGGCTCAAGGCCGCGCAGCTCAAGCAGGAGATCGAGGTCTACGCAGCCCGGTGCAGCCGCTACCCGGAGAACGTGATCTGGAAGTTTGAGCTGGCGATGCGGCTGAAGGCGGCGGGCAACCACGCGGAGGCGATCAAGTACTTCCAGGAGGTGCTCCAGGACCCGCGGCGGAAGGGGGCCGTCTCGCTCGAACTCGGCGAGTGCTTCCAGAAGATCAAGCAGTACCAGTTGGCGATGCGGAACTACGAGGCGGCCGTGGAGTCCCTCACCGATCGGGAACTGGAACTGCGGAAGCGGGCCCTCTATCGAGCCGGCGTCCTGGCCGGCGGCCTGGAGGACGTCGACGGGGCCAGGAAATACCTGTCGACGCTGGCGGGTCTCGACTTCAACTACCGGGACGTCGCCCAGCGTCTGGACAAGTTGGGCGCCGCGAAGGATAACAAGTCGGGCTCCTGACCGCCTCCGGGC
>JBIIUP010000046.1:0-15934 GCA_044339885.1 Pirellulales bacterium | reverse complement strand
GGCCCACGACGACCGGGCAATCTTTCAGGGACGGATAGACGAGCTGCCCGTGATCGACATCCACAGCCTCTGACGGAATCCCATGCCACGGTGCGGACGGCCCGCGAGAAGAGCGGTTTCAAGGCCGTTCTGCGCCGACGAGACAAATCCGGCCTTGAGCGTGGACAGGAAGCACCTCGGCACCTCGAAGCGAGCGTCGCATCAAGCCCGATCGGTTCCGGCTGTTGCTCCTCGTGATCCGCCCCGCTCGGCCGTCGCTTGCCGAAGTGCCATTGGCCGACCTGTCCTTGGGTGCGGAACCAGGGGGCATGGAACGGCAGTCGGAAAAACCCGAACCGCGCGACTCCCGGAAGAAGCCGCATTCTCTGCGGCAGACGGGAGAGTGGAAAATCAACCAAGTCGGGGCGACACGATTCGAACGTGCGACCTCTACGTCCCGAACGTAGCGCTCTAGCCAGGCTGAGCTACGCCCCGATTGCGATGCTGCCACGGACCGGACGGCACCGACGAGAGAATTCCAAGACTACACGCGCACCGGGAGCGGGACAACACCGGAGCCGGCGCAGCCGCGGCCCGTGCGAGATCAGGACCGCCGGCCGACGCCGGCGTCGGCCCGGAGGAAATTCCCGAGCCAGCCCGGGTCGACATTACCGCCGACTCGACCGGACGCTCAGGCCCGCCGCCGCCGCTGGCCGCGACGCCGCAGGAAGAAACCTCCGCCCACGACGCCGACGACCGCCAGGGCCATCGTGCCCGGCTCGGGCACCGCGACGACCGATGCACCGGCGAGGTCGCGAAAGCCCCGGTTGTTGGCAACGAGCGTGGAAAACTCCAGGTCCGTCAGGGCGCCGCTGTTGGTGTCGATCTCGAACCACTTGCCGTCGTCGTAGTTGTGGCCGTAGAGGATCGAGTAGTCGGCATTGTAGGCGATCTGCAGCCCGGTGCCGGTGGTCGTGCTGATCAGGCTGTAGTTGGCCAGCGTGTTGCTGCCGGTGATCGTGTTGAGGTCGAGCGAGTAGAACTGGCCGCCGAGAAAATCGGGCGCAGAACCCCTGGCCGTGTAGCCGAAGAGGACGCCCGAGTTGGGGTTGATGGCGATGTCGCCGAACCGGTTGACCTCGTCCGACGGGGCGAACGTGCCGGTGTCCATCGTGTAGGTCGTGAACCCGGAAATCCCGTTCGGCGTCGAGCCGGTGTACGTGAGGCTGGTCTTTACGAGCGTCTTCGTCCCCTCCTTGAAGAACCAGAACGCGTCGTTGTAGAAGGTCGCGTTGGCGGGGATGTCGCCATCGATGGCGAGGTCGAGTTCGGCCCCCTGACCGAGGAGCGAGAACGTGCCCTGCGGCTTGTTCCAGAGGAAGAGGCCGTTGGTGTAGGGCTGGCTATTGAAGGTGCCCGTCTTGTTCATGAAGAACATCTGGTCGCGGTCGCGGTCGAAAGCCAGGGCGTTCGACGTGCCCGATAGCGGCGTCGCATAGACGGGGTTGTCGGTCTTGGCGCCCGGATTGATCTGCCAGATCAGGTTGGCGTCGGAGATGCCGTAGATATAGCCCTGGAAGACCGGGTCGGCCTGGACGGTCGCGGTCAGTGGGCTCGACACGACCACGGCGAAGGCCGCTGCGGCGAGCCGGAGGCGAAACGGGGCGTGAGGGCGAATGGTCTTCATGGCAGGGCCTCGAAAGGTGTCGCGAACGACGGATGAAAGGCCGCACCCGAACCCCGGACGACCCGGGCCACGAAACCTGCCACAGCGGCAAAGCGCGATGCAGCGAAGAACGCTGCCGAGAAAGGAACCTGCCGCACGAGAAGGTCAACGGGCCTTGGGGGACCGACGGTTGACGGGTGCTGGCAGTAGCGTTTCCTCGCGAAAGAGAATCGACATCCGTACTATATGGAGGTTGTCGAGCCGAAGTCAACCATTCGGCATCGGCCTTTCCGATTTGAAAGACTAGGCCCGTCGCAGGCGGCGTTGGCCGGGCTCCAGGACATTTTTCCTGCGGATTTCGCTCATTCTGCCGCCGAGACGCAGACGAGTTCCCGGTCGTTCCGAGCGAAGACGCACCGCCCCGCGAACGCGGGGTGGCTCCAGACCACCCCCCGACCGAAGCACTCGTTCGTGGGCTCGAGAATCCGCGTCCGTCCGAGCTCCTCGTAGCGGTCCGGCGTCAGCCGCGCGAGGATCAGGTCGCCGGTCTCGCTGAAGATCCAGGTCAGACCCGCCCCGCCGCCCGGAGGCCGGTGGCGCACGAGGAACGCCGTGCCGTGCTTGCCGCGCCGCTCGCCCCCGAGCGTCGCGGCAGGTGTTTCCCAGAGCCGCCTGCCCGTGTCGAGTTCCACCGCCGTGAGCATCCCGGTGTCGCAGTCGCAGCCGTAGAGCGTCTCGCCGTCGATGAAGGGGGTGCTGTTGGCGCAGTACACGGCCGACTTGGGGCCGCCCCGCCAGAGCAGCGTCGCAGCGGGCCGCTCCGCGGCCAGCCGGTACAGGGCCCCGACGCGGCCGATGCCGCTGGCGAAGAGCACGCGGCCCGTCGGCGTGTCGGCCACCTGCGGTGCCATGATCGACATGCCGTACATGGGCTTCAGCGGCTGCGACCAGAGCACGCCGCCGGTCGCGGGATCCAGCGCGTTGAGCTTGTCGGCATCCCAGATCACGAGCTGCCGCCCGCCGGCCGACTCGATCATCGTCGGCGGGCAGTATCCGGACTCGCTGGCCGAGAGCGCCCGCCAGACTTCGCGGCCGTTCTCCTTGTCGAAGGCCACGGCCACGCTGCCTGGGCCGCCCACGAGGCAGACGAGCAAGCCGTCCTCCACGAGCGGATGGCCGCAGAAGCCCCAGATCGGGGTCGGTGCCGAGTAGTCGCGGCCGAGGTCCCGGCTCCAGACGACGGCCCCGGTGACGGCGTCGAGGCAGACGAGGTTGCCCTCGGCACCGAGCGTGTAGACCTTGCCGTCGGCGACCGTGGGCGTGCACCGCGGGCCCGCGGCGTAGGAGATCGAGTAGGGGCGGTCGTACTCGTGCTTCCAGAGCAGCCTGCCGGTGGCGGCGTCGAGGCACAGGATCCGCTCGCTGCCCCGGAGGAGCGTGCGGTCGTCGGGCGCGTTGACCACCTCGCCTTCGCGGCGGACGTAGTCGGCGATGTAGACGCGGCCGTCGGCCACCGCCGGCCCCGCATAGCCCCCCGCCACCGGCACCCGCCAGCGGACCGGCAGACCGGCGGCAGGCACCGCCGTCACCACGCCGTCCTCCCGCCAGACGCCGTCGCGGCCGGGGCCCATCCACTGCGGCCAGTCGTCGGCACGGACCACGCCGGGCGTGCAGGCCATGCCGACCACGATGGCCGCGACGATCGTCACCATCCCCGTTCGCATCGGGCTGGCTCCCAGGTCACCGGGCCGATGCGGCCGCCAGTTCCGGCAGGTCGACGCCCACGTCGATCCCGTCGGGCCGCCAGTCGATGACCTCGATCTCGGCGGTCCGCCGGCCGCGGAACTCGTTGATTTTCGGTTTGAAGGCGACATGGAACGGCTGCCCCGGGGCCGGCAGGTGGTCGAGCCATTCGGCCGCTCCGAAGGCCACTCCCCGGATCTGGGCGCCGTGCTGCTCCAGCCGCAGCTGCAGGTGCTTGCCAGCCTGGCCCAGCGGCCGCGCCGGCTCGGCGAGCGTGACCGCCGACGCGCAGAGCACCGGGCGGCGGTTGCCCTCGCCGAAGGGGGCGAGCTGCTCGAGCTTCACGACGGCGTCGAGCGTGAGCCCGGCGAGCGTCGTCTCCCCGTCGATGGCGAGCTGCGCCCGCCGCAGCTCAGCCGGCAGCCGCCGGTCCACCTCCGCCACGAACGCGCGGCGGAAGTCGTCGATCTTGCCGTCCTCGACCTGGAGGCCCGCTGCCGCCGCGTGGCCGCCGCAGCCGAGGAGGTGGGCTCCGCAGGCCTTGAGTGCCTCCAGGACGTCGAAACCCGGCACGCTCCTCACGCTGCCGGTCGCCGGGCCGCCCTGGATCCCGTCGCGGGCGATCACCACCACCGGCCGATGCCAGCGCTCGGCCAGCCGGCCGGCGACGATGCCGATCACGCCCTTGTGCCAGCCGCGGTCGGCGAGCACCAGCGCCGCGTCGGCCTCCGGATCGAAGAGCTCGCGGGCCTGCTTGGCCGCGGCGAGCTGCAGGCTCCGCTCCTCGGTGTCCCGCTGGGCGTTGAGCTCGTGGAGGTAGTCGGCGAGGGAGCGGGCCCGGGCGGCGTCGCCGGTGACGAGCAGCTCGATGCCGGTGGCGGCCGTGGCCATCCGGCCCGACGCGTTGAGCCGGGGGCCGAGCTTGAAGGCGACGTGCTCGCTCTCCAGCCGCGACTGGTCCGCGAGGCCCGTCAGTTCGATGAGCCGAGCCAGGCCGGGCCCCCCGCGCTCCCGCAACTGCGGGAGGCCGTGGCGGACGAAGAGCCGGTTCTCGTCGACGAGCGGGCAGACGTCGGTGATCGTGCCGAAGGCCGCCAGGCCGATGCCGCGGAGGAGCATCTCGCGGAACCGCGGCGTCACGCGGGCCGCGCCGCAGGCGCGGGTGGCGATCGCCCAGGCCAGCTTGAAGGCCACGCCGGCGCCGCACAGGCCGCCGAAGGGATAGGCCGTGCCCGGCAGCCGGGGATGGACGAGCACGTCGGCGGCGGGGAGCTCCGCGCCGAAGGTGTGGTGGTCGGTGATCACCAGCTCGAGGCCCAACTCGCGGGCCCGCCGCGCCTCGGCCACACCCGTGATCCCGCAGTCGACGGTCACCACGAGGCCCGCCCCCTGCCGGGCGAGCGTCTCCAGCGCCTCGGCGTTGAGGCCGTAGCCCTCGTTCTGGCGGCTGGGCACGTACCAGGCGGGCTCGGCGTCGAGGGCCTCCAGGCACCCGACGAGGATCGCCGTGGCGCACATGCCGTCGGCGTCGTAGTCGCCGTAGACCACGACCTTCCGGCCGGCGCGGACGGCGGCGAGGATCCGGTCGGCCGCCTCGGGAATGCCCGGGAGCGTCTCCGGGTCGCGGAGGTCGGCCAGGGTGCCCGAGAGGAACGACTTCACGGCCACGGCGTCGGTGATGCCCCGGGCCGTCAGCAGCGCCGCGACGATGCCGGGCACGCCGGCGGCCCGCTCCAGCGCCGCCACCGCCGCGCGATCGTGGGGGCGGATGTGCCACCGTTTCGGCATGCTGCGACTCCCTTCCCGCTCCCGCGCCAGCTCGCGATGGCGGGCAGTATATCCGGCCCGCGAAGCCGCCGGGAACACGCTATAGTGGCGGCCCCGACAGTCTCCGGAGATTCGTCCCGTGTCGATAGACATCGCCCTGCCCGTACTGCCCGCCAAGCCGAAGCGGGGCGACGTGCCCGCCGACACGGTGCTGTGCGAGTACTGCACGGCGAAGTGCTGCCGCTACTTCGCGCTGCCGCTGGAGACGCCGACCACGCGGGAGGAATTCGAGTACATCCGCTGGTTCCTGCTCCACGAGCACGCGACCGTGTTCACCGAGGAGGGCGACTGGTACGTCTGCGTGCACACCGAGTGCAAGCACCTCCAGGACGACCACCGCTGCGGCATCTACGAGACGCGTCCGCAGATCTGCCGCGAGTACACGACGAAGGAGTGCGAGTACGAGGACGACTGGGTCTACGACCAGTACTTCGAGACTGCCGAACAGGTCGAGGAATACATGGACGCCGTCCTCGGCCCCGGCGGCCAGACGATCGGCGACGGCCGCAGGAAGAAGAATCGCGGGGCGTCGATCCGCAGCCCGAAGCCGCCGCTCCTCCCGGTGCTCTGAGCCCTCCCGTCCGGAACCCGTCCGTGATCGAGCCGCGCACGCTCAAGGGATTCCGCGACCACCTGCCGGCCCAGGCCCTGGCCCGCGAGCGGGTGCTCGACGTCGCCAGGGGCGTCTATCGCTCCTACGGCTTCGCGCCGATCGACACGCCGGCGCTGGAATACCTCGAGATCCTCACCGGCAAGGGGAGCGAGGAGACGGACAAGCAGCTCTACCGGTTCACCGACCACGGCGGCCGCGAGGTGGGAATGCGGTTCGACCTCACGGTGCCCTTCGCCCGGTTCGCCGCCCAGCACGTCCACGAGCTCGGCCTGCCCTTCAAGCGCTACCACATGGCGACGGTGTGGCGCGGCGAGAACACGCAGCGCGGCCGCTACCGCGAGTTCATGCAGTGCGACTTCGACACGATCGGCACCACGAGCCCCGTGGCGGACCTCGAGATGGTGCTCGTGGTCCACGACCTCTTGGCCGCGATCGGCGTGGAGCGGTTCACGATCCGCGTCAACGACCGCCGCGTGCTGGCCGGCGTGCTCGGCCGGCTGGGGCTCGCCGAGCGATCCACGACGGTGCTGCGGAGCCTCGACAAGCTCGGCAAGGCGACGCCCGCGGCGGTGGGGGCGGAGCTCGCCGCGCAGGGCGTGGGGCCCGACGCGGTGGCGGCGCTGCTGGAGATGGCCGGGCTCGAGGGGGCTGCGGACGCCGTGCTCGAGCGGCTGGCGGCGGTCGTCGGCGACTCCGAGCAGGGGCGGGCGGGCGTCACGGCCCTCCGGGCCATCGTGGCCGGGGCCCGCGCGGCGGGCGTCGCGGAGGGGCGGATCGCGATCGACCCCTCGATCGCCCGCGGGCTCGACTACTACACCGGCATCGTGCTCGAGAGCTTCCTCGACGACCTCCCGGCGCTCGGCAGCATCTGCTCGGGCGGCCGCTACGACGACCTGGCCGGGCTCTACACGAAGCAGCCACTGCCGGGGGTCGGGGCGTCGCTGGGGATCGACCGGTTGCTGGCGGGCCTCGAGGAGCTGCGGGGGCCGGCCACGGTCGCGACGCCGGCCGACGTGTTCCTCGTGCACTTCGACGCGGCGCACCTCGCCGACTACCTGCGGATCGCGGCGGCGCTCCGCCGGGCCGGCGTGGCGGTCGAGTTCTTTCCCGAGCCGAAGAAGCTGGGGCAGCAGCTCAAGCTGGCCGCCGGCCGCGGCTGCCCGGCGGCGCTGGTGATCGGCGGCGACGAGTTTGCCGCCGGCACGGCGCAGCTGAAGAACCTCGCCGCGCAGTCCGCCGTCACGATCGACTGGCACGGCGACCTGCACGTCCTCGTCGACGCCGTTCAGTCGGCCGTCGCCGCGATGCGGGCGCGGTAGAGCGCCAGGCCGTGGGCGGCGTGGTAGAGGGCGCCGCACTCGACGTCGACGTCCGCCGTCCGCTCCAGCAGCGTCGTGAGCCGCTCGGCGGCGCGGGTCACCCAGGGCTCGGACAGGCGGTCGTCATCCAGGGCGACCGCGAGCACCTCGAAGACGTGCCCCGTCGTGCCCAGCGTGGCGACCGCGTCGGGCGAACTGCCCGGCCGCTCGAACGAATGGATCGAGAAGCTCCCGTCCGGCTGTTGGAAGCGACGGGCCCGATCGATGCAGTCCTCGAGCACGTCCCGGGCCGCGGCCCAGCCCCCGGTCGGCTCGCCCCCTCCGGCGCGGCGCCGGGCGTCGAGGGCGCAGGCGAGGCCGTAGAGCCGGTGCGCACCGCCGCAGGCGGCCGAGAAGATCTCGGCATTGGCCTCCATCTCCGCGACCCGTTCGGTCGTCCACTTTCCACCGTCGGCGGCGGTCCACTTGGCGTCGACGGGCAGCCAGCGGGACAGCGCCATGAGCGTCCAGGTCGCCTCCTGGCCGGGCCGGATGTCCCGCTGGGCGCGGGTCAGCAGGTCGGCGAGGGTGAAGTCGGTGCCGGCGACGACGAGCTTCGTGTCGAGCGGCAGGCCGGCGGGGGCGGCTCCGCGCACGCCGCACTGCGAGAGGTAGCCGAGCCACTGGTCGGGATGGCCCTGGCCGGTCGTGCTTCCCGGCTCCACCACGGCGATCACGCCGGGATGTCCCGGCCGGAGGATCCAGCCGGTGAGCGGGCCGCCGCCGAGGAGGTAGTCGAGGGCCGACGACTCGCGGCCGTCGTGGACGAGCGGGAACTCCGGGCCGAAGGCGAGGATGCCGTGCACCACCTGCCAGGCTCCTTGGACGCCCGCGTCGAGCCGGCGGGCGTCGCGGGCGTGGGCGAGGGCGGCGTCGATCCGCCGGCCGAGGGCCGCCCGGTCGATGGCCGGGGCCTCCCGGGGGGCCGGCGGGCCGCCGCAGCCGACGGCGAGGCAGGCCAGCCAGGCCGCGGCGGCCCGCCGGAACCGGGCGGCCGGGCGGGGAACAGGGAAGGGTCGGGCTGCGTACATGAAGGACGTGGCCACCGGGGCCATCCTGCGGGAGCCGCCTAGAATAGCTTCGCGGCGGGACCGTTCGCGGCCAGCCGACACCAAGGAGATTTCGAGAGTCCATGCCAGGCTTCTACTTCGATCCCCTGTACATGATCTGGATCGCTCCGGCGGTTCTCCTCGCCCTGTGGGCCCAGTGGCGGGTGCAGGCCTCGTTCGCGGCCGCCTCCCGCGAGGCGGCGCCGCTCTCCGGGGCGGCCGCGGCCCGGCACATCCTCGATTCCGCCGGGGCCACCGACGTGAGGATCGAGACGATGCCCGGCCACCTCACCGACCACTACGACCCGCGGGAGAAGGTGCTGCGGCTGTCACAGGACGTCTACGCGGGCAAGTCGCTCGCCGCCGTCGGCATCGCGGCCCACGAGGCCGGGCACGCGCTGCAGGACGCGCAGGGCTACTCGCTCATGGCGATCCGCAACGCCGCCGTCGGCCCGGCCAACCTGGGCAGCGGCCTGGGCTTCTTCGTGTTCATGATCGGCCTGGCGATGTCGCTCTCGACGATCGCGTGGCTGGGCATCCTGCTCTTCTCCGGCGCCGTCTTCTTCCAGCTGGTGAACCTGCCGGTCGAACTCGACGCCAGCCAGCGGGCCAAGGCGCAGCTCGTGGACCTGGGCATCGTGCCGGCTGCGGAGATGCCGGTGGTGAACAGGGTGCTCAACGCCGCGGCGTGGACCTACGTGGCGGGGACGCTGCAGAGCATCCTCACGCTGCTCTACTACGCCAGTTACCTGACGGGCAATTCGAGCGACGACCGCTGATCCGGGTCGACCCTGATTCGCGGGCGTTCTGGGGGTCGGGGTTGCCCGTGCCGGCTCGCCCGGACGTTCGCTCCGGCCTTCCCGGCCGTAGCTCACTCTGTGCTGCCTGCGCTGCGCCATCCATGGCTCCGCTTGCCAGCAACGCCGGCTCTCCGCCACGGGCAACCCCTCTTGGAATCATGGTTCAGGCACGATGGAGATGCGCGATTCCGTTGGGGGCGGAATGAACCGGAAGCCCGGAGGAGTCCCCGCGGCGAGAGAGGCCCGTGCCGGCTCGCCCGGACGTCAGTGGTGGAGCGAGTAGAGCAGCACGTTGAGCGCGATCTTCTCGGCGTCCTCCCGGCCGTAGCCGCGGCACTCCATCGAGTTCTGCCGCTCCAGGGCGCACGACAGGTCGAACGGCGAGAAGATCACCGCCCAGCGGTCGCCGATCCGCACGCCCTCCAGCTGTGGCGCGATCCGCCGCTTTCGCACGGCCAGCGGCCCGTCGCCGCCGGCCGGCTCCCGGAGCGTGACCTCCCGGATGTCGTACCCGCCGTAGTCCCCCGCGGTGAAGATCGGGTCGTTCGCCGGGATCCGCTCCAATTTCCGGTCCGGGAGGATCGCGGCCACCTCGTCGCGAAACGCCTTGGTGAAGCCGCCGGAGGCGCAGACGCTGTCGGCCAGGAGGGTGCCGCCGCGGTCGAGGAACTTCCGCAGCCGGTCCCGCTGCCCTTCGTCGAGCGCGAACCCCTGGCGGCCGTGCATGAAGACGAGGTGGTAGTCGAAGAGGTGCGGATCGCCGGGGTCGATCTGGACAGGCGTGTCGTCGACGCGGACGCCGAGCTCGCGGGCGGCGGCCCGGAGGACGTTGGCCAGCGCCGCCGGGGCGGCGTCGCAGAGGCCGCCGTGCTTGAGCTTGGCGATCGCGATCTGGCCGCGGTCGAGTTCCTCCCGCGGGCCGGCCTCGTCGGCCGGCAGCGCGAAGAGCTCGTCCTTCCGCTTCAGCTCGCGGTTGGTGGCGTAGGCCAGGACGTTGGCGCCGATCGCCAGCGCCGCATCGACCTCGCGGCGCACGTTCGGGCCCAGCGTCTCCCGCGCCGCTCCCCCCAGCTCCCAGAGGCAGGAGAGGCTGGGCATCGACGGCTGGCCGTCGGCACCCGTGGGAGGCGCGTAGACCAGGCAGGTGCGGCAGCCGTAGTCGACGCCGAGGAGCGGCCGCTGCAGCTCCGGCGGCACGAGCTCCTCGGCGTGCCAGGCCGGATGCTCCGGGGGGAGCAGGTTCAGCCGGTACTCGGGCTCGGGGAAGATCTCCTCGACGAGCCGCCGCAGCCGCTGGTCGAAGCGGCCGCTCTCGGGACAACAGGCCTCGGCGAACACGAAGCCCCCCTCGTCGATGTAGCGGCGGATGCGGCCGCCGGCATCCGGCCCGAGGTCGAAGGCATCCTGTCCCGAGAGCCAGAGGACCGGCGCCTGGAGCAGGTCCTCGCGGCCCGCGGCCGGGGTGTCGAGGACGTGCCACGAGAGGCCGGCGGGGTAGTCGTCCCGCCAGCGGGATTCGACGTGCTCCACGAGGTGGGCGACGTCGTGGCCGTGGCGGTTCCAGTCCTCGCCGGGCCCGTGGCGGCTCTTGGCCACGATGACCGGCCGCCGCCCCTTCGCCAGGAACAACAGCGCGAAGCTCGTCGCCACCATCGGATCCTCGATCCGGGTGCCGGGGAACTCGCCGGTGAAGCCGTTCTGGATGCCCACGAACATCCGCGCGCCCTCGAGGTACCAGTCGGCGTCGCCGATGAACCGGCGGGCGGTGAACCGGCCGACCCGCTCCAGGCCGTAGAGGTAGTAGAAGAGCCAGGTCTGGCCGCCGGTGCCCGGATTCTCGACCACCGAGAACCTCCGCCCCAGCCAGTTGAGGCCCCGCTCCAGCGGCTTGGGCGACGCGCCGCCCCCGCAGCAGGCGACGTTGTCGCCGGCGGCCCGGGCCGCGGCGGCCCCCACGTGCTCGACGGTGATCCAGACGCTCGCGATCCCGGCGCACGTCATGCTTCCGGAGCCGGCCATGTTCCCCATCGTGTAGCCCCACGAGCCGTCGGCGTTGGCGCAGCCGACCCAATACTCCTGGGCCCGGAGCCAGGTGTCGTCGCGGACCTTCACCCCGACCCGTGCCGCCTCGTGCAGGGCCAGCAGCGCGAACTGGGAGTTCGAATTGTCGCCGCTCTCGCCGTCCGGCTTGCGGCCGTAGGACCAGGCTCCGCTGGCCCGGCCCCGCTTCACCTGCGACGCCTCGAGCCAGGCGACGTTCCGCTCGAGGATGGCCCGGTCGGCGGCCGGGGAGAGCATCGCCAGCGCCAAAGTCTGCAGGGCCACGGCGTAGGTCTCCTCGGCCTTCTGACCGCGCAGCCAGTCGAGCCCGCGGCGCACGGCCGGGTCGTCGGCGCCGAGCCCGGCGTTGGCCAGGGCCAGGATCGCCAGGCCCGTGGCCCCCACGCGGCGGTCGTCGGACCGCATCGCGACCCAGGATCCGTCCGGCTTCTGCTGCTTCACCAGCCAGTCGCGGGCCTTTTCGATCGCCTGTTGGATCGCGCCGGGCTCCAGCGGCGGCGCGGCTGGAGCCGGCCGGGCGGCCATCAGCAGCACGGCGGCCGCGCAGCCGCCGAGAGCGGCCGCGGCGCGACCGAGCGGGGACCGTCCGCACGACGTCGGAGTTCTCACGGCATTCACCGGCTCGCCGGGGGCCGCTCGCGACGGCGGCCGCCCCGATCGGCGATCCTACCAGCTTCGCGGCCGGAGCCGTGGGCGTTTGCCGCCCCGCGCGTGAAAGCCGATACTGCACGGCGTGCGGCCCCGCCGGCCCGCAGGAAGGAACGAACGCCTTGTCCACCAGCGCCCGCCCGAAGTCGCTCGACGAAATCCTCCAGGAGTTCTCCCAGCACCGGCGGCTCATGCAGGAGGAGCTGCAGAAGGTGATCGTCGGCCAGGACGAAGTCATCGAGCAGCTGTTCGCGGCGATCTTCACCCGCGGCCACTGCCTGCTCGAGGGCGTGCCGGGGCTCGCCAAGACGCTCATGGTCTCGACGCTGGCCCGGATCCTCGACGTGGGGTTCAAGCGGGTCCAGTTCACCCCGGACCTCATGCCCTCCGACATCACCGGCACGAACGTGCTGGAGGAGGACGAGACCGGCAAGCGGCATTTCCGCTTCGTCGAGGGGCCGATCTTCACCAACATCCTGCTCGCCGACGAGATCAACCGCACGCCGCCGAAGACCCAGGCGGCCCTGCTCCAGGCGATGCAGGAGCGGGAGGTGTCGGTCGGCCAGGAGACGTTCCACCTGCCGGACCCCTTCTTCACGATCGCCACCCAGAACCCGATCGAGCAGGAGGGCACCTACCCGCTGCCCGAGGCCCAGCTCGACCGGTTCATGTTCAACATCAAGGTGGGCTACCCGTCGGCATCCGAGGAGGAGCAGATCCTCATGTCGACCACCCGGTCGGAGAAGCCGGAGGTGCGGAAGGTGCTCTCCGGGCGGGCGATCGTCAACATCCAGAAGCTCGTGGGGGGCGTGGCGGTCAGCGAGTACGTCGTGAAGTACGTCGCCCGGCTGGTGCGGGCCACGCGGCCGAAGGACGAGCACGCCCCCGCCTACGTGCGGGAGCTGGTCGACTGGGGGGCCGGGCCGCGGGCCGGGCAGTTCCTCATCCACGGTGGGAAGGCGATGGCCGCGATGGATGGCCGGTTCAGCGTCTCCCTCGACGACGTGCGGCGGATCGCCGTGCCGGTGCTGCGGCACCGGGTGGCCACCAACTTCCAGGCCCAGGCCGAGGGCCTGACGAGCGAATCCATCATCGAGCGGCTCGTGCGGGAGACGCCCGAACCGGAGATTCCCAGGCTCGTGAAGTGACCGGGACGGGGGCCGGGGTACCGGTCGCGTGGTGACGCCATGGTGCGCGCGGTCGAGGAATACCTGAAGCCGGAGGTCGTGCGGCAGATCGCACGACTCGACCTCCGCGCCCAGTTCATCGTCAAGGGCTTCCTCCAGGGCCTCCACGCCAGCCCCTACCAGGGGTTCTCCGTCGAGTTCAGCGAGCACCGCAAGTACGCCGCCGGCGACGATCCCAAGGACATCGACTGGCTGGTCTACGCCAAGACCGACAAGCACTACATCAAGAAGTTCGAGTCGGAGACGAACATCACGGGGTATCTCGTGATCGACACCAGCCGCTCGATGGCCTACACCTACCGCCAGCAGCTCACCAAGCTCGACTACTCGATCTCGCTGGCGGCGGCCCTCTGCTGGCTGATGATCCACCAGCAGGATCCCTGCGGGCTGATGGTCTTCGACGAGAAGCTCCACGCCTGCCTGCCGGCCCGCTCCCGCCGGTCGCAGATCGCCCAGGTCCTCTCGGTGCTCTCGAAGGTCAAGCCGGCGGGCCGGACCGACGTCGCCCGCAGCCTCGTCCAGGTGGCCGCGATGCTGCGGCATCGGTCGCTCGTCATGGTGTTCAGCGACCTGCTCGCCGACCCCGCCCCGATCCGGGACGCGCTGCTGCGGCTGCGGCACCGGGGGCACGACGTCATCCTGTTCCACGTGCTCGACGAGGCGGAGGAGCGGTTTCCCTTCGAGGGGATGGTCGAACTGACGGAGCCGGAGGCGATCGACCGGCTCGTGATCGACGCCGACGCCGCCCGGAAGGGCTACGTCGACGCCGTGCGGGCGTTCCGCGCCGACTACCGGGAGACCTGCGTCCGCGCGGGCATCGACTACGTGCCGCTCGACACGAGCATGCAGTTCGACAAGGCGCTCATGGAGTACCTGTCGAGCCGCAGGAACAGGTTTTAGTCGCCATGGGCCTGTCGTTCCTCGCTCCGATGCTCCTCGGCGGGGCGGCGCTCGTCGCCGTCCCCGTGGTGCTGCACCTGCTCATGCGGCGGAAGCCCGTGCCGCACGAGTTCCCGGCGCTGCGGTTCCTCCGGGAGCGGGCGGTGTCCAATCGGCGGCGGCTGCGGCTCTCGCACCTGCTGCTGTTGCTGCTGCGGATGGCGGCGCTGGTGCTGTTGGCCCTGGCGCTGTCGCGGCCGGTGCTGCGGGGGGCGGCCTGGCTCGCCGACGGCGAGGCGCCGGTCGCCGCGGCGTTCGTCTTCGACACCGCCCCGCGGATGCTGCTCCGCGAGGCCAACCGCACCCGGCTGGAGCAGGCGGTGGTGATGGCCCGGGTGCTATTCGGCAAGCTGCCGGCCGGCAGCAGCGTGGCCGTCCTCGACACCGGAGGCGGGCCGGCCGCGTTCGCGCCGACGGTCGCGGCGGCGGAGGCGCGGATCGACCGCCTGGCCGCGGCGACGCCGACGGTCGGCCTCGCGGCCGCGATCGCCGCGGGGCGGAGGCTGCTGGAGTCCAGCGACAAGCCGCGGCGCGAGCTCTACGTGTTCACCGACTGCTCGCGGGGCGCCTGGGGCCGGGCGCCGGCCGCCGCGGAGGAGCGGGATGACGCCACGAGCATGCTCGTCGTCGATGTGGGGGCGGCGAAGCCGCGGAACTTCGGCATCGAGTCCCTCGACGTCCCCGCCGACCGCGTCGCCGCCGGCACGCCGGTGGTGCTCTCGGCCGCCCTGGCGCGGGCGGGCCCCGATGCCAGCCGGCCGGTGGCCGTGGAACTGCGGATGCCGGACGGCCGCTACGCGCGGCGGGCCGTGAAGCCCGTCGCCTGGACCGCCGCCGCTTCTGCGCAGGCGGACTTCGAGCTCGCGGGACTCCAGCCGGGTACCTGGCAGGGACGGCTGCTCGTCGACGGCGCCGACGACCTGGAGGCGGACGACGTCCGGTTCTTCACCGTCGACGTGGGACCGCCGACGGCCGTGATCGTGGCGGCTCCGGCGCCGGCGGCGCGGACCGGCGTCTTCGTGGCCGAGGCGCTGGCCCCGACGGCGCTGCGGCGCGCCGGGACGGCCCGCTTCGCGCCGAAGCTCGTCGACGTGGCGACCATCGACGCGGTCCCGTGGACAGAGGCCCGCGGCATCGTCCTGGTCGACCCGCCACCGTTGCCGCCGCGGACCTGGGAGGCGCTCCGCGAGTGGGTCGCGACGGGCCGCGGGCTGGTGGTCTGGCTCGGCCCGCGGGCCGCGGATGCCGGCTTCGATTCCGACGCGGCGCGGCGGGTGCTCGGCGGCCGGCCGGTCCGCGTGTGGCGCAGCCCCGACGACGGCAACTACCTGGCGCCGGGCAAGCTCGACCATCCGATCCTCTCCGCCTTCCGGCGGGTCGGCGACGCGGTTCCGTGGCAGGACTTCCCCGTGCGGCGGCATTGGGAGTTCGAGCCGCTGGCCGATCCCGCCGGCGACACGGGACCCGGCACCACGGTGGTCGCCCCCTACCGCAACGGCCTGCCGGCGGTGCTCGAACACCGCGTGGGGCAGGGGACCGTCGTCGTGCTGACGACACCGGCGTCGCAGGCGGCCGGCGATCCCGACGCCTGGAACACGCTCGCCACGGGCTTCGAGCCCTGGCCCTTCGTGATGCTCGCCAACGAGACGCTCCTCCACGCGCTCGACACCGCCGCCGAGCGGAACATCGCGGCCGGCGCGGCCGCGGTCCTCCACCTCGACCGCCGCGACCTGGCGACGGCCTTCGTCCGCACGCCCGGCGGCGACGACTTTCCCGTGGCGGTCGACCAGGAGCGGGGCACCGTGACGGTGACGGCCACCCAGCAGCCGGGCAACTACACCCTGCGGGCCGGCGGCGGGGACGAGGGCGTGACCTCGGGGTTCAGCGCGAACCTGGACGCCGACGCCATCGACTTTACCCGCCTGGCCGACGGCGATCTGGCGGCCGCGCTCGGGCCGGACACGCCGGTGGCGCGAACCGAGGCGGAACTCGTCCGTGACGTGAAGCTCGAACGCGTCGGCTCCGAGCTCTTCGGCTGGGTCATCCTCCTGGCCGCGGCGGCGA
>JBIIUP010000045.1:0-15972 GCA_044339885.1 Pirellulales bacterium | reverse complement strand
ACGAATCGCACGGGATCCACGACCGGCGATCGCAACCGTAACGGTCGCTGGGACCAGGGGGACGACCTCGCCTACACCGATTACGGCGGCATGTTCGGCGTCGGCTACCCGGTGCCGCAACCCCTGCCCGAGCACGCCGGGGTGATGCAGTACGAGCGGCCGACGTCAGCCAGGCAGGTCACCGACGGGCTCTCCCACACGGCGCTCGTGGCGGAGTGCACGGGCCGCGCCGGGACGTACCAGTCGGAGTGGGCCAACGGGCAGAACATCTTCGACCAGTTGCACACCAACGGCATCAACCGCAGCCAGAACAACGAGATCTGGAGCGATCACCCGCGCATGGCCGGAATGGTGTTCTGCGACGGACACGTGGAGTTCGTGGACGAGTCGATCGAGCAGTCGGTGCTGCTCGCCCTGCTGACGCGTGCGGCCGGGGATCGCCATGAGCATTGAGTCCCGGCGGGCGCGGGCCCGCAGCGCCTGGAAAGGTTGGTTTTCGATGATGCCGCTGGGAAGCCGTCGCCTGCAGCTCGCCGCGACGATCGCCATCGCCCTCGCCGGTTCGGCCCGTGCCGACCTCGTGGGGGTTCAGGATTTCTCCGATCTCGTCCTCTGGGCCGGGAGCGGGACGAACTCGGCGGCGTTCGTGCTGCAGTTCTCCGGAACCGAGAGCCCGACGTCGGTCGCCTGGGGCTACCGCTGGAGCGGCTCCTCGACGATGCAGGCGATGATGGACGCGCTCGCCGGCACCACGACGGTGGCCAACGGGCAGTCGCCCCCGCCGGGCCTCGACGACCGCCTCGCGATCGCGATGACCTACTGGGCCGCCTACGGCGGCGTGTTCCTCGACTCGATCAGCTACGATCAGGCCGGCCTGCCCCCGAGCTGGTCGCCGGCCATGCGGGAGATCGCGGACAACTACTTCAACGACGGCACCTATCCCGTGCTCTACACCAGGGCCGACGCCGGCGGGGCGTGGTTGGGCGGGGGGGAATCGCAGGCCATGTCGTTCACGTACTCCGAGGTGGGCGCCAGCGACATCCTGCTGACGCCCGGCGGCTGGTACGGCTGGGTGCAGGCGAACGGCGCCGGGACCTTCGCGTTCGCCCAGCCCGTCGCGGCCGTGCCGGAGCCGGCGGGGATCGCCCTGGCGGCCAGCGGCGGCATCGCGGTGGCGCTGGCGTGGCGGCGGTGCCGGCGACGGGCTCGATGAGCGGGCCGGAACGCTCCCGCGAAGCGGTTCTCGACCACAACGCGCGGGCCTGGGATCGGCTCGCGGCGAACCGGGCCGCCCTGGCCCGGCCGGCGGCCGACGGCGCCTTCGCCGACCCGCACGACTGGCTCGGGGGCGGGACTGCCGGCGGCCGCTCGTGGCTGCCCGAGCGGCTCGACGGGCTGGAGGTGCTCTGCCTGGCGGCCGGCGGGGGCAAGCACGGGCCGCTCTATGCGGCGGCCGGCGGCCGGGTGACCGTCGTCGACATCTCGCCCGCGATGCTCGACCTCGACCGGCAGGTGGCCCGGGAGCGGAAGCTCGAACTCGCGGTCGTGCAGGGCTCGATGGACGACCTGTCGATGCTCGGCGCCGGCCGGTTCGACCTCGTCGTCCATCCGGTGAGCAGCTGCTACGTGCCGGACGTGGGCCGGGTGTTCCGCGAGGTGGCGCGGGTGACCCGGGGCGGCGGGCTCTACGTGAGCCAGCACAAGTCCCCGGCCAGCCTCCAGGCGACGATCGATGCCGGACCGGCGGGCCGTTATGAACTGCGGTTCCCGGTGACGCACCCCGATCCGCTGCCCCCCGATCCGCCGTCGCGGCTGCGGGAAGCAGGCACTCACGAGTTCATCCACTCGCTCACCGCGCTCCTCGGCGGCATCTGTGCCGCGGGCTTCACGATCGAGGACTGCGGCGAACCCGATCACGTGCGGCCCGGGGCCACGGCCGGCTCGTTCGCCCACCGCGCCGCGTTTCTCCCCCCGTACATCCGCGTCCGCGCCCGGCGGCGGTCGCAGCAGCAGGACGGAGGCTCCGCCGGGGCGATCGTGCTGGTAGCAGACTGTGGATAAGTCTGCCGGAGTAGGATGCGACGACTGCCGACCGTGGAAACCCTCGGCGTTTTCACCGGTCGGCGAAGTGGAAAAAGGCCATGGATGGCTTTTTCCACGGACAGGTAGAGTAGGGGGCCGGTCGCCCCCCAAGGAAGCCGCGCATGATCTGCCTGAACATCCTCCTCACCGCCAAGGATCCGGCCGACGTGCCGAGGATCCGCGACCTGCTCGCCCAGGCGATGCGGAAGAGCCGGGCGGAGCCGGGCTGCCTGCGGTTCGACGTCTACCACTCCACGGCCGAGCCGCGCCGGTTCACGCTCGTCGAGCACTGGGCCGGCCAGGAGGCGATCGACGCCCACCGGCTCGCCGAGGCCTACACCACGATCTACAAGCCACACGTCATGCCACTCGTCGATCGCGAAGGTCACCCTGCGGAGCTCCTGGACTGACGCACTCCCGACGACGGAGGCCGGAATCGGCGGCGGCACGAGGAAGTTGGGCCGCCGCGACGACGCTTCCGCTCCCTCGGCCTTCGCCCCACGTGCCCGACGCATGATCCTCCTCATCGACAACTACGATTCGTTCACCTGGAACCTCGTCCAGCGGCTCGGCGAGATCGCCCCGCAGGCCACGGTCGAGGTGCACCGCAACGACCGGATCACGGGCGACGAGATCGCCACGAAGGCACCGTCGCATCTCGTCATCTCCCCGGGGCCGTGCACGCCGGACGAGGCCGGCATCTCCTGCGACGTCGTGCGGCGGTTCGCCGGCCGGATGCCGATCCTCGGCGTCTGTCTCGGCCACCAGTCGATCGGCCAGGTCTTCGGCGGCACGATCGTGCGGGCCAAGCAGCTCATGCACGGCAAGGTCGATCGGATCGAGCACGCGGGGCAGGGGCTGTTCGCCGGGCTGCCGACGCCGATCGAGGCCACGCGATACCACAGCCTCGTGATCGACCCGCCCACGCTGCCGCGCGACTTCGAGGTCGATGCCTGGTCCACGGCGCCCGACGGTTCCCGCGAGATCATGGCGATCCGCCACAGGACGCTCCCCGTCTACGGCGTGCAGTTCCATCCAGAGAGCTTCCTCACGCCCGCCGGCTACGACCTGCTCCGGTCCTTCCTCGCCACCGCGCCGCTCGCACCTGGGGCCTGATCGGATGATCGACCTCACCGAAGCGATCGCGCTGGTCGAGGGGACGGCGGCCCCGCTGCCGCCGCGACGGCAGCGGCTGGCCGACGCGCGGGGACGCGTGCTCACCGCCCCCGTCGTCGCCGACTGCGACTCGCCGCCGTTCGACCGGGCGATGATGGATGGGTTCGCCGTGACGAGCGCCGACTTCGCGGCGGGCGGCCGCGACGAGACCGTGGAGCTCGAGGTGGCGATGGATCTCGCCGCGGGCGACGCGACGACGGCCGCCGTCGGCCTCGGCAGGTGCATGCGGATCATGACCGGGGCCCCGCTGCCCCCGGGCGCCGACGCGGTCGTGCCGGTGGAATGTGCGGTGGATGGCACGGCAGGCGCGCGCGCGGGGGGCCGCGTGCGGCTCCGCGACGGGCGGTTTCAGCCGGGGCAGCACGTCGGCCTCCAGGGCACGGCCTTCCGCCGCGGCCGCGCGGTGCTCCCGGCGCGGACCGTGCTGACGCCGGCCGCGGTGGGGCTCGCCGCCGAGGCGGGTGCCACGCACGTGGTCGCGGTGCCGCGGGTCCGCGTGGCGATCCTCGCGACGGGCTCGGAGCTCGTGCCCTGCGACGCGGTGCCGGTGCGGGGCCAGACGCGGAACTCCAACGGGCCCATGCTGGCCGCCGCCTGCGCGGCGCTGGATGCCGAGCCGATCGAACTCGGCATCGTGCCCGATCGGATCGAGCCGCTCCGCGCCGCGGTCGCCCAGGGGCTGGGGGCCGACGTGCTCCTGCTCTCGGGCGGCGTGTCGACCGGCGATCTCGACCTCGTGCCGCCCACCTTCGCGGCATGCGGGGTCGCGGAGGTGTTCCACAAGGTCCGCCTCAAGCCGGGCAAGCCCGTGTGGTTCGGCATCCTGCGGCGGGCGGCCGCCCCCTCCACGCTCGTCTTCGGACTGCCGGGAAATCCGGCGAGCAGCCTCGTCTGTTTCGAGCTCTTCGTCCGGCCGGCGCTCAAGATCCTCGCGGGCGCGCCCCGGGATCGCTGGCACCAGCGCCGCGCGAGAGCGCGGCTGGTCGCCACGGCGAAGGCTCCGCCCGACCGGCCGGTCTACCTGCCGTGCCGGCTGTCGCAGGCCGGAGCGGTGCTCGAGGCCGAGCCGCTGCCCTGGACGGGGTCGTCGGATCTCGTCGGGCTGGCCACGGCCGACGGCCTGCTCGCCCTGCCGGCCGGCGGCCGCCGCTTCGAGCCCGGCGCCGAGGTGGAGGTCGTCCTGCGGGACTGACCGGCCCCGCAACCGCGCCCGCCGCGGTGCCCGGTCGCCGTCAGGAGGGCAGGCTGCGGTGGAAGTGCACGTGCTTCCAGTTGCCGCCGATCTTCTGCCAGAGCCGCGTCTCCTCGCAGGGCTTCGTGACCGGCCGACCGGCGTCGTCGAGCGTCTGCGTGAGGCGGACGTAGGCGACCAGACCGACCGTGTCGGAGAGCAGCCGGACGTGGGGGGAGGCGAGCGTCGTCGTCACGGGCCGGGCCGTCCGCGTCGGATCCGCCGGCAGCCTGAAATAGAACTCGTGGAACGCGAGCCCTTCGACGAGCTGGCCGCGGGCCTCCGGCTCGAAGCAGCTGAGGTCGTCGGCCACGAGGCGGCGGTAGGCCGTCCAGTCACCGGCGGCGACGGCGGCGAGAAGCTGCCGGGTCAGGTCGAGCAGTTCGGCGGCGGCGGATCCGGCGGCCATGCGGTCAGGTCTCCCGGGAGGTCACGAGGCCGAGGGCGACGAGCTTTGCAAGGCACTCGTCCCGCTCGCGGCTGCGGGGCAGGTCCCGCCAGGCGGGATCCTGGGCGGCGAGGAAGTCGGCATGGGACGCGGGCAGAACGCCGGCCGGCCGGCCGGCCAGCCGGCGGATCACCCCCTGGTCGAGCCGCGTGAGCCGCATCGCCTCGACGCGGTAGTCGAGGAACGCCTCCCAGACGAGCGGAAACAGCGGCGCCACGATCTCCCGGCCGATCGTCTCGGCGTAGCGGCGGATCTCCAGCTGGGCGTGGGCGTCCATCCGCAGGGCGAGGAAGTGCAGCAGGTTGTGGAGGTCGATCTTCCAGTAGGCCTCGGTGTAGGTGGAGAGGGGCAGGTCCTTGCGGGCCTGCTCGCGGGCGATCCCCGCCGCGAGCCGCTCCTCGTAGACCCGGCGGGCCATGCCCTGCAGCTCGCGCTCGGACTCCGTCAGCCGCTGCCCGGCCGCGGCCGGCACGAGGTCGCCCGAGCCCTGGCGGTTCGTGGCGGCCTGCGACCGCCACTCCTCACCGGCCGTGGACTGCATCGAGTCGATGGCCAGCGAGTAGCGGGTCGAGTACTCGTTGACGCTCGCCGTGCGATGGCGGATCCATTGCCGCCAGCAGTCCATCGGCACGCGGACGACGAACTTCAGCTCCGCCATCTCGAACGGCGTGGTGTGGGCGTGCCGCAGCAGGTACCGGATCAGCTGCCGGTCGTCGCTCACCCGCCGGGTGCCATCGCCGTAGCTGACCCGCGCGGCCTGCACCACGGAGCCGTCGTCTCCCATGCAGTCGACGAGGGCCACGAAGCCGTCGTCGAGGACGGAGAACTTCCGCCAGCGGAGCTGCTCGAGGACCGCGGCGCGGTCGGCCGCTGCGGCGGCGGGCGGAGAGTCTGGAGGCGTCATCGCCGGGGCTGCCCTGGGGGTCGCGGAGCCCCACAGGATGCGGCACGCCGCCCGGGCGGTCAATCCTTCGCCAGAAGCTCCTGCAGGAGCGTGGCCAGCCTGCGGGCGTCGTCGGACTTCCGGACGTGGTCGATCCGCGACTGGGGCACGCCGAGCTTGGCGAGCGCCCCGGTGATGCCCGTCCAGAGCTTCTCCCGCTTCTTGCCTTCGGCGAGGTACAGGTCGGTCACCTGCTCGCCGAGCCGCTGGAGCAGGGCGGTATCGAGGTTCTCGTAGTAGTTCTTGACGATCGACCGCTGGTATTTCGTGAGTTCCGCCATGGCTTCCCCGTCCGGCCTGCTGGAAGGACCACACCGCGCCGGCTACAGTATCGTCCGAGCGGCCCGTTTTCATCGAGAGAATCCGATGCCCACGATCACGTTCATCAACGAAAAGAAGGAAATCCAGGTGCCTGCGGGGGCCAACCTGCGGAAGGAGGCACTCGCCGCGGGGGTGCAGCTCTATCCCGGCATCCACAAGCTGGCCAACTGCCACGGCTTCGGCACCTGCGGGAGCTGCCGCGTGCTCGTCACCAAGGGCATGGAGAACACGAGCCCGAAGGGCCTGCTGGAGTCGGCCAGGCTGGGAGTCTCGCTGGCTGCCATCGGCAACGAATCGACGATGCGGCTGGCCTGCCAGACGCGGGTCAACGGCGACATCACCGTCACGACCCGCCCGCCGCTGAATCTCTTCGGGGAGAACTTCTTCAGTTGACGGCCCCGGGGCCGGACGCACGGTGGGTGGCTTCGCCCCCGAAGCCGAAGGTGATCGCGTGAAGGAAATCATCGCGATCGTCAAACCATTCCTCGCGGAGAAGGTTCTCGAGGCCCTCAGGCTGGCGCCGCTGGAGGCCTGCGCGGTCCGCGAGGTGAAGGGCTACGGCCGGCAGAAGAGCTACCTCGACCAATACGGCGACAGCGACTACTCGCTGGCGTTCCTGCCGAAGGTCGAGATCCAGCTCTGGGTGGACGACGCCCGTGTCGACGAGGTCGTGGAGCGGATCACCGCCGCCGCCCGCACCGGCCGCATGGGCGACGGCAAGATCTTCATCCTCCCGGCGACCGAGGTCGCCGCTCCCGGCGGCCCTCCGGCCGGGCGGCCGGGGGAGCGGGCTGCCGGAGAGCGGGAGTCCGGTCGCGTCAGCGGATGAAGATCCCCGTGGCGTACCAGATGCCGTTGCCGCCGCGGCGGATGTCGTAGCCGTAGGCGGACTGGGGGCTCCGGACGGCCTGCCAGTGGCCCGACGACTGCCGCCAGCTGGCGACGCAATCGACGCACGAGTCGAGGAGATCCTGGTTCTCCCAGCTCTCGGCGCAGACCTCCGCGGCCGAGCCCGCCCCGCCGATCCGCTGCGACCGGACGTCCCAGCCGTGGTGGCCCTGGCGGCGGATCCGCGCCTGGTGGGCCGAGTGACTCTCGGCCTCGCTGCAGAGCCGCGGGTCGCAACTGCCCTGCGTGCTCTGGGGATTCTCGGGGTGCAGCCGGACGGCGAGCACCATCGAGCGTTGCGTGAGCGAGCCCGCCGGGAGCGTGGCCAGTTCGTCCAGGTGCGGCACGGCGAAACGGTAGTACTTGCCCGGCGTCCGCGGCAGGATCGAGACGATCCTGCCGGCGTACCGCGGGTGGGCGTGGTCGACCACGAACACGCCCGGTCCGTGCCGCATCTCGACGAGGGCGGGATCGTTGACGAGCGTCGCGGCGCCGTCGTGCATCCCGAGGCGGCAGAAGACCCAGGGCGTGCCCGAGCCGGCGAACCGCTGCTGCACGTCCGGCCGCTCCAGATGCGCGCCCACGATGTCCCCCGGGTCACCCGTCTGCGGCTCGACGGAGACCAGGAGCATCGCCCCTGAGGCCCGCGCGGCCTCGATCGCCGCGCCGTAGTCATCGATCCGCTGCACGGCGTCCGGCGCGACGAGTTCCCGGGTCGGCGTGGCGGCGGGGGCGATGGCCAGGCCGCCGGCCAGCCAGCCGCCACACGCGGCGATGAGCAGTGCGCGGCCCCGCCGCGCCGAGATGGTCGTGATGAGCTTCATGGTGCACCCTTTCCCTGGTGAGAAGTCCGCCCCGCGTGCAGGCCGCGTCCGCCGCGTCCTGCCGTGGGTCCGGGATTGAAGGGCCGTCCCGAGCCGTCCGCAAGGGGCCCGGCGGTCGGTCCGCGGCGGCTTTTCCCGACTTACGACCCGCGACGCGGACGGGAACCACCGCGGACCAACCCGGTTACGCCGCGCCGGAAAAAATTTCCGCCGCGAGCCGCAGAAGGGGGGAATCGCGCGGCCGGGGTCGACCCGTGTGCGGAGCCGCGCCGTGAGGCGTATCAGCGGTCGCCGTCGACCTCCGGCGCGATCGGCTCGTAGGGCCGGACCCAGATCGAGCGGAATTGAACGGGACTGCCGTGGTCCTGGAGCATGAGCGGCAGGGAGTCGGCATGGGCGACGTAGGCGGGGGGCTCGTGCCAGAGCGTGCTCCCCAGAATGACGGTGTCGGAGTGGATCGCCACCCCGTTGTGCACGACGCTGACCCGCCCCGGACTGGCGAGCGTCCCCGCGGCATGGAACCGCGGCCGCGTGAACAGGATGTCGTAGGTCTGCCACGCGCCGGGCGGGCGGCAGGCGTTCACCGCCGGCGGCCGCTGCTTGTACAGGGCGCCGCACTGGCCGTCGGGGTAGGTGAGCGGCGCGGCGGTGCCATCCTCGAAGGAGTCGAGCAGCTGGATCTCGTAGCGGCCCATGAGAAAGACCCCGGAGTTGCCCCGGCCCTGTCCCTGCCCCTTGGCCGGCAGGGGCATGCGGAATTCGACGTGCAGCTGACAGTCGCCGAAGCTGCGGATCGTCTGGATGTTGCCGCGGCCCACCGTGGCGATGCCGTCGGCCACCGTCCATTCGGCGGCACCGGCCCAGGCGTCGAGGCTCGCGCCGTCGAAGAGCACGACAGCATCGGCCGGCACCGGCGCGGGCCCGGCCGGTGCAGGTCCGGGATCGACCTGCGCGGGCCGCTGCCAGGCGATGGCCGCCAGCCACTCGCCGCTCGGCTGCCTCGAGCCCAGCAGCCACGGACGCCGCGACCGGAGCGACGTGGTGATCGCCCGGGCGTCGGCCTCGGCGTCGGCCACGGGAAGGCCCGGCGGCAGGCCGGGCCGGAGGTGGCCCGCCGCGGCGACGAACGCATCGCGGAGCAGCCGGAGCCGCGTCGTCACTTCCGGCAGGAAGGGGGCCAGCGAGGCGGGGGATTCGGCGGTGGCGATCGGTCCTGCGCCGAGTCCGGCCAGGACCGCCCGACAGATCGCCCAGTGGCCGGCGTCGTCCGGGTGCACGGCGTCGGGGGAGAACGTGAACCCCGGGTCCTCGGCCCGTCTCGCGGCGAGCAGGTCCTTCATCGGACCGTGGACGTCGATCACCAGCCAGCCGTCGGCCCGCTTGGAGAGCAGCCATTCCGAATAGGCCGTCAGGACCGCGTCGTAGTCTGTGTCGCCCGCGGGGTGACCGGCGCCGGGCCGGCCGTCGTAGACCGGCGGGGTGAGGTGGACGATCGTCGCTCCGGCCTTCCCGGCCGCGGCGTGCAGCCGCTCCATGCCGGCGCGGAAGCTCGCGAATCTCCCGGCGTCGAGCGGCTCGTAGATGCCGCAGTTCATCCCGTAACAGGCCAGCACGACGTCCGGCCGCGCGAGCCGCAGCACGCGGTCGAGCCGCTCCGCGAGGTCCGGCCGCGGAAACCTGCCCTCGGCATGGCCGGCCTCGCTGAGCCCCGAGACGGTTTCGCTCGGCAGGGCGACGTCGACGACCTCGGCCGAGGTGCCGGCAGCCTCCATCCAGGCGACGAGGCCCGCGAGCCAGCGACCGTCGTGGGTGATGGAGTCGCCGAGCACGGCCACCCGCCGGGCACCGAGCAGGAGATCGGCCGGCACGGCGGCATCTCCGGCGGCGGCGGACCGCACGGTCGACGCGAGGGCGGGCACCCAGAGGGCGGCCACCCAGAGAACGGCCATGCCGCCGGCCGGCTTCACGAGGCATCCCCTCGGGCCGCCGTGGTTTCCGCGGCCGCCTTGGCGTCGGGGTCGGGCGCCGCCACGTCGAAGCGGTAGACGTCCTCGTAGGTGCGGCGCTCCCAGCCGGAGATCGTGCCGGGCTGGGTCGCGTCGAGCAGCGGGAACACGTACGCCGGCGTGATCGTCACCGTGAAACCCCCCGCGTCGTTCCGCTCGATGTCGACCTCCACGTGGCCGTAGTGCCGGCCGCCGGACTGGAGGACGTCGCCGTTCCACCGCTCGGGGGCGTGGTCGTCGGAGACGAAGATCTGCCGGTCGTTGAAGACCGACGGGTCGCGTGCGGCCAGCTCGTCGCCGCCGATGCCGACGTCGTAGTAGTGGATGCCGTCGACCGCCGAATGCTCGTACATCTCGTCGTGGCCGGAGAACACCGCGCGGACGCCGTGCTCGCGGAACAGGGGGGCGAGGAGCCGCATCGGCTGGCCGGGATGCTCGGTCTGCCGCCCGCCGAAGCCGGGCGGGCGGCCGTGCGCACCGCTGGAGAACGGCGCGTGGTGGAACTGGACGAACACGATCGCCCCGCGTGCCTGGGCGGCGGTGAGCTCCCGCTTCAGCCAGGCATGCTGCTCCGAGCCCGGCGCGTAATCCGGGATGTGGGGCGCGTCCTTGCGGTCGAGCTCGTGGTTGGTGTCGTCGGGGCCGTCGTCGCTGCCGCCGTTGGTGGTGTCGAGCGTGAGGAGGGTGACCGGGCCGAAGTCGACGCGGTGGTAGCGGCCGTCGTGACGCTCGTCCTGGGCCCCGTTCGCGGGGTGTTCGAAGTAGGTGAGGAATCTCCGCGAGGCCAGCAGCGTGGCCGGGCCCTCGTAGCCCCCCAGGTCGACGAGCGGATCGTCGGCGGGGGGGCCGCCGAAGATGTCGTGATTGCCGAGTGCCGCGACCAGCGGCACCCGCGAGGCGAGCGTGCCGAAGCTGCCCGCATTGTGCCGCCAGAACTCGTCCCAGTCGCGCTGCTCCCCGCCGGCGGCCACGAGGTCGCCGACCACGCTGGTGATCACGGGGTTCCCGGCCCGCAGGCTCTCGGCCGCCCGCGTGGCGATGAGTGCGAGGTTCATCCGGTAGCCGGTCGTCTGGTCGGCCGGGTAGTCCTTCACCCAGCGGGGCCGGGGACCGCCCGGGAGCGAGGCCGTCGGCGGCCAGGCGGCGCGGGAACTCCTGGACTCGGGCTCCGTCTCGCTGTCAGCGTAGAAGAACATCCGCACGCCGCCGCCGCGACCGACCTCGCCGGGACGGGGAGAGGTCGTGAGCACCGCCTTCGCCGTCTCGCCATCCTGCGTGACGGCATAGGGATAGCTCGTCGACGGCTCCAGCCCCGTGACCCGGATGGAATGCAGGTACGGCGGCGCCGGGTGCTGCATGTCGGCCGGCTCGGCATCGCGGTAGGCGAGGTCGTGGCACAGGACGGGCTTCGACTCGGACGTCCTGCCGTCGCAGGTGAGTGTCCCCGAAGCAGACGACTCGGAGAGCCAGCGGATGGTCATGCCGTCGGCGGCGGGGTTCTGCAGATACGGCCGGACACGAAACCGCGACGCGGCCGCCGGGTCGACGTCGGCGGCCGATCCGCCGGCCGCCGTGAGGCAGGCCGCCAGCAACCAGACCGCCAGCGGGATCGCCCGGGGGCGGAGGCGACGCAGCGAAACGCGGGTGTCATCCATGGGTTGTGACGATCCAGGTGGTAACAAGCGGTCAGAGTGCCTTCGTCGTATGTGTATCGCCGGCTCGGGGGCGGCAAAAGTCGCCGCTGCGCGGTCCTTCGGATTGTCGCTGTGGGCCGTGGCGACCCAAGGCTCCTCGAGCGTTCGCCGACCCCTTCGCCTCGTCCGGTGGTTTGCCAAGAGCTCGCTCCACATGTCCCAGGGTCGGCCTAGCGGGCTGCCGGGCGGGGGGTCGCGTCCGCACGGATCGCGAACAGGTGGCTCTTGTTGGCGATGTAGAGCGTGCCGTCGGCGACGATCGGCGTCGAGTAGACGCTGTTGCCCATGTTGATCTCCGCGAGCAACTCCTTGCCGGGAGCGAGCCTGAAGACCGAAATGTCCCCGTCCTCGTCGCCGACGTACACCTTGCCGTCGACGATGAGCGGCGAGCCCCAGCTGGCGGCGAGCATGTCGTGCGTCCAGTGCGGCCTCCCGGTCTTGGCGTCGAGGCAGTGGAACAGGCCGCTGAAGTCGGCGACGAAGAGCAGGCCCTCGTGGATGGCGACCGTGCCGCAGGTGCGATGCATCGTCTCCTCGAAGGCGAGCTTGCCGTTGCCGTCGGCGTCGAAGCCGGGGTAGTGCCAGACCGCGGCGGAGTTCGGATTCGGCCGGGCGACCTCCCCCTGCTCCTTGATGACGGCCTGCTCGCGACGCCGGGGCAGAGGCCGCGTCGGGTCGTTCACGCTCACGGCCAGTTCGCTCGACACGTCGCCCCGCTTGGTGGGGTCGATGCACCACAGGTGGCCCACGCCCTCGCCGTGCTCGGGGTCCTCGCCCACGGCGATGTAGACGAGCCCGTCGTGGACGACCGGCGTGCCGATGATGTGGTTGCGGTCGGCCCGGCCGCCCAGCGTGTACTTCGACTCCTTCGGGTTGCAGTCGAACTCCCAGAGCTTCCTGGCCCGTCCCGTCCCGGCGGCCGCCGGGGCCTCGCCCCGGGCGTCGAACGCGTAGAGCCAGCCGTCGCCGCCGCCGAAGAGCACCTGCGGCACGCCGTCGATCTCGGCGTACGTCGGACTCGACCACTGGCCGTGCAACACGTTGGCGCCGGGCGTGTTGTCGGCCCAGAGCAACCTGCCGTCCCGCTTGTCGATGCAGAGGAAGCTCGGGGCCTCGAAGTTCGGCAGGTTGATGTGCCCCTCGTCGACGCCGTTGCTCGTGTTCACGAACAGGAGATCGCCCGCGCTCGTCACGCTGCAGGAGCACATGTTGTGCTGCGAGACGCCGAGCTGCTTCATCATGTCGAGCGTCCAGACGATGTCGGCCTCGTCGTCGGCCGGAGCCTTCTCCGCGGTGAACGGCCCGTCGTTCTCCCCGTCGCGGAAGCCTTCGGTGTCGAGGCACTTCACCTCGCCGCGGCTCGTGACGTACCAGAGGCGATCCCCCTCGACGAGCGGCGCGCAGCAGATCCCCTGAAGCGGCCAGTCGTGGACGCGGCCCGTGGGCAGCTTTTCGCTGGAGTCCTGCCAGAGGAACGACCCATCCTCGATGCCGAAGGCCAGCAGGCAGCCGAGGTCGACCTCCGGCGGATACCGCTTCAGCCATCCCTTGCCGTTGTTCGTGCCCACGAACACCTTGCCGCCGGCCACGACCGGGTTGCCGTAGGACTGGCTGCCCAGGCTCGCCACCCAGGCCACGTTCCGGCTCGTCTCGGGCTGCCAGGCGCCGGTCACGGGATCGAATTCGCCCGGCTCCCAGTCGGTCGGCACGCCCGTCGCCGGTGAGACGTTGTTCCGCTGCGGCGATCCTCCCCACTGGTTCCATTCGGCCGCGGCGGGCGCCGCCGCGAGGAGCAGCCCGAGGGCGAGGATGGTCGACGTGATCATGGTGCTGCCTCCACGGAGACGTTGTCGATGGCGATCTCGGAGTCCTTCGAGTTGCCGAAGAAGCCGGGGCTGCCCCGGAGGTTGCCGGCCTCGTGCGTCGCCTCGATCGTCCAGGCCGCCGGTTCGGGCTCGCCCCGCGGCCAGACCTTGCCCCGCAGCACCGCGGCCCGCCCCGCCGTGCGGGCCTCGAACCTCATGGTGTACCAGCGGCCGGCCTCCCACGAGAACGGAATCGTCTTCGAGAAGTGGGTGGCGACCTGCGGCGGCCAGCTGCGGAGCTGGAGCTGTTGGGCCGCTCCCATGAGGTCGAGCGTGTACCGCTGCGCGATCAGTCCCATGTCGGGCAGGCGTGCCTTCTCGAGCGCCGCGGGATTTCCGAAGGCCTTGGTGAAGGCATCGGCGTCTGAGTCGGCGGGCCGGCCGCCGGCGGCCGCCGGTGCGCCGGCCTGCGCGACGCCCGTCTCCTGGGCGCGGAAGTCGGCCCGGATCGCGTAGTCGTGGAGGTCGATCGGCCCGATCCAGCCCTGGCTCCGCGTCCCCTTGGGGATGGTCGTGACCTTCACGAGGCAGTTCGAGCCGTCGACCTCGCGGACGACGTGGCGATACCGCATGCCGATCCAGGGGAGGGGCGGCTCGCCCCGGAGGATGCCGGTCTTCGGGTCGGCGGCGAGGGGGATGTCGTCGAAGTCGAACGTCCAAGGGAGCGGCGGCATCGAACGGATCCGCGCCCGGCCCGCGAGGCCCCCGACCTTGGCGGTGACGATCGCGGCGGCGTGGCCGTCGGCGGGCGCCGTGTAGGCACCGTCGGCGGCCACCCTGCCGGCCGTCGTGGAAAACTCGGCCGGCGACTCCTTCACGAACCTCCCGCCCGCGTCGTAGAGCCGCACCTTCAGGGGCAGCGTCGCCGTGGCCGCGATCTGCGCTTCCGCCGGCACCACCTGCACCCAGACGGGCTCCCCGGCTGGGGACTGCGTGGTTGCCGACACCCGCTGCGGGGCCGTCGTCGTCGGCTGCGACACGGCCGCCTCCGCAGCCGGCGCGGCGCCGATGCAATAGAGGCGGGAGCCCGTCGTGAGGAACACCAGGCCGTTCCAGGCGATCGGCGACGCCGTCACCTCGTCCTCCTCGTCGAGCCGCATCCGGTCGACGAACTTCAGGCCCTCCGGCGTCGGCTCCAGCACGTGCCAGCCGCTCGTGGAGCAGATCAGGAGCCTGCCGTCTGCCACCAGCGGACTGCCGCGAACGATCGTGCCGAGGAGCTTGACGGGCCTCCCGACCGGAACACCGGTCGCCTTGTCGAGAGCGTAGACCTTCGCGCCGTCGTCCACGAAGTAGACCCGGTCCCCGAGCACGACCGGCATCGACCGGCCGTCCATCACGCCCTTCCGCTGCCAGACGACGCCGGTCGCCGTGATGTCGCCCGAGCCGGTCCCCTTGAACCGGGTGACCGAGCCCATCGACGTGTTGTCGAGGTTCTCCTCCGCCTGGGAGATGAACACGTCCCCTCCATCCACCAGCGGAGCGACGTTGAGCCCGCGGCGGGAGAGCTTGAGGTTCCAGACGGCCTTGCCCGTCCGCGGCTGGAAGTTCCAGACGCTGCCGTCGCTCGACCCGAAGACGAGTGCCGCCTGCCCGTCGAGGGTCGCGATCGAGGGGGTGCTGTAGGTCGTGTCCTCGGGCAGTTCCTTCGTGCCGTTCATCCAGCGGACCTCGCCGGTCGCCTTGTCCATGCCGAGGAAGCGGTGGGCGGGCCGGGCCGTGTCGCCCCAGCCGGTGACCACGGCGCTGGCGATCACGAGGTCCTCGAAGACCAGCGGAACGTTCGTGCGGCCGCCGTAGGTCGAGAGGAAGCCGAACTCCTCGTGGAGCGACCGCTGCCACCGGGTCGCGCCCGTCTTCGCGTCGATCGCCGTGAACACCCCGCAGACGCCGTGGGCGAAGACCATGCCGCTCGCGGGATCGGCGACGACCGCCGACCAGCCGACCCGCTCGGCGGGCACGTCGGAGAGGTAGACGTTGAAGACGTTCTCCCAGAGCTTCTTACCGGAGGCCACGTCGAGGCACAGGACCTTCTCGGCCTCCTCCTGCGTGCCCGGCTTGTGCCGCACGAGCGTGAACAGCCGGCCGCCCATGATCACGGGCGTGGAGATGCCGCCCGCCTCGTCGTTCTTCCAGAGAACGTTCCTGCCGCTCTCGGGGTCGAACGACGTGGGCAGCGGCGGACCGGCGTAGTGGCGGTCCTGCATCGGCCCCCGCCAATCGGGCCAACCATCGCCGATCGCGACGGCGGTGGACAGGAGCACCGCGACGATCGTGGCCGTCGTCTGCCGCATGGCCCTCAGCCTCCGATGCCCTGCTTCTCGGCCGCGGCGGGCAGCCGGGGGTCGACGAGCCCGCGGGCGCCGCGGCCCTGGAGCAGGCGGTCGGCGGCATCGAGCCGGATGCTTTCCTCGTCGGCGTCCCACCAGCGGCGGCGGACCGCGACGTCGGCCGGCACGGCCAGCGGCCGCACGACCCGCATGCCCACGCCGAG
>JBIIUP010000227.1:0-4529 GCA_044339885.1 Pirellulales bacterium | reverse complement strand
CGGCGAAAGCGGTGTGGACGTCGGCGACCTCGATCGATGGGCGGTCGAGCGGGCCGGATCCCCGGGGCACGATGGCGGCGCCGGCGCTGCTGCGGGCCAGCAGGTGGAGCTTGTCGGGGGTGTCGACGAGCGTGACGTCGGCGGGGCCGGCGGTCTCGAGCGTCGCCGCACCCGTCACGGTGCCGCCGGCGGCACCGACCACCGTGCCACCGACGAGCGCGGCCAATCCATCGAGCGTGAGCGACATGGCGCGGGCCTCCCTGGGCGCCGCCGCCACCGGGGCGGGCGGGGGCGGGAGGATAGGAAAGCCACCGCGCCGGCCGCAAGGCCGGCTTGCGGCCCGCTGCGAGCCGGCCCCGAGGGCAGCGGCGGCTCGGCAGCCGGCGGGGGCCGCCGTCAGCTGCCGATCGGCGCCAGGACCTCGACCGGATTCCCCGACGGGTCGGCGACGTAGCAGCTCTTCGTGCCGTCGCGGTGGCCCTTCAAGGGCCCGAACCGCTCGGCCTGCGGATGAATGAAGCCGATGTGCGGCGGATGCTGCTCGGGAATCACCAGGGCCAGCCGCGTGTTGCCGAACTCCAGGAGTGCCCAGGTGGCATCCTGGTAGCCGATCTCGCAGCGGAAGTGCTTGCGGTACCACGCCACCGCCTCGGCCACGTCGCGCACGGAGATGGCGATGTGGTGGATCTCGTCGAGCGGGGCGGTCGGATCGGCGACGGGAAACTCGCGAGCGGCAGCGGGGGTGCTCATGGGTCGGGTGATCTCCGGGGTTTCCGACATTCTACGCCACCGCCGCGGCCCGGAGGATGCGCCGCGGCCGCCGGGCCGCCGGATCGGGAGCTTGGATCAGGCGACGATCTGCGGCTCGGTCTCGCGGTCGTCCTCGACCTCGGAGCCGCTGGCCAGCCACTTCGGCGGCCAGAAGGCCACCAGGAGCAGGCCCGCCGCGGCCAGGGCCATGAATGTCGGCACGAGGAACAGCTGCCGGTAGTCGACCACGCCGTCGGTCGTCAGCCGGCTCTGCAGCGGGATGAACAGCCATTTGGCCGCCAGGTCGCCCAGGCCCAGCACGAGCAGGTTGAAGAGGCTCTGGGCGCTGGCCCGCACGTCCTTGGGGAAGGCGGCGTCGATGAAGATGTAGAGCGTCGCGAAGAAGAAGGCGTAGCAGATGCCGTGGAGCACCTGCACGGCGATGATCACCGCCTGGTTCTGGGGAAGGAAGGCGAAGACGGCGAACCGGGCTGCATGGCCGAGGATGCCCAGGATCATCGTCGTCTTCCAGCCGAGCTTCGCCAGCACGCCGCCGAGGACGGCCATGGTGGCGATCTCGGCCACCTGGCCGATGCTCATGACGGGCATGATCCACTCGGGCTTGATGCCCACCGTCTTGCTGCCGAGGAAGTCGGCCGCCATGACGAAGTAGCCGTTGTGGATCACGGCATCGATGAACGTCACGGCGAAGAGCACGAGCAGGTAGGGATAGGAGAGGAAGCCCGTGGCCTTCAGCCAGGCGAAGCCCTCCGCGCCCCGGGCGGTCTTCTTGGGCGGCGTGTGCGGCAGCGTCAGGCTGTAGGCGGCGAGGGCCAGCGACGTGATCCCGGCGACGAGGAAGATCGTGCGGCTGGCGGCCACCGCGGCGGCGCCCGTCTTGCCCTGAAGCACGAAGTACAGCGGCCAGGCGGCGAGGATCCAGCCGATCGTGCCCCCCATCCGCACCAGGCCGAACTCCTTCTGGGCGTTCTTCATGTGGGTGAAGGCGATGGAGTTGGAGACGGAGATCGTGGGCACGTAGAGGATCGCGTGCACGAGCATGAGGCTGAAAAACGTGCGGAAGTCGCGGACCCAATAGAGGGCGAGGATCGCCAGGCCGCCCACGAAGTGGCTGGCGGCCATGAACCGCTCGGCGGCGAACGTGCGGTCGGCGAACTGGCTGGAGAAGAAGATCCCCATGATGGAGGCGATCGCGAAGGCGCTCCCCACCCAGGCGATCTGGTTTCCCGTGAAGCCGAGGCCGCCGTCGGCGACGGCCGCCCCCATGTAGCCCCAGATGAGCGGCAGCCACGCGCCCCAGATGGCGAACTCCAGGACCATCATGAGCCAGAGGCGAAAGGTGGGCGCGGCGGACGTGGTGGTGTGGGTGTTCATGGCGGCAGAGGATACCACCCCGACCGCTCTCCGGCGGTAGCCCGGTTGCCGTGCAACCGGGAATCCGCGTCGCCCCGCCCACCCGCGCGGCCATCCGGTCGCACGGCGACCGGTCTACCGAAGTGCCGAATCACGCCGGTCGCACGGTGGTAGCCCGGTTGCCGTGCAACCGGGGATTCGCGTCGCCCGCCCACCCGCGCGGCCATCCGGTCGCACGGCGACCGGTCTACCGAAGTGCCGAATCACGCCGGTCGCCCGGCGGTAGCCCGGTTGCCGTGCAACCGGGAATCCGCGTCGATCCGTCCGCTCAACCCCGCGGCTTCACGTCGGCGAGGCCGCCGTCGACGCCGAGCACCTGCCCGGTGATCCAGCCCTGGGCGGGATCGAGCAGGAAGGCGATGGCGCGGGCGACGTCCTCGGGTTCGCCGAGCCGGCCCAGCGGGTGCATCGCGATCGAGGCCTTCTCCGCCAGCTCGCTCGCCACGAGCCCCTTGGCCAGGGGCGTCCGCACGAGGCCCGGGGCGACGCAGTTGAACCGAATCCGTTGCCGCGCGTAGGTGGCGGCGGCCGACTTCACCAGGCCGATGATCCCGGCCTTGGCCGCGGCGATCGCCTCGTGGTTGGCCAGCCCGATCCGCGCCGCGGCGCTCGACACGAGCACGACCGAGCCCCCCTCGGCCTTCATGAGCCGGCCGGCCGCGCGGACGCAGCCGAACCCGCTGGAGAGGTTCACGGCCAACGTCTCGTTCCACTCCGACGTCGTCGTGAGATGCGCGGGCTTCAGGAGGATCGAGCCTGCACAGCACACGATGCCATCGAGACCCCCGAGGGCGGCCGCCGCCGCGTCCGCGCAGGCATCGACGGCATCGGGGTCGGTCGCCTCGACGCTCCCGTGCGGCATGCCGAGCTCGCCCCCGAGCGTCGCGAGCCTCCCGGCGTCGCGGCCGGCGAGGTACACCCGCCCGCCGCCCGCGGCCACCATCCGTGCGACCACCGATCCGATCCCACCGCTCCCGCCGATCACGAGCACTCGCTGTCCCATCGCTCACCTCGCTCCGAAGGTCGTCGCCACAGGATACGGGAAGACCCCGCCGAGCGACGCGCGGGAGCGAACCACCGGACCCACCCGAACCGGCGTGTGGTAGCAATCCATTTGGCTCCGCCGATCCTCCCCCACATCACCAAGCGGGAGGGCCGTCCGGACCGGCGTGTGTTAGCGAAGCGTTGGAATCGCGGCCGCCGCGATTCCCCGCGGAGCGAGCATGCCGGTCCGGACGGCCCGGCGCAAGCGCGCACCCGCTACAACCAGTCGCCCACCGTCCGCTCCAGCCCCGCCTCGGCCGCGAGTGACTTCAGCTTCTCCATGGCGCGGCCCTGAATCTGCCGGATCCGCTCCTTGCAGACGCCCATCTGCGAACCGAGCTCGCGGAAGGTCCGCGGCGGCTTGCCGTCGAACCCGAAGCGGGCCACGACGACCCGCCGCTCGCGGGGCTCGAGCTCCCGGAGGAAGCCGGCAAACAGATCCTTGAGCACGGCGATCTGCTCCGCGGACCGGTACTCGGTGGCCGGTTCGGGTGCGGCTCGGCCGGCGAGCGAGTCGTCGTCACTCACGAACCGCTTGCGGAGCTGCCGGCCGCGGTGCGAGAGGCGGTAGAAATGCCGCTGGATGGCGTAGGTGGCGTAGGTGCTGAACCGGTTGCCGAGCGCGAAGTTGAACTTCTCGACGGCCCGCATGAGGGCCACGTTGCCCTCGCTGACGAGCTCCTCGAACGTCCAGGAGGGGTCGACGAACTTCTTCGCGATCGAGACCACGAGCCGGAGGTTGGCCGTGATGAGGATCGCCTTGACCGTCTCGGCCTCCGCCAGCCAGGCCTCGATCTCGTCGAGCTGCCGGGTGGTCGCCCGGCTGCGGTCGAGCCGTCCGCGGACGGTGGCGGCGCGGAACTTCAGCCAGTTCATCCGGCGGAAGTAATACTGCTCCTCGTCCTTCGTGATCAGGCGGGTCTGGTAGAGGCTGGCGAGGTAGGGCGTCAGGCCGCCGGCCCCGGCCGGGGCCTCGGCCGACCGGCGCTCGAGGGGAACCGCGGCGTCGGCCGGGGGCACCGTGGCCTTCGCCTCGGCGTCGGCCCGGAAGAACTGCCGGCAGCCGACGTAGTCGATCTCCCGGTCGAAGACCGTCTCGCGGCGGGCCCGCAGGACCGCCCGGCGGGCAGCGACTTCCGCGGCGACTGGTTCCGGACGGGACTGCCGCCCGCGGGCGGGTGCCTTTTTGGCGTGCGCGATCATTGGGGCGCCTCCTCCGGGCAGTCCGGGTGCCGGACCTGCCCGAGGGATCAACCGGAGCGACCGTGAGGAATTAACCGGTCGGTCCCGAGGGGCCGGAC
>JBIIUP010000226.1:0-4545 GCA_044339885.1 Pirellulales bacterium | reverse complement strand
TCTGGCGACCTGTGGGTCGGGGACGTGATGTGGGACTCCTGGGAGTTGATCCACCGCGTCGAGAAGGGAGGCAACTATGGCTGGAGCGCCTTCGAAGGACCGCATCCGTTGCATGCCAACGAGCGGCTCGGCCCGACCCCGATCCAGAAGCCGGCCATCGAGCTACCCCACACGCTCGCCGCGAGCGTGACCGGGGGCTTCGTCTACCGCGGCTCGAAGTTTCCCGAACTCGTCGGCCGCTACGTGTTCGGCGACTGGGAGTTTCGCCGACTCTGGGCGGCCTCGTTCGCCGAAGGGCAGCTCGAGTCGCTCGACGAGATCACGCGGCCGACGGTCCGGGTGGTGTCGTTCGGCGAGGCCCCGGACGGCGAACTCTTCTTTCTCGATTACGACACAGGGTTCGTGCACACGCTCGAGCGGAATCCGGCCGCCGGCGAGGCGGCGGCCCCGTTTCCAACCACGCTCACCGACACCGGCCTGTTCGCCTCGGTGCCCGACAACCTCCCGGCCGCCGGCGTCGTGCCCTTCGAGATCAACGCTCCGCAGTGGCAGGACGGCGCCGTCGCCGAGCATTGGCTCGCCCTGCCGGGCACGTCCGCCATCACCGTCTATCCGGCGCCCGGCAAGCCGATGGCCAGCCAGGTCTATTGGCACGAGTTCCAGCTGCACTTTCCGGCCGACGCCGTGCTCGTCAAGACGCTCGCGCTCGACACGGAGCCGGGCAATCCGGCGACCCGCCGCCGGATCGAAACGCAGCTCCTGCATTTCGACGGGGCCGACTGGCGGGCCTACACCTACGCCTGGCGGGACGACCAGTCCGACGCCGACCTCGTGCCCGCCCGCGGCGCCGACATGCTGATCGAACTCGCGGCGCCCCTCGCGGCAGGCGCCGGGCCGCGGGAATACCTCTGGCACTTCCACGATCGCTCCCAGTGCATGCAGTGCCACAACCAGTGGCCGAAGTACACGCTGGCCTTCCAGCTCGGGCAGCTCAACCGCGACGTGTCGGACGGCCGCGGGGGCCGGGAGAACCAGCTCGTGTGGCTGGCCCGCTCGGGGCATCTCGTGAGGCACGACCTCGACGACGCCCCGCTGCCGCCGTTCGACCGGCCCACCGCGGCGGCCGAGGCCCGCCTCGCCGATCCGCGAGAGGCCGACTCGGGCACGGTCGCCGACCGCGTCCGGGCCTACCTGCACGCCAACTGCTCGCACTGCCACCAGGCCAACGCCGGCGGCGGCCTCGTGGGCTTCGATCTCCGCGCCGACACCCCGATGGAAAAATCCCTGCTGCTCGAACGACCGCGGCGGGGCGACTTCGATCTTCCCGACCCGCGGATCGTCGTTCCGGGCCATCCGGAGCGGAGCACGCTGTATTACCGCATGGCCAAGTTCGGCCGGGAGCGGATGCCGCACGTGGGCTCGGAACTCCCGGACGAAGCCGCGCTCGAACTCGTGGCCGCGTGGATCAAGGGTCTCGACGCCGACTCCCTCGCGGCACCCCCCCGCCCCGCGGAGTCGCCGCTCGGTGCCGACATCGGCCGCCCGGACTGCGCCGTTGAGATCGCCCGGCTCGTGGGCCGCCGGGAACTGTCGGACGACGAACAGGACCGCGTCCTCGCGATCGCCGCCGCGCTGCCTCCGGGAACCACGCGGGATCTCTACGAGGGCTTCCTGCCGCCCGACGGCCGCGGGCCGCGGCTCGGGCCCAATCCGGATCCCGCGGCGATCCTCCGGCTCGCGGGCGACGTCGATCGGGGCCGCGGGCTGTTCTGGTCCGACTCGTCGAAGTGCGGCAGCTGTCACCGCATCGGCACGCAGGGGGGCCGCATCGGTCCCGAGCTCTCGGACATCGGCGTCCGCCGCAGCGCGGCGGAGTTGCTGGCGAGCCTCCTCGACCCGTCGCAGAAGATCGCGCCGGAGTTCGCGACCCATCTGGCCGTCACCGCCGAGGGGCGAGCGTTCACGGGGCTCCTCGTGCGCCGCGACGCCGACACGGTGGTGCTCAAGGACGCCGAGGGAAAGGAGATCGAACTGGCCGCGGCCGACATCGACACGCTCGAGCGGTCACCGGTCTCGCTGATGCCGGCCGGCATGCTCGCCCACTGGACGGCCCAGGAGGCGGCCGACCTGGTGGCGTTCCTGGCCGCCCAGCGGGAGCCGCCATGACTGCCCGCGCCCGACCGATTGCCGACGGATACCAGTTTTTCAGGTCGTCGCCGGGGCGTGACCGGCTGACGGTCCTTCGACCCAGGGTGTGATGGGAGCGTCGCATGCGGATCGCGATCGGCGGGATCAGCCACGAAACGAGCACCTTCGCCCACACCCGCACGACGGTCGCCGACTTCGCAGCCGGATTCGGACTGTTCCGCGGACCCGAGATCGTCGAACGCTTCACGGGGGCCAACATCTGCGCCGGCGGCTTCCTCGAGGGGGCGGACCGGCACGGCTGCGTCGCGATCCCGTTGCTGTGGGGCTTCGCCTACCCCGGCGGCCTGATCAAGGCCTCCGCCTACGCGCAGCTCAAGACCGAGTTTCTCGATCTGCTTCGGCACGAGCAGGACGTCCGGGGACCGGTCGACGGGGTCTTGCTCGATCAACACGGCTCGATGGTGGTCGAGGGCATCGACGATGCCGACGGTGATTTCCTGGCGGCCGTGCGGGCCGTCGTCGGCCCGGACGTGCCGGTGATCGCGACCTTCGATCTGCACGCCAACCACAGCGATCGCCGCGTGCAGGCGGCGACCGCGGTGATCGGCTTCGACACCTATCCCCACGTCGACATGGCCGAGCGCGGCCGGGAAGCGGCCGATCTGATCGTCCGCACCATTCGCGGCGAGGTGCGGCCGGTGCGGGCGTTCCGCGGGATCCCGATGTTCTGGAGCACGGCGTGCCAGGTGACCGCGCATTCGCCCATGCGCGACGTGATCGAGATGGTGCATCGACTGGAACGCCGCCCGGGGATTCTCTCCGTCACCATCGCCACCGGCTTCGCGTGGTCGGACGTCCCGAACATGGGATCGAGCGTGATCGTGAACGCCGACGGCGACCAGACCCTCGCCGACGCCACGGCCGACGAATTCGCCTCCTGGCTGTGGGCCAACCGCCACCGGTGGCAGATGCCCCCGCTGTCCGTCACGGACGCACTGCGGCGGGGCGAGGCGATCGGGCGTTTTCCGATCATGCTCGCCGACCATGCCGACAACACCGGCGGCGGCGCCCCGGGCGACTCCACCGAAATCCTGCAGACGTTCGTCGATCTGAGGCTGCGGGATGCCCTGCTCTTGTACATCGTCGATCCCGAGGCGATCGCGGCGGCGCGTGCCGCCGGTGTCGGGCAGACCATCACGGTGGACGTGGGAGGCAAGTCGGACCCGGTCCAGGGGCCGCCGGTCCGCATGACCGCCGTCGTGCGCGGCGTGTCGGACGGCGCGTTCACCTACGACGGCCCGATGTACGCCGGCCTGACGGGCGCCATGGGCCCGTCGTGCTGGCTGGAGCAGGACGGCGTGCACGTGGTCTTGGTCACGGCCCACGAACAGCCGCTTGGCCCGGCCTTCGCCCGGACGCTGGGCATCGACTGCCGGGCGATGAAATACATCGGCGTGAAGTCGGCCGTGCATTTCCGGGCCAGCTTCGAGGCCTTCGCCGGCAGCATATTCAACGTCGACGCCAGGGCGATTCACACGCACGATTTCGGCCGGCTGCCGTTCCGGAAACGTCCCCGACCCATGTATCCGGTCGATGGCGACGCGTTGGCCGGTGACCGCTCACCAGACAGTCCAGCCGCCGTCCACGAGCAGGTTTTGCCCGGTGACGTAGCTCGAGGCGTCTGAGGCGAGAAACACGAGGGCGCCCTTGAGCTCGGCCGGCCGGCCCATACGGCCGAGCGGCGACTTCGTGCGAACGCCTCTCCCGTGACCGTCCGCCAGTCGGCCGCGACGTGCTCGTGGCCGTTGTCCACCAGGACGTCGATCCGCCCGGGCGAGCGGGCCGCCCAGGTAGCCGCTCGCGCCGGTGACGAACGCCACCCTCCCCGTGAGGTCGAACAGATCCCGGATCGTCGGCGAGGTCTTGCCGATCGCCCAGGCGGTGCGGAACTCGGGCGGTCTCGTGATCGCCCAGGTGGCCCGGCTGCTCGACGCGCCGGCGCCGCCCCACCGCGTGCGGGTGCCGGGCAGGATGCACCACGTCCGTCCTTCATGCTGAAGGATCTGACCGTCACCCATCGCCCCCTCGAGGCAGTCGGCCGGAATGACGACGGCGTGCGAGGCGACTCCGTCCGCGGCACGTAGGACGGCACGTTTCGCCCGCGGGCGTCCTGCTCCTCGTGCGGGCCGTTCATGCCCGGCATACGCCCGCTTTCGCCATCGCGTCCCACGCGGCCGCAACGGAGCCGTCGAGGTCGATACCGCGGCAGCCCGATTCGATCACCGTGACGCCATAGCCGAGTGCGCGGCCATCGAGCGCCGTGTGGAGGACGCAGTAGTCCGTCGCCAGGCCGGCGAGCACGATCCCCCGGGCACCGAACGATCGGAGGACGGCGTC
>JBIIUP010000225.1:0-4562 GCA_044339885.1 Pirellulales bacterium | reverse complement strand
GCGACAGCAAGAACTCGAAGATCAAACAGGTGGCCAGCGGCCGCTTCGGCGTGACGAGCCTCTATCTCGTCAACGCCAAGGAGCTGCAGATCAAGATGGCGCAGGGGGCGAAGCCCGGCGAGGGGGGCCAATTGCCCGGCCACAAGGTCGACCGCGAGATCGCGCGGATTCGGCATTCGACGCCGGGCGTGGGCCTCATCTCCCCCCCGCCGCACCACGACATCTACTCGATCGAGGATCTCGCCCAGCTCATCCACGACCTCAAGAACGCCAACCACCACGCGCGGGTGAGCGTGAAGCTCGTGGCCGAGGTGGGCGTGGGCACGGTCGCCGCGGGCGTGTCGAAGGGCAAGGCCGACGTCGTGCTCATCTCGGGCCACGACGGCGGCACGGGCGCCAGCCCGCAGACATCGATCATGCACGCGGGCCTGCCCTGGGAGCTCGGCCTCGCCGAGGCGCACCAGGTGCTCGTGATGAACGACCTCCGCGGCCGGATCGTCGTCCAGACCGACGGCATGATCCGCACCGCCAAGGACGTCGCCATCGCCACGCTCCTGGGCGCGGAGGAATACGGCATCGCCACGGCGTCGCTCGTGGTGATGGGCTGCATCATGATGCGGAAGTGCCACCTGAACACCTGCCCGGTGGGCGTCGCCACGCAGGATCCGGAATTGCGCAAGAAGTTCACCGGCCAGCCGGAGCACGTCGTCAACTTCTTCTTCATGCTCGCCGAGGAGCTCCGCGAGCTGATGGCGAAGCTCGGCTTCCGCACGATCGACGAGATGGTGGGCCGCGTCGATCGGCTCGACACCCGGGCGGCGATCGTCCACTGGAAGGCGAAGGGGCTCGACTTCTCGACGATCCTCCACAAGCCCGAGGTGCAGAAGCACGTCAAGACGCACCACCAGGAGTCGCAGGACCACGGCATCGAGCGGTCGCTCGACATGACGACGCTGCTCGGCCTGTGCAAGCCGGCCCTCGAGGAGAAGAAGCCGGTGAAGCTCGATCTCCCGATCCGCAACATCAACCGCACCGTGGGCACGATCCTCTCGAGCGAGGTGACGCGGCGGCACGGCGCGGGGGGCCTCCCCGACGGCACGATCACAATCAGGTTCACCGGCACGGCGGGGCAGAGCCTGATGGCTTTCGGCGTGCCGGGCGTGGAGGTGACCGTCGTCGGCGACGTCAACGACTACTGCGGCAAGGGGCTCTCCGGCGGCCGTGTGATCGTGCGGCCGGTGCCCGACGCCCTCTTCAAGGCCGAGGACAACGTGATCGCCGGCAACGTGGTGGCCTACGGCGCGACCAGTGGCGAGATCTACATCCGCGGCATCTGCGGCGAGCGGTTCTGCGTCAGAAACTCGGGCGCCGAGGCCGTCGTGGAGGGCACGGGCGACCACGGCTGCGAGTACATGACCGGCGGCCGGGCCGTGATCCTCGGCGAGACGGGCCGCAACTTCGCGGCCGGCATGAGCGGCGGCATCGCCTACGTGTGGGACGCCACCGGCACCTTCCGGCCGAAGGTCAACATGGAGATGGTGGCTCTCGAGGAACTCGATCAGGGCGACCTCGACTACGTGAAGAGCCGGATCGAGAAGCACGTGGCATACACCGACAGCGGCCGCGGCAAGGCGATCCTCGCCGCGTGGCCGACCGAGCAGAAGCAGTTCGTCAAGGTGATGCCGATCGACTACAAGCGGGCGCTGGCGGAGCTGCAGAAGCTCGCGGAGCAGGAACGACGGGAAGCGAGAGAGGCGGAGGTGAAGGTCAATGGGTGAGCCGCGCGGATTCATGAAGTACGGGCGGAAGGTGTCGGGCTACACCCCGGTGGCCGACCGCCTGACGCACTACAACGAGTTCCTCACGATCCTCCCGCCCGAGGAGGTGAAGACGCAGGGCGCCCGCTGCATGGACTGCGGCGTGCCCTTCTGCCACACCGGCTGCCCGCTGGGGAACATCATTCCCGACTTCAACGACCTGGTGTATCGCGACCAGTGGCACGAGGCCAGCCAGCGGCTCCATGCCACGAACAACTTCCCCGAGTTCACCGGCCGCGTCTGCCCGGCCCCCTGTGAGTCCGCCTGCGTGCTCGGGATCAACGAGGATCCGGTCGCGATCAAGCAGATCGAGATGACGATCGCCGACCGGGCCTTCGACGAGGGCTGGGTCGTGCCGGAGCCGCCGGCAGTGCGGACGGGCAAGCGGGTGGCCGTGGTGGGCAGCGGGCCCGCGGGCCTTGCCGCCGCGCAGCAGCTCAACCGGGCCGGGCACCTCGTGACCGTCTTCGAACGGGCCGACCGGCCGGGCGGGCTGCTCATGTACGGCATCCCCGACTTCAAGCTCGAGAAGTGGCGGGTCTGGCGGCGGATCGAACAGATGGAGGCGGAGGGGGTCGAGTTCCGCTGCGGCGCCGGCGTCGGGCAGGAGGTGCCCACGCAGTCGCTCGTGGACGAGTACGACGCGATCGTGCTCACCGGCGGCGCCACGCTCGGCCGCGACCTGCCGATCCCGGGCCGGGAGCTCCAGGGCGTGCATTACGCCATGGACTTCCTGCCGCAGCAGAACAAGCGGAACGCGGGGGACGAGGTGCCGGCCCAGATCGTGGCCGAAGGCAAGCACGTGATCGTGATCGGCGGCGGCGACACTGGAAGCGACTGCGACGGCACGAGCAACCGCCAGGGTTGCAAGAGCCTCACGCAGTTCGAGCTGCTCCCGCAGCCGCCGGACCTCGGCAAGTATCCGCGGCGGGCGGAGCGGCCGACCAACAGCCCGTGGCCGCTGTGGACGCAGATGCTGCGGACGAGCTCCTCGCACGAGGAGGGCTGCCGCCGCGAGTTTGCGATCCTGACGAAGGAGTTTTTGGGCGACGACACGGGGCATCTCCGCGGCCTGAAGACCGTGCGGATCGAGTGGTATCAGGATCCGGCGACGGGCCAGCAGAAGTTCAAGGAGCTCGCCGGGACCGAGCAGGAGTGGCCGTGCCAGCTGGCGCTCCTCGCGATGGGCTTCGTGGGTCCGGAGAAGCAGGGACCGATCGCCGACCTCGGCCTCGAACTCGACCCGCGTGGCAACGTGAAGACGGGCGCCGACTACATGACGAGCAGGGAGGGCGTGTTCGCCGCGGGCGACATGCGCCGCGGCCAGTCGCTCGTCGTGTGGGCGATCCACGAGGGCCGCGAGGCGGCCCGCGCGGTCGACCTGTGGCTCATGGGGCAGACCAACCTGCCGAGCCTCGCCGCCGGCGAGTTCGCCGTGCGGGCCTGATCCGGCTTCGACTCGATCCACGGGCTTGGCGGGGGCCGGGGTTGCCCGTGCCGTCTCGCTCGGACGTTCGCTCCGGGCATCCTGCCCTTCGCTCACTCGGTGCTGGCCTCGCTGCATCATCCTGATTTCGCTCGGCCAGCAACGCCGGCTCGACGGCACGGGCAACCCCTTGTGCATATTGGGTGTCGCAGGGGGTGCGGGGTGGTTTGCGGCTCCCCACAGGGCTGGGTAGCATCCCCTGGATGTTCGTCTCCGACAGCCATCTGCCGCAGCTGCTGGCGCCCGAGGCGTATCGCTCGGTCGAGCAGCACGACCGGGAGTTCGAGCGGCTCTTCGCCCGCGGCTGGCACATGGTCTGCACGACGGCCGACCTGCCGCGCGACGGCGACTACGTCACCCTGCGGCTGGGGGCGATCCCGCTCCTCGTGCGGCGGTGCGGCGGCGACGTGAGGACGTTCCTCAACGTCTGCGCCCACCGGTATTGCGAGCTGACGAGCAGCCCCCGCGGCCACGATCCGGCCTTCGCCTGCCAGTACCACGGCTGGGAGTACGACGAGTCGGGCAACACCCGCCGCATCCCCGACGCCCCGAGCTTCAAGCCCCTGCAGAAGGGCATGCTCTGCCTGACCTCCTACCGCACGGCCCTCTGCGGTCAGCTCGTGTTCGTGTCGCTCGATCCCGAGGCCCCCGACCTGGCGGGCTTCCTCGGCGAGAGCCACGCCGTCTACGCGCGGCTGTTCTCCGACCGCTACGAGCAGGTGGTCGCCTGGGACCGGGAGTGCGACGCCAACTGGAAGGTCGGGGTCGAGAACGGGCTGGAGAGCTACCACGTCTCGTGCGTCCATGCCGGCACCTTCGGGGTGACGCCGGACGCCGAGGAGGCGTTCGCCACCGGCATCGGCGACACCCCGACGCACGACTACATGAACCTGCGGACCTACCCGAGCCTCACCTGCTCGCGGATCGACACGGTGACGTTCGTGCAGTCGATCCTGCCGCGGATCCAGAATGGCCTCAACTCGCCGGTGGTGCCGCGCGGCGGCGTGGTCTCGGCCCGCGAGGAGCGGATCTTCCACTTCCAGCGGTACGTCGCCGACCACTGCGGCGGCGGGGTCGAGGCGGCTCCCATGGCCGCCGCTGCCGAGGAGCCGCGTGGATGAACCCGCTCCGCCGCCTCTTCGCCCGGCTCGCGGGCCACAATCGGCCGCCGAGGTTTCCCCACCTCTACTGGATGCTCAACGCATCCTGGCTCAGCCAGGCGGTGTACGTCGCCTCGGCGCTCGACGTCGCCGAGCGGC
>JBIIUP010000224.1:0-4571 GCA_044339885.1 Pirellulales bacterium | reverse complement strand
GAGGAGATCTTCGGCCCCGTGGTCCCGGTGACTGCCTTCGCCGACGAAGAGGCCCTCGTCGCCGCTGCCAACGACACGGCCTACGGCCTGGCGGCGAGCCTCTGGACCCGCGACCTCGCCCGCGGCCGGCGGCTCGCTTCCCGCATCCGGGCCGGCACCGTGTGGATCAACGTCCACAACTTCGTCTTCAACAACGCCCCCTACGGCGGGTTCAAAGAGAGCGGCCTCGGCCGCGAGTGCGGCCCCGAGGGCTTCGACGCGTACACCGAAATCAAGACCGTCATGACCTGGATCGCGCCCGAGCCGTTCCGCTGGTACTGACGCCCCTCCGAGCCCCGGGCCTCCCCATGCACACGCGATCCCCACGCAAGGTGGTCATCACCGACTTCATCGCCGACGACCTCGCCCCGGAGCGGGAGGGCCTCGGCGACCTGGCGACGGTCGAGGCCTTCGACGCGCACCACGAGGACGAGTTCGCCGGCCGCATCGAGGATGCCGCTGCGATCATGATGTACCACAACATCCGGCTCTCGAGCCGGACGATCGAGCGGCTGAAGGCCTGCCGGCTGATCGTCCGCTGCGGCGTGGGATTCGACAACGTCGATCACGCCTGTGCCCGCGCCCGGGGCATCGCCGTGGCCAACGTGCCCGACTACGGCACGGAGGAGGTGGCCGACACGGCGATCGGCATGACGCTCGCCCTCACCCGCGGCATCCAGCAGTTCAACACTCGCCTCCGCGACCGGCCCGAGCCGTGGATGTACCACGTCTTCGCGCCCCTGCACCGCCTCCGGGGCCGCACGTTCGCGATCGTCGGCCTGGGGCGGATCGGCATGGCCACGGCGGTCCGCGCGAAGGCCCTGGGCATGGACGTGGCCTTCCACGATCCCTACCGGCAGGACGGGTTCGACAAGTCCCTGGGAATCCGCCGGGTCGAGTCGCTCGCCGACCTGCTGCGCCAGGCCTTCGTCGTGAGCCTCCACTGCCCGCTCACGAGTGAGACACGGCACCTCGTCAACGCCGACACGCTCGAGCTTTTGCCGCGCGGGGCGTTCCTCGTGAACACGGCCCGCGGCGGCGTGGTCGATACCGCGGCGGTCGCGGTGGCGCTCGCCTCGGGCCGGCTGGCCGGGGCCGGCATCGACGTGCTCCCGCAGGAGCCGCCGGCGGCCGACGACCCGCTGCTGGTCGCCTGGCGGGATCGGAGCCATCCGGCATTCGAGCGGCTCATCGTCAACCCGCACGCCGCCTTCTATTCCGAGGAAGGGCTGCTCGACATGCGGGTCAAGGGCACGGCCGCCTGCCGCCGGGCGCTCCTGGACGAGCCGCTGCGGAATGTCGTGAACTGAGAGTCGTGAACTGAACGGATCGGGATCTCGATGGGCAGGAACGTCTTGAACAACGCGGCGAGGTTCACGCTCACCCTGACGACGCTCCTGCTCGGCGCGAGCGGGTGCGGTGGCCGCAGCGGCCCGATCGAGCCGGCGCGGGTCACGGCCGACCAGGTGCGGGAGACGCAGGAGGCGATCGCCCGGGCGCAGGGGGGCGAGGCCGCGACCCGGCCTGCGGAGCTTCGTCCCGAGGCCACCAATGGCAGCCGCTGACGTTTTCCGCCGCCGACTCTCGCCGCGCGACCGGCCGCGGGCCGACGCCGGCGGCGGAGCCGGCGTGGCCATCCGCCGCATCCACGGCTTCACGCTCGTGGAGATGCTCGTCGTGATCGCAATCATCGGCACGCTCGTGGCACTGCTGCTGCCCGCGGTCCAGGCCGCGCGGGAGGCCGGCCGGCGGGCCGCCTGCGGCAACAACATCCGCCAGCTCGCCCTGGGGACGCTCGGCTACCTCGAGGCGAACGGCTCGTTCCCACCGGCTGGCAAGAATGCCTGTTTCGACCTGCCGCTCCACCGCCAGTGCACCGACGGCCCAACGCTTCCCGGCGGCGGCACCAACGGCGCCGCGACGCTCGACCGCACCGAGTGGTCGTGGGCCTTCCAGATCCTCCCGTTCATCGACGGGCAGGCCGTCTTCGATCAGCCGCCGACGGCCGAGGGTGACGTCGCGATCCACCGCACGCCCATTCCCAGCATGTACTGCCCGACGCGGCGGCCAGTCGCGCTTTACAACAGCACGGCCCGCGCCGACTACGCCGGCTCCTCCGGCACCGAAGCCGGCTACGGGCCGAGTTCGACGACTCCCCTCGACACCCACTTCGGCAGGCTGACGGGGCTCATCATCCGCACGGGCGTGGGGTCCGTCCGTGCGGCTCACGTCAGTGACGGCCTCTCCAACACGCTCATGCTCGGCGAGAAGCAGCTCAATCCGCGGGACTTCGTCCGCCCGAACGACCAGAACGAACCCTATACCATCGCCGGCTGGGACTCCGAAGTGGTTGCCACCGGCCCGAGGACCGAAGACTCTCACACCTACAACTGGGGTCCGCCCGCCCCCGACGCCCGCCACCCGTCGATCGTCTTGAACAATCCGGCTGCAGGCTCGTGGCGGTTCGGCTCGTCCCACCCGGGCGGGTGCGCCGCGGCGTTCGCCGATGGCTCCATCCGCTGGGTCCGGTTCGATTGCGACGGGGTCGTGTTCGAGCGGGCCTGCAACCGTTCCGACCGGCAGCACGTGGACCTCGAATCGCTCTGATGCCCGCGCTGCCAGACCGGCGGCCACCCCCCTCCGCTTTTTGGTTTGCTCGCCTTCACTCGGAGAATTCCATGCACCGACTCCACCGCCTCGTGCCGACGTTGTGCGCGGCCCTGACGCTTCTGGCCAGCTGGAATCCGTGCGTCTGCTCGGCCCAGGCCGTCCAGGAGGCGGCCGCGAGGACGCTCGCGTGTCGCCCGGGTGACACGTTCGAGCCCGTCCCGCTCGATCGGGTCGCCAACGCCACGGGCCGGCCGGCGGTCGCCGGCGGGGCCACGCGAATCATCGTCGGCAAGGTGCCGTTCGAACTGCTCGCCGGCGACAGCGACCACCTCTCCGTCGCGCCGCTCGGCTGGAAGGCCGCCGGCGACGAGACGGCCGAGTATCCCGGCTATATCGCGAACTACGACCAGAACCCGCCGCTCGACACGGCCGCCGAGAAGTTTTCGCTGCGCTCGCAGCCGCCTGATCCCACCCGCGCGATCGTGCAGGTGCCGGTGGACGACTACGCCGCCATCTGGCTGTTGGCCGCGACCGACGACGACCCCGCGTTCGACGACACGGTCACGTTCCGTCTCGGCGTCATCGACGGCATGGCCCGCGTCGTCTACCACGACTTCGCGGCGACGGTGCCGCGGGCCGCGGAGAAAAAACCCCGGGGCAACGCCATGGCCGTGGTGCCGGCCGGCGAGCAGTCGCTGTTCCTCGTGCGGGTGCCGATCGGCCGGGCCCTGGCGCAGGATTTCCAGGACCGCCGCGTCCTCGACCTCGACATCACGAAGGCGGTGCGGCTGGCCGTCCTCCAGCCCGACCCGGCCCGATTCCAGCGGCGGCCGCTCGGGCTCCCCAGCGGCGTGCGGATCCTCGCGCTCACGCTCGAGCACGCCCCCTTCCGCCTCGAGGTCCGCGGCACGGCGTCGGCCCACGCCGTCCACCTCCCCGCCGCACCCGAATTCGACGTCACGCTCGTCTCCACCGGCAACGAGCGGTCGCTCGGCCTGGTGCTCGAGGCCGACGTCGTCCGCGATGATGGCCAGACGCAGACCGTGCCCCTCGTGACCTACGACAATCCGGCCACGCGCACCCACACCTTCCCGATCGACCGCCGCCGCGTCGCCCTGCCCGCCCTCGAGCCGGGCCACTACGAACTGCGGTTTCGGCTCATGCGGGGCAAGACGCCGCTGCTCGTCCGCGACACCGCCTGCGCCGTGCTCCTCCCGAACACGCGGAAGCACGTCGCGGAAAACCCCTTCGGCACCTGGGACTTTTCCGGCACGCACTACTCCCCGCGCGACCCGGCCCTGCGGCTGGAGCTCGTGACCAAGCTCGGCCTGCGGTACGTGCTCGACGAGCCGGCGCTCGGGATGCGGAGCTTCGTCGTCCCGCGGCCGAACGGCCGGGCCCAGTTCGAGAAGCTGGCCGCCAAGCTCCGCGAGAACCCGGCCCTGCCCAAGCCCGATCGGCTGCTCGTGTTCCACGAGACGGCGATCTCCGGCCCCCACGTCACCCGCACGCCCGAGGTCTTCACCGGCAAGCCCTATGCCTTCTCGGCGGAGGAGCAGAAGCGATTCGACGCGCTGTGGCAGGAGGCGCTCGACAACTACGCCCTGGCCAAGGAGTTCTTTCCCGAGGCGAAGGTGATGTTCGGCAACGGGCCGCCCCACCTCGTCGAGGCGTTCCTCAAGCGCGGCTTCCCGCGGGAGCTGCTGCGGTGCGCGGCGAACGAGTCGGGCGCGTTCGCCCGGCCGCCGGAGGCCCAGCCGCCCGACTTCGTGGCCATGAACGGGGGCCTCTACACGTTCCGCCGCATCCTCGACGACAACGGCTACGGCGACGTGGCCCTCGAGCAGTGCTACGAGATGTGCTACCCCAACTCGCAGCCGGGCAACCTCACCGAGGCGACGCAGGCGAAGTATCTCGTCCGG
>JBIIUP010000223.1:0-4589 GCA_044339885.1 Pirellulales bacterium | reverse complement strand
AGCCCGCCCCCGGGCAACGCAGCCGCCGCGTGGCCGACACCGAGCCCGCCGCCGGCATAGGCGCCGAGGTTTCCCGCGACGGGCACGTCCCGCCACACGTTGGCGGTCGTGACCCGCCTGCCGGACGCGGCGACCGCCCGGTCGCCACCGGCAACGGCGTCTTGCGGCACCGACGGATCGCCCGCGACGCGGCCTTCGACTTCCAGACGCACCGCGCCCAGCGGCCGCGCGATCGAGACGCCGGCCGCGCCGTCGCCGGCGAACAGGTCTCCCGAGAGCGGGCCGCCGGACGCGGCACCGGCGACGCCGTCGATCGACGAGCTCAGCATGCCCGTGACGTAGAACCGCCGGTCAGGTGCGGCGGTCGGCGGTAAGCCGGATTCCGGGTCGGCTCCTTCCCGGAGATCGGTGGGCGCGGCACAGGATGGCTCCGCTGCGGCAGCGGAATCACCCGGGAGCGGATCCGCGGCCAGGGCGACCGCACAGGCCGCGCCGCCGATCCAGCCACGGAGGTGTCTCACGCGCTCGTCCATGAATTGCGATCGGAGTGGCGATCGCGTTTCCGGAGGGTCGTTCCGGACCATCGCGGCCGCGACGCGGTCGTCGGCGGCCCACTCGCCTCCTGCGAGCCTCCGATTCTACGGCCCGGCGGCAAGCGTCCGGACGCCCGAGATGCGGGAATTGCGACGATTTCGAGCCTCGATTGCGGCCGAGGACAGTTGGCCTGCGCCCGGCTCGCCAGGTCCTTCCGCGACACCGGCTCCGACATTCGCGTTGCGGCCCCCGCCGCGGCGTGGTAGGGTTCAGTCGTACGAATTCGATGAAGGCACTTGGCTGGCGGCTCGCCGCCGGATTGAGTGCCGCGATCGCATCTTCTCGAAGCGCTCGTTTTTCGCGGCCCCGGGCATCGGTCCGGATCATGCAGCCGTGAAGAACCTCTGCCGGGCAGGCGGTGATCCATCGTTCGGATCGCCGCGCCGTCGTGGGTTTCGCCCACGGTGTCGCCGCTCCCCGGTTCCGGCTTCGACCCTCCCGACCTCATTTTCCCAAAAGGCTTCCCGTACTCCCATGACCACCATGCCCACCCCGACCACGACTTCCCGGACCACCTTCGAGGATCTCGGCCTGTCCGGCCCGCTCCTCCGGGCGCTCGCCGAGGAAGGCTACGCCACGCCCACGCCGATCCAGGCCAAGGCCGTTCCCCACGTGCTCGCCGGCCGCGACCTCTTCGGCTGCGCCCAGACCGGCACCGGCAAGACCGCCGCGTTCGCCCTGCCGCTCATCGACCGGATGCGGTCGGTGCCGCGGGAGCCGGCCCCGCACCGCTGCCGCACGCTCGTGCTCGCCCCGACCCGCGAGCTCGCCGGCCAGATCCACCAGAGCTTCGTCGCCTACGGCCGCCACGCGGGTGTCCGCGTCGCCGTGATCTACGGCGGCGTCGGCCAGGGGCCCCAGGCCAAGGCCATGATGCGGGGCGTCGACGTGCTCGTCGCCACCCCCGGGCGGCTGCTCGACCTCGTCGGCCAGCGACTCGTCGACCTGCGGTCCGTCGAGTTCCTCGTGCTCGACGAGGCCGATCGGATGCTCGACATGGGCTTCATCCACGACGTGCGTCGGATCGTCGGGATGCTGCCCGCCAAGCGGCAGACGCTCTTCTTTTCCGCCACGCTGCCCGGCGAGGTTCGCGATCTCGCCAAGTCGATGCTCCACGACCCGCTGGAAGTGAAGACGGCGCCCCAGGCCACGCCGGCGGAGACCGTGCGGCAGTCGGTGCTCTTCGTGGCCAAGACCGAGAAGCGGCCCCGGCTCGTCGACTTCCTCCGCGAGAACGCCGACGGTCGGGTCATCGTGTTCACGCGAACCAAGCACGGGGCCGACAAGCTCCACCGCGACCTCGACCGGGCCGGCATCCCGGCCGCCGCGATCCACGGCAACAAGTCGCAGAACCAGCGGGAGCGGGCCCTGGCTGCCTTCAAGTCGCCCCGTCCGCCGGTGCTCATCGCGACGGACATCGCGGCCCGCGGCATCGACGTCGACCACGTGTCGCACGTGGTGAACTACGAACTGCCGCACGAGCCCGAGACCTACGTCCACCGCATCGGCCGCACGGGCCGGGCTGGCCAGGTCGGCGCGGCCCTCAGCTTCTGCGACCACGAGGAGCGGCCCCGGCTGACGGCGATCGAGCGGCTCATCGGCCGGACTATCGACCGCGGGAACGAGCCTTCCGCGGGACCGGAGCCGACAGGCGACGAGCCGCGGCGGCAGCGGCCCCGCGGCGAGCAGCCGCGACGTGGAGACGCCGGCCGCCGGGGCCGACGGGGCGGCGATCGGCCGCAGGCCGGGCGTGCCGGCGGTTCGTCCCGACCGGCCACCGAACGGCCGGCGGCGCCGACTCCAGCCGCCGCGCCGGCGAAGCCCAACCGGAAGTATCGCCGGGCGCTCTGACGGCCCGGATGCCCGGCGCCGCGGCCGGCGGATAGACTCCGATTCGGGGAGAATCCGCGCCGCCCGAGGAGGACGCTGCCATGCCGACGTACGACCTGCGAGAGGACCACGACGCCACCGGGAGCCTCGTCCGCTGGAGCTTTGGCATCGGCACGGTGCTGGCGGTCCTCGGCGGCCTCTCCATCGCCGCGCCCTGGGTGGCGTCCACCGTCATCGCCTGGCTGTGCGGCGGCGCCCTCGTCGCGGCCGGCCTGTCCCAGCTGGGCATGGCCGCGGGCACGTGGACCCGCCGCGGCTTCTGGCTGACGCTCCTCTGCGGCGTGCTCTCGCTCGTCGCGGGCACGGCGATGATCGCGATCCCGGTCGAGGGCGTCCACGCACTGGTCACCTTCCTGGGGATCGTGATCCTCGTCGAGGCCGCTGCCAAGCTCGCCGCGGCGTTCTCGCTCCCGCGGGACTTTCCCTGGGGCTGGCTGCTGGCCGACGGTCTGGTGACGGCGGTCCTCGGCGGCATCCTCCTCACGAGCCGGGCGAACCAGGCCGGCGTGCTGCTCGGCGTGCTCGTGGGGATCAACCTGCTGTCGAGCGGGATCACGTTCCTGCTGTCGGGCCTCTGGCTCCGCCGCACCATCTGAACCGGACGCGGCTTAGCCCCAGAGTCGGGCCGGGTAGTCGCCCGCGGCCACGAGGGCCGCGATGCTCGCCTGGACCGCCGGCTTGTCCTCGCTGTAGGTGGCGCCGAACCAGGCCGAGGAGGTCCGCAGCACCTCGCAGGTCGCCCGGCTCGACTTCACGAGGTTGCCCACGCACAGGGGGATGTAGCACTCGCTCTTTGGTTCGGTGCCGTGGCGGACGAGGAACTCGCGGAACTCGTCGTCGAGCTGGGGCAGGATCCGCGGCGTGAATCCCCACATGTTCATCGACACGGGCTCCTCGCCGGTGAGCCGTCGGGTGCCGTTGGGGGCTGCGTTCTCGACCCCCTCCGCCGTGCGCCGCACGTGGGTGAGCTCCTCGATGTCGGCCAGGAAGCCGCGGTCGTCAGTCCGGCAGACTCCGCGGGCGACCGTGCCGTGTGCCGAGAGCGTCTTGGCGAGCGTGAAGCCCACCATGCAGTAGGCCGTCGAGTCGACCGGCAGCGCGGAGAGCCGGCGGCCGAGCACCGCGAACGAATCGCGACCGTAGAAGTCGTCGGCGTTGATCATCGCGAAGGGGCCGGTCAGTTCGTCGCGGGCGCAGAGAATGGCGTGGGTCGTGCCCCAGGGCTTCTCCCGCCCCGGCGGGACGCCGAATCCCGCGGGCAGGCGGTCGAGGGTCTGAAACGCCAGGGCGGTGTCGATCCGTCCGGAGAAGCGGCTGCAGACGCGGTCGCGGAAGGCCGCCTCGAAGTCAGGACGGATCACGAAGACGACCCTGCCGAAACCGGCTCGCGCCGCGTCGAACACGGAATAGTCGAGGATCGTTTCCCCCGACGGACCCATCGGGTCGATCTGCTTGAGGCCGCCGTAGCGGCTGCCCATGCCGGCGGCGAGGACGAGAAGTGTCGGTTTCATGACGGGGGAGAATAGGCGAATCACCGGTCCGCCGCCACAGGGCGGCTACCGCCGGCCGACGACCGCGGGCTCACGCCGGCCGACGGGCCGGGCCACGGCGGAGGGAACCGCGGGCCGCCGGCCGAAGTCGTGCTCGATGGCGAACTTCGCCATCCGCATGAGCGCCGGCATGTCGAGGGGAGGGCAGGGCAGGTGCCCGGCCAGGGCGTCGAGGTTCGTGCGATCGAAGACCGGGTCGTTCCGCAGGTAGGTCCGGTAGATGTCGAGTTGGGACCGCAGGCTCTCGGCGAACCACGACTCGTCGCGAAGGTCGGGGTCGTCCGGGGCGGCGTCCTGTGAATAGGCCTCCACCGCCTCCTGCACGAGCCGGCCGATCGTGTCCATGGTCAGCGGCTGGGGATGCGTGAGATGGTAGGTCCGCCCACGGGAGGCCGGCCGTTGCACCGCGTCGGCGATCACCGCCGCCACCCAGTCGACCGGCACGAAGTTCTTGCCGTCGCGCATGCCCAGCCCCAGCAGGGCGACGAGGGCCGGACCGCTCGTGGCCCCCTTCACGACGCGGGTCAGGAGCGTGTGGCCAAGCCGCAGGACGGC
>JBIIUP010000222.1:0-4615 GCA_044339885.1 Pirellulales bacterium | reverse complement strand
CGATGCACGGTAGTGCGGTCACGTCGGCTCGGCACCCGGGGTTCATGGTCGACGACGCATCGGCGTCCCGGGGTGGCGTCCGTTCCCCGGCAGCGGGCCCAGCGGGCCTTCGAACCGACCGAGATGCGGGCCCGGCTCCCGGTCCGCCTGGAACGGCCGCTGCGGCGGCTGCGGCACCCCGGTGTAGGTGACGAGGAACCCACGGCTGCCGGTCTCGGCTTCCCGCACCGAGATCGCATGCGCCTCCGGATCTCCTTGCACGGCGGCCCCCGTGAAACCGGCATGCACGACCAGCCCGCGCTCCGCGAGCACGGCATGGCCGGTCCGCTTGTCGAGCGCCAGCAGGTCGAGCCGCTGCCGTTCCCCTCCCCGCGCGACGTGCCGATGGAAGACGAGCGTCGGCACCAGCGGCGGCTGCCCGGCCGACAGGCTCATGCCGGCGACCGTCGCGGGGACCGGCCAGGCGGGATCGCCGGTCGAGCGGTCCAACGCCCACACCGCCGCGTCGACCGCCGGACGATCCCCGCCCCCGGCCGACCCCCGCCGCGAGCCCGCCCCTGCCGCGGCCGGATCGCCTCCCTGGCTGCCGGCGACCACCAGCAGCCGATCGTGCCAGGGGATCGCCTGGAGGAAGTCGACCCGCTGCGGCACGTCGGGCAGGCGAACCTCGAATGCCGCGCGGCGGCGCGCGAGGTCGTAGGCCGTGAGCAGCCCGTCCCGGTCGATGACGAGGAGCCGGTCCCCCGTCAGGACGGCGCGGGAATCCGCGGCGGTGTCACCGAGCGACTGCCGCTCGGCGGTCGCCGGGTCGATCATCTCCAGCCGCAGCCCGACGGCCCCGTCCTCCACGGCGTCGGCTGCCGGCACGGTGGCCACGATCCACCGCCCGAACGTTCCCAGCCGCTGCCGACTCGGGGGCAGACGGAGCGTGCGGACCAGGCGGCCGTCCTGCATGGAGAGCACCAGCGACTCCTCGCCATCGCGTCCGCAGATCGTGACGAAGTCATCGTCGCAGACCAGCTCCGACGCGGGCGGCAGGCCGTGCCGTTCCCAGGCCACGCATCCCGAGAACGGGTCGAGGAGTGCCAGCGACCGGCGGTCGTGGTGGAGCACTCCGGAAATTCGGGCGCCGCCACCACGCACCCTGACGGCGGCCGGCTCCGCGGCGTCCATGGAAAGGCCCAGTGGCAGACCACCGACCTCGGGCGCATCACCGTCGAGCGGGCGGATCCAGCCGCCAGCCGGGTCGCGGGTCGCCGCCGATCCGTCCGACCTCGTCCACAGGTTGCGGCCGCCGCAGTCCGCGGCGAGATCGTAGGCCGAGACCGCTCCGCCGGAGCGGACGAAGAGCATGCGGCCCAGGCACGAGGCTTCCACGCCGGCCGACTGCGGCGGCCATCCCAGGTCGAGCCGCAACTGGCCGGCATCGATGGCAAGCGGCTCGGCGATGCGTCGGCCGTAGCCGTCGAGCACGAGCAGGCAGCCGTGCTGCAGGTCGTGCGCCAGACCGATGCCCGGGAGGAACGGCCGGTCGGCCGTGAACGCCAGCGGCAGCCGCCGGCTCCGGCCGGGCTCCGGCTCGGTCGGCAGCGTGGCCTGCGAGCGGTCGATCGTCACCCGGCCCAGCGGCCAGTCGTCGTCCGCCGCCGGCGGCTCCGCGGCGGACGCGGGAAACGCCAGCCGCAGCACGTCGCGGCGCAGCGACAGGCGGGCAGCGGCCCCGGTATCTCTCCCGGCCGCGAGCCGCGCGTCGAACTCGTCGAGGAGGGCTTGCCGCACCGTCGCGGCCGCCGGGTGGTTGCCGAGCCGGCCGACGAGGCGTTCGAGCCGTTCCAGCCGCACGTCGCCGTCGCCATCGACCGTGCGAGCGAGGGCCGCGGCCACGGCCGCGTCGATCTGGTGTCGCAGCGGCTCGGGGCCGCGGATCGCGAGCTCGGCGAGCCTGCCACCCAGCCAGCGGTCCTCCGTCACCGCCAGAGCCTCGTCGATCGGGTCGGGCACCGGCGGGTCGCCGATCAGAGGCTCGTCGACGGCGAGCAGCTCGCGGGCCGGCTCCCAGGCGGCGGCGAGGTCGCCGCTCTGCAGAAATCCGTCGACGGCCGCCCTGAGGACGGCGCGGGCTCCGCTCGACGGGCCGCCGGGGCGGCGAGCCTCGACCTGCCAGACGTCCCGCCAGGCCGGGGCCGCGGTGGCGAAGTCGCAACGCATGCCGACGATGACCGCCTCCGACAGGGTCTCCGGCCCGCCGCCGAAGCCGCCGCTCGACGCGGCGGTCTTCAGCAGGGCCAGGCCGGCGGCGATGTGGCCACGATCCAGGTCGAGCTGGCCGCGCCAGTGCGCGGCCCACGCCGATTCCGACTCCTCCGCCTCGACGGCCTCGAGTCGCGCTTGCAGCGAGGCGGTCTGATGAAACACGTCGAGCGTTCCCAGTCCGCGGGAGATCACGGCGCCGCGGTGGGCGACGAGGTTGCCCGGAACGGCGCCGCCGCGAGCGACGCTGCGGCCGCGGATTCCGCCGTCGGCGATCCCGATCTCGACGACGGCTGGGCCATCCACGGGGAGCAGCAGGCTCGTCGGGGTGAGGAGGCCCCGGCCGCTCGGCCGGCCCCCGACCCGCTCCCAGGGCAGCTCCCAACGACGACTTCCGTCGGCGATCGCCAGTGCCGCCACGGCGTTCCGCCCGACGACGACCACCGTGTCGTCCACGACGCCGGCCACGTTCAGTCCGCCTCCCGGCGGGTCGGCCCATGCCGGACTGCCACTCCTCAGGTCGAGGCAGACGAGATCATCGCAGTCCCGAGGCGTGAGCAGCACCCGGCCGGCGGCGATCACCGGGATCGAGTCCCTCGGCAGGCCGGGAAGGCCGGCGGTCTTCGGTCCGAACGGCGTTGGGCCGGCGTCGGCCCCACCGTCGTCGGCCGGGATCGCGTAATGGAAGGCCCAGCGGAGCGTGCGGGTCGCGAGGTCGACGGCCATCACGGTGCCGACACCCAGCGGGCAGACGAGCACGCCGTCGGCGACCGCCGGCGTGAGGCCGGCGAGTCGGCGGCCGCGGGCGCCGGCATGATCAACCGCGAGCGGCTCGTCGATCTCGGCGAGGGGCTGCGTCCAGGTCACGGTTCCCGTCGCGGCATCGATGACGTCGAGCCGCGCCTCGCCCTTCTCCTCGACGAGCACGTAGAGGTCCCCATCCACGGCGAGCGGCGGCCCCAGGAACCACGTGCCCGCCGGTTCGGCGCCGGCGGCGGGGAGGCTCCAACGCCGGCCGCCCGCGGCGGCGACGTCGTAGGCGACCAGCGAGTTGCCCGCGCCGGCCGATCCCTCCGGCTGCAGGTCCATTCCGCCCCGCCGCACGCCCTCCCGACGCGGCGACCCCTCGATGACGAACACGAGGCCGCCGGCTGCGGTGATGCCTCCGCTGGTGGCGTCGTCGAAGCCGCCGTCAGCGTCGTCGTTGGCCGGTGCCGCCGGCCGCATCCAGAGCCGCTTCCCCGTCACGAAGTCGCTCGCGAGGACGCCCTCCGGGGTGCGGGCCAAGACGAGGTCGTCCAGGGCCACCACCCCTCCGGCCGGCAGGGCCGTCAGCCCGACGTCGAGCCTGGCCCGGCGCCGGTGCTCCAGCAGCTCGGCGTCCTGCGGCCGGCGGGTCAGCGGCACGCGGTAGCGGGCTGCCAGCAGCGGCAGCGTGGCGGCCACTGCCGCGCCGCGATCGCCGGCGGTGCGGTTGCCGTTCCATGCGCCGTCGCCGGCGGATCGACCCGTCCCGCGCCGGGCCTCCGCCAGCATCGCTGCAACGAGCGGTGCGGTGCCATCGGCGGCCGCGGTTGCCGCCAGCCGTTCGAGCCAAGCGGCCGCCACGTTGGGCTCGTCCGCCTCCAGCGACGTCAGCGCGGCGATCAACGCCGCGGACCTGCCGGCCGGTGTCGCGAGCCAGCGACGCGCGACCGCGAGGATGGCGTCGCGGTCGTCGGCGGCGACCGCCTCGCGCAGCATCCGTTCGGCCCGCGATCCGCAGAGCAGTTGGTACGCCTCGCGACCGCGCGGCGGCTGTGCGTTGAGCAGACGCTGAACCTCTCCCTTGAGGCTGCGGCAGGTGGTCGTCTCCGCGGGATCGCGGACGAACACGTCCCGTGGTGCGGCCAGCAGTTCGTCGCACAACGTGGCGGCGTCGCTCCACCTCCCTGCGGCGAAGAGCGTGCGGGCCCGTTCGAACTGCCGTTCCCTGGTGCGGTCGGAGGGCAGCGTCACGCCGGTGTCGTCGACGCCGGCATCCTCGGCGGGCCGTGCCGCCGGCATCGCGCCAGCGAGGACGAGGCACAGGACGAGCAGTCGGGACGGCGTGACGGAACCTCTGCCGAGGCGGTCCGTGGTCCGCAGGGAACGGCGGATGGCGACCGCGTGTGCGTCGTGCATGGGGCTACCAATCCCTTCCGCGCGCCGTGCGGGCGGGGGAACCTTCCGAACTCGACGGCCACCGCGGGCCCGCCGGTGCCGGCTCGGCCCCTCGAACCATTGCTCTATCCTAGGGAACCGGCACGCCACGGGGGGCCGCCAGGGAGGCGTCTTTCCGGCTCCCGGGGCCGTCGGGGGGTCGGAAAAAGCCTCTTTTTCGTGG
>JBIIUP010000044.1:0-16303 GCA_044339885.1 Pirellulales bacterium | reverse complement strand
GCTCGACGCGAACGACACGTGGCCCGGAGGGTGCCAGTCCTGGGTGACGACGACGTGCCGGAAGTAACGCACAAGCCCGTTGACGATGGGCAGCACGGCCTCCGCATCCGGAACTGCGAGGGCCCCGCCGGAACAAAAATCGTTCTGGAGGTCGACGATGACGAGGACGAGCGGCTCATGGGATCCAGAGGTTTCGGCGCGGTGCCCCCCGGCCTGCTCAGTCGGCCGGGGCATCGGCATCCTCGAACTCATCGTCGTCCTCCCACGGCCAGAAGAACATCTGGACCTGCCGGAGGATCACGACGTCCTCCGCTTCGTCGACGTCGACCTGGAAGAGCAGACCCTCGAAATCCGGCAGGTCCTTCAACTCGACGGGGGTCAGCATCACCACGTTGCCGTCCCCCTTCTCCGCGGTCACGAACGAGTAGCGACTGATCTCGCCGTTGACGTCGATGTCCTCGGCAGCCTCGAAGAGCTCCGACTCGCCCTCGATCTGAAACTGCGGCATGCGTGATTCCTGCTGGTCATGGAACGGACGTCGACGGCGAGCCGACGCTGGCTCGCCCCGGGGAATCGGGATCATATCCCGTGCCCCCAGGCACAGAAATGAGGCCTCCTCGGCACCTTCCACCCCACGCACGTCCGGCCGGCATCCCGATCCTCCGGCGGCGGGCGGAGTGGGCCAGGAGGCGGTGTGCCTCGATGCCGCCAGCGAGGCTGGTACATTCCAAAGATGGCCGAGACGTTCTTCCAAGCCACGAACACGCTGGCGCTCCTGGCCTGGATCGCCCTGGTGCTGTTCCCGACCCGGCGGCTCGTCTCGGGCACACTCTGCGGGTTCGTCGTTCCCGGCGTGCTGGCCCTCGCCTACACCTGCGTGATCGGCTGGAGGCTCGCGGTGACCGGACCGCCGCCGGGTGACGTCATGACGCTGGCGGGCCTGCGGGCGGCGTTCGGCGACGACTGGGTCTTCGCCGCGGCCTGGACCCACTACCTGGTCTTCGACATGGTCGTCGGCGCCTGGATCGCCCGGGACGCCACCCGGCTCGGCATGCCCTGGGGACCGCGGACCATGGCGCTTCTGCTGACGTTCCTGGCGGGGCCCGTGGGGTTTCTCGTGCACGTGGTGGCCCGCACCCTCCTCTGCCGCACGGGGGCGCCCGACCGGAGTCTCGGAGACGTGCCATGCCAGCCCTGATGCAGATGCTCGGGGTCGCCGCCGTCGCCCTCATCGCCGTTCTCGCCGCCACCGTGATCCGGCTCGTGACGGCCAACCGCCGCCTCGCCCGATCCGTCGACTCGACCCGCGAGCGGTTCGCCGACTACATGGACAACGGCCCGTTCATGGCGTACATGAAAGACGCCGACGGCCGCTACATCTACGAAAATCGGCCGCTGGCCGAGCACATCGGCAGGATCCTGCCGGGCACGTCGACCTGCCTGGGACGGACCGACCAGGACCTGTTTCCGCCATCTCTTGAGCGGAACTACGTGGGCAACGACCGCACGGTGCTGCAGCGCGGCACCGCACTGCGATTCGACGAGACGTCCGTCGACGCCGACGGCACCGTTCGCCACTGGATGAGCGTCAAGTTTCCCCAGCGCGACGAGCGGGGGCGTCCCTGCGTCGCCGGCATCTCCATCGACGTGACGGCCGCCCGCCAGGCCAGGAACGACGCCCGTTTGCACGAGGACCGCTACGCGCTGGCCATCGAGGCCGGACGCCTGGGCACCCTGACCCTCGATCTCGCCACGCAGACGCTGGAGACGTCGCCCCTGTTCGCGACCCTCCATGGCAGGCCGGAGACACGGACGAAGCTCAGCCTCCAGGAGTCGCTCGCCGACGTTCACCCGGAGGACCGGGGGCCGATCGTCGCCGCCGTCGAGGCCGCCCTGCGCGACCGGGCCCCCAGCCGGATCACGTATCGGGTCGTGCGGGCCGACGGCGGCATCGGCTGGATCGAGCTCATGGGACAGGTCTACACCGACGAGGCCGGCCGGCCCGCGATCGTGCGGGGCGTGGCGTTCGACGTCACCGAACGGCAGACGGCCTTCGAGGAACTCTCCCACCGCAAGGCCATGCTCCGCACGCTCATCGAGGTGCAGGAGAAGGAGCGGCAGACGCTCTGCCACGAACTCCACGACGGCATGATGCAGTACGCCATCGGCGCCAAGATGCTGCTCGAGGGCGTGCGGGACACCGCGGATTCGGCGGCGTTCGCCGAGCGGATCGACACGGTCCTCGACTGCCTCGGCCGGGGAATCGACGAGGGACGGCAGGTGATCCGCGGCGTCCGCTCGGCGGTGCTCGACGACCTCGGGCTCACCGCCGCGATCCACGATCTCGCCGACCAGGTGACGCCCCTGGGAATCGTCGTGGAGACGGCGCTCGACGACGGAATCGACTCGTTGCCCCCGGATCTGCTCACGACCGTCTACCGCCTCGTGCAGGAGTCGCTGACCAACGTGCGGAAGCACGCCGGGGCGAGCCGGGTCGCGATCGAGGTCCGGCGCTCGCTCCACGAGGTTCGGGTCCGCGTGAGCGACGACGGGAAGGGGTTCGACGTCGCCGCGGCCCGCACGCGGGGATTCGGCCTCGTCGGCATGTCCGAGCGGGTGCGGCTCGCCGGCGGGACATGCGTGATCGAGAGCCGGCCCGGCGAGGGCTCGAGCTTCAGCGGCTGGCTCCCGATCCCCCGCACCGGCGACGCGACTGCGTCGTCCGACGGCATCCTGGCGGCCGATGCCGCGGCAGCCGCCGCCGCTGTCCGGGAGCAGGAGCGGGGCGTCACGGCACGGACCAGGACGGGGCTGGAAGCCTCCCGGCCTGCGGGCTGACCGGACCCACGCCCCGTCAGGACACCGCCTCGTGCGCGGCATGCAGCAGGGAGAACGTCCTGTACCCGCCGACCGGGAAGTCAGGTGCGACGGATGGTCGCAAACCAGGCCCGGGCGCCGCCCGGCGTAAACTCTGCCCCGGGAACGCCCGGGACCGATTCGAACCTCGACGGCTCGATCGTCTCCACCTCCCAGCCGTCCGCGAAGGCCGACCGCAGCTCCTGCTCGCCGACCCGCCGCGGACCGTGCGTCCCCGGCTCGGCGTCGGAGAAGCAGAGGAGAAACACGCGGGCCCCGGGCACCAGGAGCTTCGCCAGCGCCGCGACGTACTGCCGGCGGCGGGAATCGTCGAAGACGTGGAACAGCCCGCAGTCGGTGGCCGCGTCGAACCGCTCGGGAATCTCGCCGACCGCCGTCGCGTCCATGGCGATGAACGTCAGCGGCAGTCCGCGGTCCGCAGCCTTTCGTCGGGCCGCCTCCAGCGGCTTCGGCAGGAAGTCCACGCCGGTCACCGTGCAGCCCCGCTCCGCGAGCCAGACCGCCAGGTCGCCGGTCCCGCAGCCGATGTCGATCACCCGCCCGTGAATCCGGCTGCCGGCCTCGACGAACGCCGCCTGCGCTCGGCCGATGTCCCAGGGGACCTTCGGGGCGTCGTACATGCCCGCGAACGCCTCGCGATCCAGGGGTCGTCTATCGTCGGCGACCTTCGGGCGACCTTCAGTCTCCACGGTCGAGGCCCTCCAGCGCCTGGGCGAATTCACGGCCCAGCCGCAGCTGCCCCTGGGTGTCGTAGTGCACGGTGTCCGGCAGGAGCCCGATGCCGTCGGTCGAGACCATCACGGCACCGGGAATGGCCTCGGCCTTGCCGGACCGCCCGTCGGCGGCCGCCTGCTGCGCCCGGACGAGATTCCGGTGGGTGAACCTCGCCGCCGGCGGCTCGTGGGGCAGCACTTGGCCGAACACCAGCGGCAGGCTCTCCAGCCCCAGGTCGACGGCCACGCGGTCCCGCAGCGTCCGCAGACTGCGGGCGTAGACGGCTGCCGATTCCTCGTGCTTGGAATCCTGCTCGCCCTGCATCCAGAGCAGGCCGCGCACCACGGGCACGTCGCCCCGCTGCCGCAGGAAGGCCAGCGCGGCCCTGAATTGCCCCAGCATGTTCCGATAGAACGTGCCCTGGGCGGGGTCGTCGGCCGCCCCGCCCGGATGGAAGTTCTTCCGCCCGGGGGCAGGCTCGCCGCCGACCCACGTGGCGGCGTCCCAACCATGGTGGAGCGGCATGCCGCCGACCGCGTATTTGACGAGATACCGCGGCCGCCCGCCCCGCTCCAGCGCCAGGGCGAACGCAACCTCCGGCCCGAACTCCCCCGGCTTCTTCGCCGACCGCGTCGCGCCGACCACGAACGGCTCGAACGTCTTTCCCGTCCAGAAGAAAGTGCCCGCGATCGGCCGGACCATCTCGGCCGGCAGTTCGGCGACCTTCGCCGAGCCCTGCATGTTTGACTGGCCGGCGAGCAGGAACACGTCGACCTCGGCGGCAACGGCCGCCGTCGCGGCCAATGCCAGCAGCGTCGTCGCGATGGACCATTCTGCCCCGCACGACATGCTCATGCTCCGAATCTCCAGGCTGCGTTCGCGGCGGTCCGGCGTCAGCGCCGGGCACCGATCACGCCGACCGCCAGGCGGCCGTCGGTGAAGTAGGGATCGCCGCCGCCGTTGCGGCCCTCGCGCTCGCGATGGAACCGGTCGATCCAGTAGACACCGGCGAGGAGCCCCGATGTGTGGGCGTCCAGGACGACCTTATTTCGTTCCTGGTCGACGTTCGGGCCGATCTTGTGGGTCACGCCACCGGTGGTGCGGCTGATCTCGACCCGCTCGTCGTAGGTCGCCGCCCCGAGCCAGGCGGGCTCGCCGCCGGCGTCCACCTCGGCGGACCGCCAGAAGCGGACGTGGTGCCGCTGCTTCGGGCTGTCCCCCACCGGCTGCTCGAACGCCGCATCCTGCGTCCGGCCCCAAAGGTAGAGGTCGCTCACCGGCGCGTGCGCGTAGGGCTTGTGAAGCACGACGTCGGCGGCGATCCGCAGCGACGTCCGCAGCGTGATCGGGTCGGCGGCGTACCAGCCGGCGGCCGCCAGCGTGCGGTGCAGCTCCGACTCGGTGCCGACGAAGGCGACGTTCACCGGATCGCCCTGCGTTCCGTGCGCCGTGGTCGTGTGCCGCGGGGCCTTCCCGAGGGCCGGGTGCGCGACGAGTCCGCCGGCGGCCGGCTGGGCATCCTGGGCCGGCAGCCGCCCGGGGGCGAACACGGCGAGGATCACCATCATCGAAACGACGAGGACCGCTCCACAGGGCCGGCGGACCACGGACGGCCCGCGGTTTCCCAGGCCCAAACGACTGGACATGAACTCACCCTCCGGGACGATGTCGTCGGCGCGGGACCATAGCACCGCCCGATCCGGCGGCACAAGGCTGGACGCCGGCCGCGTGAGCCGCATGATGCGGGTCGGAATACCCGCCCGGTGGACGACGTCCGCCGGGGTTCCCTGGAGCGAGTCGCCACCGAGACATCGGTCTGAAACCATGAGTCACCAGGCCAGCCACACCGTCGCCTCCGTCCCCACACCCGCCCTCGTCGTCGACGCCGAGACCGTGCGCGCCAACGTCGCGCGGCTGGCGGCGTACGCCGCCGCCCACGGGATCGCCGTGCGGCCCCACACGAAGACCCACAAGAGCGTCGAGGTGGCGCGGCTCCAACTCGCCGCCGGGGCCCGCGGGCTGACCGTCGCCAAGGTCGGCGAGGCCGAGATCATGCGGGCCGCGTTCGACGACCGACCGGCGGACATCCTCATGGCATACCCGGCGGTGGACCCGATCCGCACCGGAAGGCTCGCCACCCTCGCCCGCGAGGCGACGATCCGCGTGGGCGTCGACACGGTCGCGGCCCTCGAAGCCCTCGGCGCCGCGGCCGTGACGGCGGGCAGCGTGATCGGCGTGCTCGTCGACATCGACGTGGGCATGGGCCGCACCGGCGTGGCAACCCCCGAGCAGCTGGCGGCCCTGGCCCAGGTGGCCAGCCGCACTCCCGGACTCCGGCTCGACGGCATCATGTGCTACCCCGGGCACATCAAGGCGCCGCCGGCCGACCAGACCGGCGAGCTGGCCGCCGTGGCGGCGACCTTGCAGGAGGCGATCGACCGCTTCGACCGGCACGGGCTCTGCCGGACGATCGTGTCGGCGGGCTCGACGCCCACGGCCTACCAGTCGCACCTCGTGCCCCAGGCCACCGAGATCCGCCCCGGCACCTTGGTCTACAACGACATGAACACGGTCCATGGCGGCTGCTGCACGCTCGCGGACTGCGCGGCCCGGATCGTGTGCACGGTCGTCAGCGACGCCGTCGCCGGCCAGGTGGTCCTCGACGGGGGCACCAAGACGTTCACGAGCGACCGCTGCGGCCCCGCGCCCGACAGCGGCCACGGGCACGTCGTCGAGTATCCTGACGCCGTGGTCACCAGGCTCACCGAGGAGCACGGGCAGGTCGACGTGACGCGGTGCCCGCGGCGGCCCCGGGTCGGCGAGCGGGTGACCGTGATTCCCAACCACGTCTGCCCGTGCGTCAACCTCCAGGATGCGGCCTGGTGGCGCGAGCCCGACGGCCGGCTGCGAAGCCTGCCGATCGATGCCCGTGGCCGGCTCTCCTGACGCCGGCGGCACCGCGACCGCACGAACTCTCCAGAGGGGGGGGGCGCAGGCCTACACCGAGTACCGCGGGGCCGCGGAACTTCGCGACCTCGTGGCCGAGCGGCTTGCCGTCTTCACCGGCCGCCCGGTGTCCGGTGCCGACGGGCTCATCGTCACGCCCGGCACGCAGGGGGCGCTGTTTCTCGCGGTCGCCTCGACGGTGACCTCCGGCGACCGGGTGGCGATCGTGCGTCCCGACTACCTCGCCAACCGGAAGATCGTGGAGTTCCTCGGCGCGACCGTCGTCCCGGTGAGGCTGGACCACCTCGGCCACGCCGACCGGGCAGGCCTCGACCTCGGCCAGTTGGAGGAGGCCTTCGCCTCCGGAGTGCGCACGTTCCTCTTTTCGAACCCCAACAACCCGTCCGGCGTCGTCTACTCGCCGGCCGAGATCGCCGGCATCGCCGCCCTGGCCACCCGCTACGGCGCGACGGTGATCGTCGACCAGCTCTACTCGCGGCTGGTGTACCCCGGCCAGACGTACACCCACCTGCGGGCCGCGTCGATTCCCGGCGCGCAGGTCGTGACGATCATGGGCCCCTCGAAGACTGAATCACTGAGCGGATATCGCCTCGGCGTGGCCTTCGGTCCCGCCCACCTCGTCGATCGAATGGAGAAACTGCAGGCGATCGTGTCGCTCCGCGCCCCCGGATACTCGCAGGCCGTGCTGCGGACCTGGTTCGCCGAGCCGCCCGGCTGGCTCGAGGACCGCACCGCGCGGCACCAGGCGATTCGCGACGACCTCATGGCCTGCTTCCGCGCGGTGCCCGGCATGGCCGTCCGCATGCCCGAGGCGGGCAGCTACCTGTTTCCGCGGCTGCCGCCGATCGCCGTCCCGCTCCACGACTTCGTGCGGGCGCTCCGCGTCCAGGCCGGGGTCATCGTCACGCCCGGCACCGAGTTCAGCCCCGACGCCACCGACGGGATTGGCCTGAACTTCTCGCAGAACCACGCCGCCGCGGTGCAGGCCGTGCAGCGGATCATCCAGCTCCTCGACCGCTACCGCCGCTGAAGTCAGCGGCCCCGGCCGTCGGGCCGCCTGCCGCTCCCGGAGAAGCCGGATCAGGCCAGCTCGAACACCGCCTCCACCTCGACGGGCATGTCGTCGGGCAACGAGCCCATCCCGACGGCACTGCGGACGCCGATGCCGTGCTCGGCTCCCCAGATCTCCGCGAACAGCTCGCTGCAGCCGTTGATCACGTAGGGATGCCGCTCGAAATCGGCGGTGCAGTTGACCATGCCCAGCACCTTGATCACCCGCCTGATCCGGTCGAGGCTCCCGAGGTTCTCGATGATCGTGGCGAGCATCGTGAGTCCGACCTGCCGTGCCGCCGCCTTGCCACCGTCGGCGTCGAGATCACGCCCCACCCGTCCCCGCAGCTTCCGGCCGTCCGGCAGGAGCGGCCCGTGCCCGGACACGTAGAGGTGCGTCCCCACCACGAGGCAGGGCTTGTAGACGCCGCCGGGCTTCGGAGCGGACGGAAGTTCGAGGGCAAGGGCGGCCAGGCGGGCCTGCGGGGAGGGGGCGGTCATGGAGACTCCGAGCGGAAGGGGGCGTGCCGGTGCCGGCGGCGCAGCCGACGATGATAGCGTCATTCCGCCGCGCCGCCCGCGGGGTCCCGCGGCAGCAGGAGCGGGCCGAGGCCACGGAGCGTCTTCAGGGGCGCCGACCCGCCCGTCGCAGGCGGGTCGTCCTCCATGTCGGCCGGTGCCTCGACCGGCAGGATCGCCCCCGCCGCCGCCCGGTCGAATCGCGGCCGCATGACGAACGGCGGCAGGCACTCTCCCGCGTCGAAGACCTGGCGGGCCCGCCGCAGGCCGAAGGCGAACTCCTGGTCTCCGGTGGTGTCGCGGTTCTCCATGTGGCTGGTGAACTCGGGATCCGGGTTCACCTCCATGTCGGCCCACCATTCGCTCAGAAACGCCACCTGCTCGCAGTCGGCCAGCAGCATGTTTTTCAGCAGCGTGCGGGCGAAGAGCGGATTGTGCCGCCAGCCGGTGCCGAGCACGCGGATGCCGGGCAGCATCCGGCGGACGTCCTGCCCCGGCAGCGAGATGATGTAGCCGCCGTAGTAGGTTCGGCGCCGGACGGCGTCGAGCACGTTCGGCCGGTCCGCGGGCAGGATCCGCTCCGGATGCGGATCGGGCACCGCGGGAAAGTAGGTCGGCTCCGAAGCGGAGGCGAGAATCGCCAGGGCCACGTCGGCCGCATCCGTCATCAGCCTCAGGTCGGCCAGACGCTCCTCGGCCGGAATCCGCGCGAGCAGGTCGTGCATCGACCGGTCGACGAAGAAGGTGACGGCCCGGCCGATCCGCCGATCGCCGGTGAGTTTCAGCTCCGGATGGTCGCGCCGGAACCGCTCGGGATGCCGCCGGTACCACGCGTGCACCTCGGGCTTCCACGACACCTCCATGGTCGCCAGGTCGATCTCCTTGAGCCGTCCCGGGGCGAGGGCGTCCTCGGGGTGGACGTCCTCCAGCACCTCCTTGTTGCAGGCCACGATGAGGCAGGGGAACCGCGGCCGCGCGGTGCTCCGCCGCACGATCTCGTCGATCGACCGGGTGTCCTGCCACGCCCGGACGCCGAGGGCGAAGGCGATGAACTCCCGCAACGACGCGTGCTCGATCTCCGTGCCCAAGCCCCGGGCGAGCTTCGAGATCTTGTCGTTGACGTCTTCCATCCGCCGCACGTCGTCGCGGTTGCCCTCCCGGAGCCGCTCCTCCGCGTGCCGCACCGTCTCGTCGTCGAAGCCGTGGCAGCAGAAGTAGGCGGCCGGGATGGACCCGCTGCTGTTTCCCGCCACGATCGTCCGGCCGGCGCGAAGCGCGGGGATGCGGGCGTAGGCCTCGTGGAGCACGCCCGCGTCGTAGGGCAGGCTCGACCCCTTCCCCATGAAGCACAGCAGGAGCTCCATCTCCGCGAACCGCTCCTCGAGACTCCGGACGCCCGCCGCGAACGACGGCTCCGCGAGGCCGCTGCGGCCGGCGAGGGCGACGGCCACGACCATGCCCCAGGTGACGATCGCCATCGGCCGCCTCATCGGACCGCCTCCCGGGAACCGCCGGCCGCGATCGCTCCCGCCGTCGGGGAGATGGCTTCCGTCTCCGGGAGGCGTCGCGAGCCCACGACGAGCCAGCCGTCGGTGACGTCGAGATGCCCGAGTTCGAACAACTGCCTGGCCTTGGCGTTGGGGAACCGCTGCATCGGCCGGATGTCGGCGGCGAGGAACAGGTCCAGCACCCGCTCCCACGTCGGCCGCACCCCGGCGGGCACGTCGGTCCCGAACTCGATCGGCTCGCGGAGGAAGCCCACGCCGTCGGGCCTGCGTTCGATCCGGTAGCGGATGCGGAACGTCCGCCGGCCCGCGTCGGCCGGCCGCCCGTCGAGCTCGCACGACGTGGCCGCGAGCCGCAACTCGACGCCATCGCGGACGAACCGCAGGCCGACCGGATCGTCGGGGGCCAGCGTGATCACCGCCGGGAAGCGGCCCCCGGGGAGCGCGTCCCACTGGGGGCTCGTGAGCTTGAACTGGTCGTTCCAGAGGCCGCGGATGGTGGCCTCGTCGACGGTCGCTCCGGCGAGCGCCCCCAGGCTGTTGCCGGCGACCGATTCGTGGACCCAGGTGACGAGGTCGAGCCGCGCTCCGGCGGGCAGCGCCGGCCGCGGCGACACCGCGGCCAGTTCCTCGTCGTGCGCGTAGAACGCCTCGCTCCAGATGCCGGAAGCGTCGTTGTGGAGTCGGGACTCCGGCAGGTAGTCGAGGGCCGCAAGCTGGTCCCACATGGCGTGCTGCAGCAGCCCGTTCACACGGTAGGCGAGCTTGATCCCCTCCTCCCGCACCCGCTCGCCGACTTCCTTCTCGATCGTGGCGGCCACGCGGGGATCGTTCGCGGCCAGCGCGTCCTGAATGGCCCGCCCCGCGACCCGCCTGGCGAGACGGCACTCCCCCAGCAGGCCGTCGATGCCGACGCCCGTCAGCCGCGTCCGGAATTCGGCGTTCACCCGCGGGGTGTCCCCCTCGATCGTCCGCGGCAGGATGTGCACCTCCTGCGTGCACTCCAGCGTCGGCGCGGCGGTGGCCCGCACGTGGACCCGCCTGCGGTCGGCGGTGGCCGCGATCGCGCCGGTGCCCCGCGCGTGGACCAGCAGCAGGTTCTCTCCCCGGCTCACGGGCACCGAGGCCGACAGGTCGACTCCGACGCGGCCGGTCACGGCGATCGCGGCTCCGTCGCGGCGGTCGCGATACCGCACGGGCTGGTCGAAGTGCTGCCGGGCGAGCGCGGCGACGAGGTCGCGGCCCACGAACGAGACGGCGTTCGGCTGCGACAGCCGCCGCCGCAGGGAGGCCACGGCCTCCTCGTCGGGCAAGAGCCTCGCCGCCTGGGCGAAGGACGCCCGCAGCTCCGCCGCGCCGGCCGGCTCCAGCCGCAGCCCCGGATCCGCGAGATGCCGCTCGATCGAGGCCAGCGCCGCGGCCGCCGCACCCGCTTGGTCTTCAGCCAGTCGCGTCATCCGGCCGAGGCGGCCAACGGCCTCGCGGAGCTCGTTCACGGCCGACTGCAGCCTGCCCGGCACGATCCGACGCAGCGACCGCTCGATGCCCCACAGGGCCGCACCGTCTGCCGGCTGGCGCTGCAGTTCGGCCCCGATCCCGTCGAGGCCGAGTTCGCGCTCGAGCACGACCCCCACCGCCTGGTCGGCGAGCAGCCTCCGGACGGCGTCGAGACGCTGGGTCGCGGCGGCCCGCGCGGCCTCGATCCGCTCCGGTGTCGGCGGTGCGGGTACGGGGCCCACGCACGCCGCGGCCTCCGCGCCAGGAACGCCGGCGCACGCCGGCCCGGCGAGGAGCACGACGATGGCGAGCAGGAACATCTCGAGACCGTCGCGCGGGTTCGGGCGGCTTCCCCGTTGCCACCAACCGACCCTCACGATACCCCCGGACGATTGAAAATCCAGCGGCCCCGGCCTACCGTGACCCGGGGGGAAGCACCCGGCCCCGTGCGTGACTGGCTTTTTTCGGCCGGAGAGAGACCGCCGTGGACGTCTTTCGACTGCTGCTCTGCGTCGGCCTCGGCACGCTGCTCTGGAGGCTGCGGGTCCGCGGCCGGGAGCCGATCCGCGAGTTCTTCCTGTGGGGCGTGGACTACCCGTTCCACTTCCTGCTCACGGTGACGCTCGTGCTCGTCGTCTGGGGCTTCGTGGGCGCCGGCTTCGGACTCAGCGGGCTGTTCCTCGACGAGGACCCGCTCACGCAGGTGCTCCTGGGCGCCACGGTGATGCTCCTCCTGGCGACGATCACTGTGCACTACATCACCCTCGGCTCGTCGCGGCGGGGCTGGTGGACGGCGATCGCGGGGCTCACCGGGTTCCTGCGCCGCGTCAACGCCCTGGCCGACCGCTCGCGACCGACGCAGACGGCACTGGCCAACGGGTTTCTCGAGCGGCTTACGAATCCGCAGATCAGGAACCTCGACCGGGCGGCCCGCGCCCATCTGGCGGCGGTGCCGCGCGGCCGTGGCCCGGCCGCGCCGCACCGCGGCGACGACCCGCTGGAGGGTGAGGCGTTTCGGCTGCTCGTGGCCCCGGCGATCCTCCTGTCGAAGGGATTCGGCCTGATCTTCCTCGTGGGCATCGTGCCCACCCTCGTCCTTCCGATCCTGGCCGGCGATCCCCGGGGCTGCCTCGAACGGCTGCCGTGGCTGGTCGGAGTCTGCCTCGGAGCCGTGCTGGCCGTGATCCTCGGCTGCTGGACGACCTCGTGGGCCGCCGCGGCGGCCGGCTGGGACGACCAGAAGCGGAGGATCCTCGACGCGATCGCGGAGTGGTCGCCCGCCGCAGAACCGCAGCCGGGCGCGGCGGCACCCCGACCGGCCCCGGCATGGCTGGCGTTCCTCACCGCCTTCTTCGTCGTCCACGCCGGTGCGAGCCTCCTGCTGCCGGAGCCGGTCACGTCGCGGTGGATCGACTGGCCCGAGGCGAGCACGCCCGCCGGCGCCTGGGCGGCCTTTCCCTGGCTGCCCCTCCTCGTGCTCGGCGCCGAGGCGGCCGCCGCGGCACTGGTCGTGGTGCTCGCGCGACTGCTGCCGCGGCTCCTGGGGTGGGAGTGGTCGGAACGGATCGCCGCCCGGCGCCGCTCCGTCGACGCGGCGATCGTCGGCTTCATGATCCGCACGCTGCGCGCCCCGTGGCTCCACCGGGCCGCCTGGCTCGCCGCGGTCGGGCTCGCCGTCGCCTCGGTCGTCGCCACGCTGCGGATGTCGCCGGAGGCCACGCGGTCCGCATGGCTCGGCCTGCGCGGCTACTCCTCGCTCGGCGCGATGCTCTTCTGCTGGCTGGGGATCTTCTGGCTGGCGACGCACGCCGCGGTGGGACACGGCACGCGGAGCCGGCGCGAGCAGTGGGCCGCCGTGCTGGCGGTCTGCGGCCTGGCGGGCCTGCACGTGCTGGCCGCTCCGGCCTGGTTCGTGGCGCCACTGGCGGCGGTGGCGGCCGTCGTCTCCGGATCCCGCACGCTGGCCGCCCTCTGGCAGGGCCAACCATACGGGCCCCTCCGCGGCTGGCTGGCTGTTGGGCTGGCGGTCGCGGCGACGGCCTCGCTCGCAGCCGGCCGGGCGGCCGACTGGTTCGCCATCGCGGCCGCCGTCTGGCTCGGACTGGCGATGCTGTTCCTCGGGTCGACGATGCTCGCCGGCGTGGCCACGCGGCAGCCCGGGATCCTCTATCCGCTCACGGTGCTGCTCGGTTACTTCGCCTTCGCCATCCCCTACACGGCGCTCGGCGAACGCTGGCAGTCGGCGATGCCGGCGGCCGGCTCGATCGCCGTGGCCTTCGCCCTGCTGGCCGCGGTCTACACCCTCGTGGTGCTCGCGCGGCCGAAGAGCGGCCTGCTCACCGCCGTGGCGCTCGTCGCCATCGCGGTGCTCGTCAACGGCGTTGTCCTCTTCATGGCGCCGAACGAGTTCAAGGGCTCGTTCCCCAACATGGCGGCCTACTACAGGCTGCCGGTGTACCTCGATTCCCGCGACTACTTCCGCGACACGACGCCGTCCACGGCACGGCTCCGCAGCCGTGAGGTCACCGAGGACTTCGACCGGATGCAGAAGCAGGGCCCCAGCGAGCGGCTGGCGACGGTGTATTTCACCATGGAGCCGCTCTGCGACCGCCCCGACGGCAGCCATGCCGTGGCGCTGCGGGTCGAGGACCCGCGCGGCCGGCTGCGGGCCGTCGTCGGCGACACGCTGCGGCTGGCCGCCGAGGAGTGGTTCACGATGCGGGTCGACGGTGACGACCTGATCGCCCTCGCGGAGGAGCCGTTCTACCGGCAGATCTTCCCCTGGTTCCGCTACGAGACGCTCCACATGATCCGCGACGGCATCATTCGGGGGCCCACCCGCCCCCTCGTGCACGCCGACACGCCGCAGCCTGCACGACGCCCCGGGCAGCCGCGACTCACGCCCTACCGCTTCATCACCGGCACCGGCCTCGCGGGTGCGGCCGCGGACACCGACGTGCTCGGGCTGCGGCTGGATGGACTCGCCGCGGAGTACCGGGAGTTGGAGGCCGACTACACGATCATCTCGATGAATTGGCGCGGAGTCGTGACCGACGTGCGGCACGAACCCCACCGCGACCTGTACACCGTCGAGTTCGAGATCCCCGAGCAGGGAGCCCGGCTGGGCGAGTCGCAGCTGCTGACGATGCAGTCGTGGATGGAGCGGTGTCACCTCGACACGCTGCGGCCCACGGTGCCCGCCCTCGCCTCGGCCACCGAGGCCGCCGACCGCACGCGGACCATGATGGCCGCAGCGGACCGCTCGGGGCAGTGCCTCGTGCTCGAGGACGTCCGCACGGAGGCCGCGGTTCCCGTGGGCGTGTTCTTCGCGACCGCCCCGGAGACCGGCGGCCTCGCCCCCGGCTTCGCGGACCACGTGCCCAGTCGCGAGGCCATCGCCGCGACGATCGCCGCCACGCCCCCGCCGACGCCCGCGGCCGGCGGCCCCGACTCGGCCGAGCGGTTCACGCTCCGGCCGGCGCACGACCGCGGCCTGTTCGCCAGCCCGGATGGTGCGGTCGCCCGGGCCGCGGCCGGGCGCCGGGCGGGGCCGGTACGGATCGCCCTCTACAACGCCGGCCGGCTCCGCCCCAGCGACCGGCTGATCCTCACCTGGAACGGCCGCGAGGGCACCGCCAGTGGCCCGGACCTGCGGCATGGGGCCGTGTTCGAGGTGACGTCGATCGGCCCGCCGATGGCCGCCGGCCCGGTCGCCACGGCGAGCCCCCCCATCCCCGCCGGCGCAGTCTGGGTCATGCTCGAACCGTCCTCCATGGACAGGCAGCGGCTGGATCTCGGGCCGGACACCGGGCCCGCCGACGAGCCGCTCGTGGGGCAGTGGCAGACCCTCCAGCTGCTCAACAACACCGAGGTGCTCCTCGCCTGGAAGAGCCTCGTCGGCGATCGCTGGCGGGAGCGGAAGCCGAAGCTCGTGATCGTCACCGTCAGCGGTGGCGGCATCCGGGCGAGCGTGTGGACCTCCGTCGTGCTGCGCAAGCTCGAGGCGACGCTCGGCTCCGACTTCCCCTACCACATCCGGCTCATCACGGGCGCCTCGGGGGGCATGGTCGCCGGGTCGTACTACGCGACGTCGCTCGTTCCGCCGCCGCCGGACGTGCTTCGCGGCGGCCGCGTCGGCTTCGAGCGGCTCCACGGCACGACCGTCGACGACTTCGTCAATCACATGGCGACCGACCAGCTCGACGCCGTCGCCGGCCGCATGCTGTTCGCCGACCTGCCGGGGACGCTGAGCCCCTTCGTGAAGCGGGGCGACCGGGGCCGGACGCTCGAGCAAACGTGGATCCGTTGGACCGGCGGCGCCGGCAGCCCCCTGGGCCGCCCGCTGCAGTCCTACGCCGCCGACGAGCGACTGGGCTGGCGCCCGTCCCTGGCCTTCACGCCGATGATGGTCGAGGACGGCCGCCGGCTCCTGATCAGCAACCTCGACCTCGCATTCGCCACGCGGAACGTGGGGGGACTGCTCCTCGAGCACTCGTCGCGGAAGATCGAGCGGCCGACGATCCAGGGGGGCGACTTCGACCTCGCCATCCACGAGGAGGACGATGTCTTCTCGCTCTCCGCCGTCGAGTTCTTCCGGCTCTTCCCCGACGCGCACGACTTCCAGGTCACGACGGCGATCCGCATGAGCGCCTCGTTTCCCTGGGTGTCGCCGGCGATCAACCTGCCCACGCTCCCGCCGCGCCGGGTCGTCGACGCCGCCTATTACGACAACTACGGCGTCAACCTCTCGGCCCTGTGGCTCTCGAAGATGAGCGCCTGGCTGGAGGAGAACACCTCCGGCGTGCTCGTCGTGCAGATCCGCGACAACGTCAGCCAGGGGGCCCGCACCGAGATCGACTTCGACCGCGTGGGCCGCGAGGACACGCCGCTCGACCGCCTCGTCTGGCACGGCGGCAGCAAGCTCGCGCGGCCCGGCCTCCAGGCGATCAGCACGCCGCTCATCGGCGTCACCAACGCCCGCAACTGGACGATGGCCTTCCGCAACGACGAGCAGGTCGACCTCCAGGACCTGCTCTTCGACGACAAGCGGGGAAGCGACTTCTTCCGCACGGTGGTCTTCGAGTGCCCGGTCGAGGTGTCGCTGAGCTGGAAGCTCACGGAGCGGGAGAAGGCGGTCCTCGCCGGCGGCTTAGGCCGCCCGGAGGCGACGCCGC
>JBIIUP010000043.1:0-16337 GCA_044339885.1 Pirellulales bacterium | reverse complement strand
CGGGGCGGTCGTCATCGCGCGGCTCCGGAGCGGCGGGCGGCGACAAGCGCCAGGAGCCTTTCGAGCACCTCCTCGCGGCCGAGCCCGTCAGTCTCCAGGAGCACCGCGTCGTCCGCGGCCCGCAGGGCCCCCACGGGCCGGTCGCGATCCCCCGCGTCGCGGCGGGCCTGTGCCTCCAGCACCACGTCGAGCGAACTCGGCCGGCCCGTCTCGACCTCCTCGACGTGCCGGCGGCGGGCCCGCTCCTCCGCGGAGGCCGTGAGGAAGACCTTCACCTCCGCGTGAGGAAACACCTCGGAGCCCTGGTCGCGGCCCTCGGTGACGATGTCGAGGCCCTCGGCCATGCGCCGCTGGATCCGCTTCATGGCCTCGCGGACCGGCGGGGAGTCGGCCACCGGCCGCGTGGCCCGGGTGATGCTCTCGGTGCGGATCTCGGCGGAGACGTCGCGGCCGTCGGCGAGCACGCGGCCGTCACGAAACTCGATCCGGGTCCGTTCGGCGAGCGCGGCGAGCGCAGGCCCGTCGTCCAGCGGGATGCCCCGCTCCACCGCCACGAGCGTCACGGTGCGGTACATGGCTCCGGTGTCGATGTAGCACCAGCCGAGGCGGGCGGCGAGCGCCCGTGCCGCGGAACTCTTGCCCGCGCCGGCCGGGCCGTCGAGCGTGACGATCATGCGCGGAATTCCAGGTCCAGGAGCAGCCACTCGTAGGGGCGAAGCCACACTACGATCTCGCGGCCCTCGATCGCAACGGCGACGCCGGCGCGCGGCCGTCCCGCCGGCCCGCAGGCCGTCGCGGACACGACCTCCCTGCCCCACGCCACCCGCACGTTCCCGGCGCGGCCCGTCGACTCAAGCAGCCCCACCCGCGCGCGGAGCGGACGGTCGGAACCGGCCTCGGTCCCATGTCCCGTGAGCCGCACGTGCGCCGGCGCCGCAGGCCGCCCGGCCGCCGGCGGGGCCTCGGCCAGCCAGTCGATCGCCAGATCCCAGGGCCGCTCCAGGCCGACCCCCACCGCCAGCCGCCGCACGGCGTGCGTCGTCCCGCCGCCGGCGAGGATGGTGTCGAGCACGTGGGGGCTCGACCGGACGTGCCAGGGCATGCCGCCGGAGAGGATCGTGACCGGCCCGGCCACGGCACCGCGGTGGTCGGATGCGCGAATCTCGACGAAGTGCGGGGCCGTGAACCGCGTCCGCTCCGTGACGATCGCCTGCGTGTGGAGGCTCCGCCGCACCTCCACCTCCTCGTTCTCGTGCCAGGCGAACCGGCAGGCCGCATGCCGATCCAGCAGGCCGCCGCCGCAGGGGCGAGCCAGCTGCACCTCGACGTCGATCCGCACCAGCGGCAGGCCGGCGACGAGCGACACGCCCTGCGTGAACCTGCCGGCCTCGCGGCCGGAGGCGTCGAGCAGCCGCCCCCGGCTGACGAGTCCCGCGACGCCCGAGGCCGTCGTGCCACGGTCGATCGCGTCGGCATCCATGGGCCCGTGGCCGTCGGCCTGACGCAGGGCCAGCCGCTGCGAGAGCCGGTTGCCGCGGTCCGCGGGGCGACGGAGCGAGAGGATGCCGCCGGTCCGCGGGTGCACCTGGACGCGGATCGACTCGTTCTCCAGCACGAGCTCGTCGTCGCGTCCCGCCCGCCTCCACCAGCGGCTCGTCCGCCGCGCCGGAGTGGGCTCGGCCCGCGCCGCCGCGTCCGGTCGCGGCTCCTCCGCCGGCAGCAGGCCGCGGACCGCATCCGCCTCGCACCGCAGCCGCCGCGCCGCAGACGCCGCCGCCGCGACGGCGACACCGATCTCGTCGCCCGCGGCCGGATCGTCCGCGGGGAGCGTCGGCGGGAAGGCATCGGGGGCGAACGCCACCGGCGTGCCACCGCCGGCGGCGCGGGTGGCGAGCTCGCCGGGGGTGACGAACGTGCCCAGCGCCGTCCCCCAGCCGGCGCCCCGGCGGAGCAGCGCGTGCCACGCGGAGGCGGTGCCGGCGGGGCGGGCGAACGTCACGACCGCGACGTGATCGTGGTCCATGGCATCGCCGATCCGCTCCGGCAGCGCCAGGATCGTCGCGGCGGCGCGGGCGTCGAGCGGGGGCCGGCCCAGCGCGTCGACCGCACCGTCGCCGCTGCCCTCCCAGCGGACCAGGCCGCTGCCGGGGTCGGGCAGGGGATTGCCGTCGAACGTGTCCCAGATCGCCGTCGTGTAGCCGAGATCCCCCAGGAGCTGCGGCAGCATCGCCGAGCCGCCGCCACCGCGCCGGGCGAACGTCGTGGGCACGGCGCCGAGAGCGTCGCGGCAGGCGTCGCGGCCCCCGGCGAGCGAGTCGAGCAGCTCCTCCGGCGTGCAGGCGTCGAGCGGGCGGCCCTCGAGCGGGCCGCCACAGACGGCGACCGTTCCCGCGGCCACGGCGTCCCGCAGCCGACCTGCGAGGTCAGGATCGGCGGCGGCGAGGGACGCAAGCGGCCGCGGCCCGGCGACGACGCCCAGCGGCGCCGGCTCCGCGAGCTCCGCGGCCAGCGCCGCGCCGCCGGGAGCGCTCACCAGCACGAGGTCCACCAGCCACACGTCGACCGGATAGTAGCGGTCACGGCAGGCCCGCAGGCAGTCGAACGCCCGCTGGAGCGGCTCCCGCACCTCCGCTTCGCGGCCGGCGATGGCCGCGACGGCAGCGGCGACGACGGCCTCCGCGAACCCGGTGGCCGCCAGGTCGAGGGTCGACCGCATCCGCCGGGCGAGCAACTCCGAGAGGAGGACGGTCAGGCCGAGCGCCTGGAAGTCAGCGTGCCAGCCGCCGCCCGGGAGCGGTACGCCGGCGGAGGACGCCAGGCCGCAGCCACGGAGGGCGGCCTCCGCTATCGCCTCGGCGTCGTGGAGCGCGCGGACCCACCTGGAGTCGCTGCAGCACGCGGCGTCGAACTGGGCCGCGAACCGGTCGTCGCAGCTGGCCGGCACGATGCCCAGGAGCGGCCCGTCGGCCGGCGGCGGCAGATCGACGCTCGCCCAGCGCGGCGGAGCAGCGGCGTGTGCCACGAGCGCCGGGTGCCAGGCTGCCGTCCAAGCCGCGAGCAGGTCGTCCGCCTCGCGGTCGTCGAGCCAGGTCGGAAAATCGTCGAGCGTGTGGCAGGGCAAAAAGACGGTGAGCCGCCGGGGCGGATCGGGGTGCGCGGTCGCCGCACCGGCGGACGATGACTGCGGAGGGGGCATGACCGGAGTCTAATACGGATCAGAAGGGTTTCTCGCCCGGCCTGGCCCCTCCTCTTCGAGGCTACGCGAGGGGTTGCCCGTGCCGGCGAGCCGGCGTTGCTCGGGCACCGATCTGCCGCAGGCAGATTGGTCGGCGAAACCATGATGGTGAAGCGAAGGCAGCACCGCGTGAGCGCAGGCCCGGAGGGCCGAAGCGAACGTCCGGGCGAGACGGCACGGGCAACCCCGGCCCCCACGGCGTCTGCGATTCCCTTTTGATCAGTAAAATTCACCGATCGGAACGGATCGCCGGAGGCGGGCGACCGCCGTTTGACACCCCTCCTCGGCCGTTCGTACAGTGCGGACGCAGAGGTCCTTCTCCCGCCACGCCCCCGGCCCGCCCCCCCCGCAGCTTCCGCAGGAACAGGCCCGCATGGCCCGCAGCCCGCACACGTGGGGACTCGACGTCGGCAAGTGCGCCGTCAAGGCGGTGCGCGGCCGGATGTCGGCGACCGATCCGCCACGGTTCGTCGCGGACGCGTTCGACTACATCGAGTACCCGATGATCCTCTCGCAGCCCGAGGCGGATCCGATCGAGCTCATCCAGGCTGCCCTCCGCGAGTTCGTCGGCCGCAACGATCTCCGCGGCTGCCGGGTGGCGGTCGGCGTGCCCGGGCAGATGGGGCTCACGAAGTTCATCAAGCTCCCGCCGATCGAGGCCCGGAAGATTCCGGACATCGTCCGCTACGAGGCCCGGCAGCAGATTCCCTTCCCACTCGAACAGGTCGTCTGGGACTGGCAGCGGCTCGCCGGCGGCATGGAGGAGGGCGGGTTCGTCATCGACGCCGAGGTGGCGATCTTCGCCATGAAGCGGGACCAGGTCTACAAGGCGCTGGAGCCGCTGCGACAGGCCGGCATCGACGTCGACGTGCTGCAGCTGGCGCCGATCGCGCTGGCGAACATGGCCATGTTCGACCAGCTGCCCCCGGCCGCCGCGGCCGATCCCGACAACCCGCCGCCGTTCGCCGTCGTGATCTCGATCGGCGTCGACACGACGGATCTCGTGATCACCAACGGCCTGAAGATCTGGCAGCGGAGCATGCCGATCGGCGGCAACAGCTTCACGAAGTCGCTCGTGAAGGACATGAAGCTCACCTTCGCCAAGGCCGAGCACCTCAAGCGGAACGCCGTCCGGGCCGAGGATCCGCGGGCCGTGTTCGCGGCGATGCGGCCGGTGTTCAAGGACTTCGCGGCCGAGGTGCAGCGGTCGCTGAACTACTTCACGGGCACCGATCGCACGGCGACGATCGGCAAGGTGCTGCTCCTGGGCAATGCGGCCAAGCTTCGCGGCCTCGCGGACTTCGTCGCCAAGCAGACCCAGCTCGACGTGCAGCGGCTCGACACGTTCAAGGCCCTCGAGGGGCCTGCGGTCGTGGGGGCCCCCACCTTCCGCGAGAACAAGCTCTCGTTCGGCACGGCCTACGGCCTGGCGCTGCAGTCGGCCGGCGGGGCCACGATCGACACCAGCCTCATGCCCCGCGAGATCGTCCGCGACCGGATGATTGCCGCGAAGCGGCCCTGGGCGGTGGGGGCGCTCCTGACGCTCATGGCCGCCGCCCTGGCCAGCTTCGTCGGCCTGTTCGTCGCGTGGCAGACCTACGCCAACCCGGGCTTCACGGCGGCGTTCGCCGCCGCCGACACGACGAGCGGCCGCTCGCGGGCAGCGCAGGCCGCGTTCGACGAGTCGCTCCGCAAGCGGGAGGCTGCGATCGCCCGCCAGAGACCGCTCGTCCGCGTCTACGAGCGCCGGTTCCAGGCCCTCGACATGCTCCGGGCCGTCGAGACGCTCCTGCCGCGCGACCCGCCCGGCCAGGGGCCCGCGAATCCCGCCGATCGCCGCGAGATCCACGTGGACGGCGTCGACTGCCAGTATTTTCCCGATCTGGCATCGTGGTTCGCCCGCGTGCGGCAGAAGTGGCAGGAGACGCACGCCGTTCCCGCCGGTGACGAGTCGGCCGAGCCGCCGGCGGCGCCGGCGGACGCCGCTGCCGACCCAGCCGCCGACCCAGCCGCCGATCCCGCCGCGGAGCCAGCAGCGGCGCCCGTCGAGACGGGGCCCAAGGGGCCGGGCTGGGTCATCCAGATCCGGGCGCACCACTTCCACAACGAAGACCGGCACAAGCCGGACGAGGACGAGCAGTTCGTCCGCTCCACGCTCGTCCGCGGCCTGCTCGGCAAGGGGGACATGGTGCGGATTTCCGCCGGGCCGCGGGCCGGTGAACTCGTGCCGGTCGGCGAACTCGGCATCGGCTATCCGGTCATCGTCGAGTCCTCGCCGGTGACGAACGTCGACGCGCGGCCGCCGTCCGCGGCCGGTGCGCCGCCCGTCGCGGGGGACGCCGCCGGTGCGCCGGCGGCCGATCGCTCGGTGAAGCTGCGGCGCTACGACTTCGTCCTGCAGTTCATCTGGCAGCCGCCCGTGCCCGGCGCCGCTCCCCAGGCCGCCGCCCCCTGAGGTCCATCCGCGAACCATGGTGCAGATCAGCATCCCCGAAGGCGTGCGTCCGTTCGTCGCCGCGGTGGCCAAATACCACTTCTGGATCCTGGCGGCCCTGGTGCCCCTGGTGCTGCTGCCGCTGGTCTTCATGGCCAACGGCACCCTGACGCAGCAGATCGCCTCCCGTCGCACGGTGATCGACTCGAAGCTCGGCGAGGTCAGCACCGTCACCGGGCTGGCCCCGCACCCGAACGAACAGTGGTCCACGACCGTCGAGGCCGATGCCGCGGAGATCGAGGACCAGACGCGGGCCGAGTGGCAGAGGCTGTGGCACGGCCAGCAGTTCCTGCGGATCTGGCCGAAGCTGCTCGACGACGACTTCATCGACGCGGTGACGAGCCTGCCGCCGGGCGGCGAGCTGAAACGGCCCCTGCTGATCCGGTACAAGAACCGGGCGCCGCGGCTGGTTCGCGAGCTGCCGGCGCGGATGGGCGTGCCCAACGAGATTCCCGAGAGTACGGCGGCCCAACCGGCGGCCCAACCGGCGGCCCAACCGGCGGCCGACGCGGCGCCCGCCAAGCCGAAGGCCCCGGTGGTCTGGAACGCCGCCGACCAGCAGAAGGTGCTGGCGTCGTTCGAATGGACGCCCGTTCCGAGCACGACGCAGGTGCGGCTCGCCCAGGAGGAGCTCTGGGTCTACGGCATGTTCTGCGACATCGTCGCGGGGTTCAACAAGGGGGCGACCGGCAGCCACGACGCCCCGATCTCCGTCGTCGATCAGCTGACCGTCGGATTCCCGGCCCTCCAGCCGCAGCCCGGTGATCCCGGGGTGCAGCGGATCGTCGTGCCGGCGGCCGTTCCGGCCGCCGCGGGCGAGCAGCCGCTGGACGCCCCGATGGACATGCCGCTCGACCAAGGAGGCGAGGGCGTCCCGGCGGCGACGCCCGTCCATCCACGATTCGGTGGCGTGCCCCAGCCCACCGACGACGACTTCCGCAGCTGGATCTACGTCGACTTCGACGGCCGCGGGCTCACCGCCCAGCAGCTGACGGAGCTTGCGGACATGAAGATGGTGCACCTCATGCCGTTCGTGCTCCGCGTGGTGATCGACCAGCGGCAGCTCGACCGGCTGCTGACGACGCTCGCGAGTTGGCCGGTGCCGATCGACGTGCGGCAGGTGCGGATCAACACCGACGGCGGCGGATCGCCCGGTCCGGACGAGCCTGCCACCGCCGACGGCAGGCCCTTCGACGTGCGGGTCGAACTCCGGGGTACCGTGGCCCTGGCGACGCCCCCCGACCAACCCGCCGGCCCTGCCGCCGAGGAGACGCCATGAAGAGGCCGTCGCTGCGGTTCGACCTGGGGGCGATCAAGGGATTCCTGTTTCGCCACTGCGAGAAGCTGGTCTTCGCCGCCATCGCCGCGGCGGCGCTCGGGCTGGCCTGGGGCGGCTTCAGCGGCTGGCGGTCGCAGTCGGTCACCGAGGATCGGTTGCCGGATGCGATCACCGCCAAGGCCGTCGACGCCGACGCTCACATCGCGGAGGTCCGCGAAACTCCCGCCGAGCGGATCCCCGCTCATGAGCCCCTTCCGAGTCGCCTCGATGCCTGGCGGAACCCGCTGCCGCCCTGGCTGGCGACCTCGTCGCTCGAGGTGGCGGAGCCGGCAGAGCTGTCGCTGCTGGACAAGCCCTTGTTCGAGGAGCTGGCCAAGCGCACGAAGCCGGACGTCTTCCCCGTCGAGGATCTCCGAGCCACCGCCGGGATCGCGGTGCTGTCGGCGGCGGCCCGCCCCGATGCGGCCGTCCCGCCGCCGGAAGGCCAGCCGGTGGTGGGGCCGCAGGCCCGCCTCGTGCCCTACGTGATCGTCACGGGGCTCATTCCGGCGGAGAAGCAGCAGCAGGAGTACCGCGGCCGCTTCGAGACGGTGGGCTTTCGCGATGCCAAGCGCGACTCGCCGCTGTGGACCGACTTCGTCGTCGAGCGGGCCGTGGGCACCGGTGGAACCGACGCGGGCAAGTGGGAGTCGGTCGATCTCGTCGCGGCCGCAGCCTGGCTGAAGAGGGAGCAGGCCGCGGCCGTCCCCGACCGACCGCCGGCGCGGTATCTGCTCGGCGACACGGAGCAGTTCCGCCGCGCGGCGTTGGACTTCTGCTGCCCGTTGCCCCAGCCGATCGAGGGCGGCTGGGATCTCGGCGAGGTGCATCCCTGGGTTCTCGCCCGGATGCAGGAGGACGCCGCCGCGGCCGGTGGCGGAGCGCCGCCGGAGTCCCAGCCCGGCGGGCAGCCCTTCAACGAAGCTGCTCCCCAGCCGCAGCCGCAGGCCGGCCCCCAGCCGAACCTGGCGCCGCCGGCACGGATGTTCCGCTTCATCGACACGGCGGTCCAGCCCGGCCGGACGTACCGCTACCGGGTGCGGATCAGGGTCGTGAACCCGAACGTCGGCCTGAAGCCGCCGGCCGTCGAGGACGCCGCCCTCGGGAAGGAAGTCCAGTTGGCCTCGCCGCCGAGCCAGGCCTCCGCGCCGGTGACGGTGCCCGATTCCACCCGGCTCCTCGTCCGCAGCCTAACGCGGGAGGATGCCAAGAAGATGAAGCTCAAGCCCGGCACCTCCGAGGTGCTCGTCCTGGCACCCAGCAAGGTCTCCGGCGGCTATTCGCTGCGGGCGGTCTACGTCGAGGCGGGGGCCACGGCGAACGTCGAGGAGAAGGTCGACAAGGCCGGTGAGTCGCGGGCCCGCGGCGAGCCCTTCGACACCGGACGGATGATCGTCGACGTCCGCGGTCGCCAGGAGGATCGCCGCGACTCGTTGGCGGCCAAGTCCCGCGAGCCGATCCCGGAGCCGGTGGAGCTGCTCTCGCTGCGTTCCGACGGCCGCTTCGAAAGGGTGTCGGCCGCCGACGTCGAGCGGCTGGTCGGCCGCTACCTCGCCACCCTCCCGCCGCTCGAGGCCGGTCGACGCGATGACCGCAAGGGGCAGCCGGCCGACCCCGCGGCGGACGTGGCGCCGATCCCGTTCTCCCCCTTCGCGGACCCGCCGCCGGCGGCGCAGCCATGATCTCTCGAGCCACCAGAGTCGTCCCGGCCATCTGCCGCCCGCCTGCGCTCGCCGCGGTCGTGCGGGCCGGCGTGCTCCTGGCCCTGACCTGGGCGCCGGGCACCGTCCACGCGCAGGCCCCGAAGCCGTGGCGGCTGTTCGAGGCCGACCCGGCCACGGTGAAGTATCGCGACGACCTGCGGCTGGGCACCTTCGACGATTCCTCGAAGGAATACCTTACGCGGCTGGCGGTTCCCCAGCTGGCGCTGGAGGTGAACCGGCCCCTGATCGACCGGGTGCGGCGCCGGATGCGGGAGACGCTCTGCGGAGACGCCAGCACCGATCCCCGGGCGGCCGCGGCGGCCACGGACTTCGTCCTGCGGGCGATGCTCGCCGTGGCGCAGGATGCCGACGCCGAGCCCATCGTGAGGGTCAACGCGATGCTGCTGGTCGGGGAGCTCAAGGGGGTCGATCAGAAGCCCTGGGCATCCGCCGTCGGCCCGCTGGCCGAGGCGGTCGGTGACGCCCGCCTGCCGATGGCGGTCCGGATCGCGGCGGCCGCCGGCCTCGCCAGGCAGGTCGCCGCCGCGCCGAAGACCGCGGGACCGGTCGCCGGGCCGGTGGTGGTGAAGCTGCTCTCGGACAAGGCCCCGGACGACGACCCCGTGGCGGCGGACTGGCTGCGGGAGCGGGCGTTGTCGATGCTCGCCACCCTGGGGCCGGCGGCGCCCCGCGAGGCGGTCGTCAGCGCGGTGAAGCTGCTCGACGACGCGTCCCAGCCCCTCGACGTCCGGGTGCGGGCCGCCGCTGCCGCGGGCGCTGCTGCCGCCGGCGCCGTCGGCGAAGCCGATGCGGGCAGGCTGATCGACACGATTCGTGGGCTGGCCGTCTTGGCGGTCGCGACCGAGACGGACGAGGTCGATCGGCTGCGGGTCCGGCAGCGCCTCACCGGTCAGCCGCAGGTCGGGGGCTTCGTTCAAGGGGGCGGCGGCCCGGCGGCCGACGGGACGATCGCCGTGATGCCCCTGGCCTGCCGCCGCGCGGCATGGCGGTTCGCGACGCTTGCCGCGGCGCTGGCGGGCGACGACGCCCAGCGCGGCCTCGCCTCGGTGGCGGGCGGTCGGAAGGGCGACGCCGAGTCGCTCGGCGAGACCCTGCGGACGGCGGCTGCGCGACTCGATGCCACGCCCGACGAACCGACGCTGCTGGCCGAGCTGGCGAAGATCCGGGGCGGTGCGGCCGCGCCGGGCGGTGTTCCGACTCCCGACGCCGCGCCAGCCCCGGCCCCGGCACCGGAGCCGGCCAAGCCCGCCGACGAGGCCAGCCCGTTCGACAATCCCTTCGGCCAGTAGGGCGGGCGGTCCTGCCGACGCCCCTTACTTCCGGATCAGATCCTTGACGGTCATGCCCGACGGGATCATCGGCAGCACGTGCTCCTGGTAGGGCACCTGCACGTCGAGGATCGCCGGCCCGGGGGCTTCGATCAAACGCCGCAGCGCCGACTCGAGATCCTTCTTCTCCGAGATCGTCTCGGCCTGCCAGCCGAAGCCCTCGGCGATCGCCACGAAGTCGGGGTAGCGGCACTCCGGCGAGATGCCGTCGCCCTGGCCGCACGCCTCAGGGTTGTCGACCGGGCCGAGGTAGGTGTGGGCCCGGTTGCCCTTGAAGAACCGATCCTCCCACTGGACCACCATGCCCAGGTGCTGGTTGTTGAGCAGCAGCACCTTGACCGGGATGTTCTCCGTCTTGCAGGTGGCGAACTCCTGGATGTTCATGAGGATGCTGCCGTCGCCGTCGATGTCGACGACGAGCGCGTCGGGGCAGGCCACCTTCGCCCCCATCGCCGCCGGCAGGCCGAAGCCCATCGTGCCCAGGCCGCTTGACGACAGCCAGGTCCGCGGACGGCGGAAGCAGTAGAACTGGGCGGCCCACATCTGGTGCTGGCCCACACCCACCGTGACGACGGTGTCCTGCTTGGCCGTGAGCTTCGAGAGGGCGTGGATCGCCTCCTGGGCGAGGATGCCCGGGTAGCTGGTGTCGTAGGAGAACGGATCCTCCTTCTTCCACTCGGCGATCAGGGCGTGCCACGGCCCGATGTCGGCCGCGGGGGGCTCCACGACGGCGTTGAGCTGGCCGAGGGCGGTCTTCACGTCGGCCACGATCGGCACGTGGACGAGTTTGTTCTTGTTGATCTCGGAGGCGTCGATGTCGATGTGGACGATGAAACCGTGCTCGGCGAAGGCCTCGACCTTGCCCGTGACCCGGTCGTCGAACCGCACGCCGACCGCGAGGAGCAGGTCGGCCTGGTCCACGGCGTAGTTGGCGTAGACGCTGCCGTGCATGCCCAGCATGTCGAGCGAGAGCGGGTCGTCGCCGGGGAAGGCGCCCAGGCCCATGAGCGTCATCGTGACCGGGATGCCCGTCTTGCGGGAGAGCTCCCGCAGCTCCTCGGAGGCCCCGGAGGCGATCACGCCGCCGCCGGCGTAGAGCACCGGTCGCTTGGCCCGCTTGATGGCCGCGGCCACCTGGGCGATCTGCTCGGGAGCAGCGGGCTTCCGCAGCTCAGGCCGGTAGCCGGGCAGGTCCATCGGCACGTCGTAATCGGGCACGATCTGCGCCAGCTGGATGTTCTTGGGCAGGTCGACGAGCACCGGCCCGGGGCGGCCCGTGGTGGCGATGTGGAACGCCTCCTTCATCACGCGGGCGAGGTCGTTGGCGTCGGTGACGAGGTAGTGGTGCTTCGTGATGCCGCGGCAGACCTCCACCATCGGCGTTTCCTGGAAGGCGTCGGTGCCGATGACACTCGTGCCCACCTGGCCGGAGAGCACGACCATGGGGATGCTGTCGAGCTTGGCGTCGGCAATGGCCGTCACGAGGTTCAGGGCGCCGGGACCACTGGTGCCCATGCACACGCCCGGCCTGCCGGTCGTGCGGGCGTAGCCCTGGGCCGCGAAGGCGCCCCCCTGCTCGTGCCGCGGGAGGATGGTGCGGATCCTGTCCTTGAACCGGGTGAGCGACTGGTGGAGCGGCATGCTCGCCCCGCCGGGGTAGGCGAAGATGACGTCCACGCCATGGCGGATGAGCGACTCGACGACCACGTCGGCACCGGAGACGAAGGCGTCGGCGGTCTTCGAGGGGCGGGCGGCGGTGGCCATGGCGGGGCTCCTTGGGGGATCGGGGGCGCAGACCTTCAAAGATACACGACGAAACCGGCCCGGCGAAAAGCGGGTCGCCCCCGGTGGCCCCGGGTCTGCACGCGGTTTTCCCCGCACGGCAGCCGCCCGAAGGTCCTCCCGGCCGGCCAGGACGGTGTTGGTCGCTGGCTTCGGTAGACCGGTCGCTGGCTTCGGTAGACCGGTCGCCGTGCGACCGGATGCCCCCTGCCGCCGCGGACGCGAACTCCCGGTTGCACGGCAACCGGGCTACTCACGCGAACTCCCGGTTGCACGGCAACCGGGCTACTCACGCGAACTCCCGGTTGCATGGCAACCGGGCTACCACTGCGGCAACCGGGCTCCGGGGCGACGATTCGGTCGCCGGCTTCGGTAGACCGGTCGCCGTGCGACCGGATGCCCCCTGCCGCCGCGGACGGTCGCCGTGCCAAGCTCCCCTATACTGGCCGCGAGTGGCACGGCGAACCCCACGGCAGGACGAGCGACTCGCCCGTCTCGCCGACACGCTCGAAAAACACGGCGGGTTCGCCGAGGTTCTCGCCAGTCTCCACGCGGGACACGGCGGGACGATCGGCGGAACCTGGGGATCGGCCTGCGCGCTGACGGTGGCGGCGTTGCTGCGGGCCCGGGCGACGCCCGCGGCGCGGACTTCGGCCGGCGGCGGCACCGGCCCGATCGTCGTCGTCCTGCCGCACGCGGCGGAGGCCGAGGCCTTCGTCGACGACATCTCGCTGTTCAGCGACGTGCCGGCGGTGCTCCTGCCGGCCGTCGAGAACCTCGGGGAGGCCGAGCCGGCGGCCGACGATCCCGCCGAAGCCGAGCGGCTCGCGGTCGTCAAACGGCTCGCCCTGCCCGAAGGCGACCCGCCACCGCTGGTCGTGACGAGCATCCAGGCGCTGCTCGTGCCGCTCGTCGATCCCCGCGAGATCCAGGCCGGCACCCGGCGGCTGGCCAAGGGCGGCCGGCTGGAACCGGAGGAGCTCGCGGCCTGGCTGGCGGCCCGCGGCTGGCGGGCCGCCGACGCCATCGAGTCCCCCGGCACGTTCGCCCGCCGCGGCGGCATCGTCGACCTGTTCGCGGCCGACTGGGAGCGGCCCGTGCGGGTGGAGCTCGACGGCGACGAGATCGAGTCGCTGCGAACGTTCGACACGGTCTCGCAGCGGAGCGTGGCCTCCCTCGAGGCCATCGATCTGACGGCCCTGGCGGCCTCCCCGGACTCCGGCCCGCGGCGGACGGCGCTGGCCGACCTGCTGCCGGCGGCCGCGATCTGGGCGCTCGTCGAGCCCGGCGAACTGGCCGAGGAGGCCCAGCGGATGGTGCAGCGGCTCGGTCCCGGCGCCGGGCTGCTCGACCCCGACGAGGTGTTCGCACGGATCCACCGGTTTCCGTCGGTCGCCCTCTCGGGCCTCGCCCCGTCGAGCCTCGAAGCCACCGCCACGCTCGCCGTCGAGAGTGTCGAACGGTTCACGGGCGTCCTCGACCGCGTGAAGGAGGAGCTCCAGACCGTCGGCAAGGACCAGGAGGTGTGGGTGATTGCCCCGTCGGATGCAGAGGAGCAGCGGCTCCGCGAACTGCTCGCCGACTCCGCCCCCGCCCGCACGAAGCGGCTCCACTTCGCTCGCGGCCGGCTCTCGGCCGGCTTCCGTCTCGTGCCCGAGAAGCTCGTGCTCGTGTCGAGCGCCGAGCTCTTCAACCGCGAGGAGGCGGCGCCGCGGGTGGCGAAGCAGCGGCTCGCCCGGGCGATCGACACCTTCCTCGACCTCCACGAGGGGGACTACGTCGTCCACCTCTCCCACGGCATCGGCCGCTACAAGGGGCTCAAGCTCCTGGAGAAGCACGGCCGGACCGAGGAGTTCCTGGAGATCGAGTTCGCCGAGAGCACGCGGATCTTCGTCCCCGCCTCGTGCATCGAGCTGGTGCAGAAGTACGTCGGCGGCACGAAGCTGGCCCCCAAGCTCGCCAAGATCGGCGGCACGCTCTGGGAGCGGCAGAAGCAGGCGGTGCAGAAGGCGGTGGCCGACATGGCCGCCGACATGCTCCGCCTCCAGGCCACCCGCGAGAGCCGCCCCGGCATCGCCTTCCCGGCCGACACGCCCTGGCAGCGGCAGTTCGAGGAGTCGTTTCCCTACGACGAGACGCCCGACCAGCTCACGGCGATGGAGGCGATCCGCGACGACATGCAGAAGCCACGGCCGATGGACCGGCTGCTCTGCGGCGACGTGGGCTTCGGCAAGACCGAACTCGCCATGCGGGCCGCCTTCAAGGCCGCCGAGTCCGGGGCGCAAGTCGCCGTGCTCGTGCCCACGACGGTGCTCTGCGAGCAGCACCGGCGGACGTTCGCCGCGCGGCTCGCGGAGTTTCCGTTCACGATCAGGGCCCTGTCGCGGCTGACGGGCACGGCCGAGGAGCGGGACACGCTCGAGGGCCTGGCCCGCAAGAGCGTCGACATCGTGATCGGGACCCACCGGCTCGCCGGCGCCGACATCCACTTCGCCAACCTCGGGCTCGTGGTCGTCGACGAGGAGCAGCGGTTCGGCGTGGACGTCAAGGAGCGGCTGAAGGCCCTGCGGGCGAGCGTCGACGTCCTCACGATGACCGCCACGCCGATCCCGCGGACGCTCCACATGTCGATGCTCGGCATCCGCGACATCTCGAACCTCACGACGCCCCCGGCCAACCGGATCGCCGTGGAGACGAAGGTGGCCCGCTGGGACGAGAGCCTCGTGCGGCATGCCATCGAGCGGGAGCTGGCCCGCGACGGCCAGGTGTTCTTCGTCCACAACCGGATCCACGACATTCACAAGGTGGCCCAGCGGCTGGCGAGCATCGTGCCCGAGGCCACGATCGGGATCGCCCACGGGCGGCTCGGCGAGCACGAACTGGAGGAGGTGATGCTCGGGTTCGTCCGCGGCACGACCGACATCCTTCTGGCCACGACGATCATCGAGAGCGGCCTCGACATCCCCCGGGCCAACACGATCTTCATCGACGAGGCCGACGGCTACGGCCTGGCCGACCTCCACCAGCTCCGCGGCCGCGTGGGCCGCTCCCACCATCGGGCCTGGTGCTACCTGCTCGTCGACGAGGCAGCCCGCCTCACGCAGACCGCGGCCAAGCGGCTGCGGGCCATCCAGGAGTTCTCCAGCATGGGGGCGGGGTTCTCGCTCTCGATGCGCGACCTGGAGATCCGCGGTGCGGGCAACCTCCTCGGCACCCAGCAGAGCGGTCACATCGCCACGGTGGGCTACGAGCTCTACTGCCGGCTCCTCGAGCAGGCCGTTCGCGGCATGAAGAAGATGCCGCCGGCCGAGCCGCCGCCGGTGAACCTCGATCTGCCCGGCGAGGCCTGGCTGCCACGGGACTACGTGCCCGACTTCCGCGCGAAGATCGACGTCTACCGCCGGCTCTCACGGGCCGCGGTGGCCGGCCAGGTAGACGACCTGGCGAGGGAACTCGCCGACCGGTTCGGCCCGCCGCCCGACGAGGCCCGGCGGCTCCTCGACTTCGCGCGGCTCCGCGTGGCGGCGCTCGCCCTCGGCATCGACTCGATCACGCGGCATCCCGAGATGATCATGATCGGCCACCACGACCGCGAGGCCATGGAGCGGCTGCGGCAGGCGGCGGCGAAGAAGAGCCGCGTCGTCCGGGTGGTGGACCAGAAGACGGTCGTCGTGCCGCTCCACGCCGACACGCTCACCGACCCGAACAAGCTCCTGGCGAGCGTGCGGTCGCTGCTGGCCCTCGCGCCCGCTGCCGCTGGCAAAGGCCCGTGACGTTTCCCTTCCCCTCCCTCTAGAAGAGGGCCGGGGTGAGCGTGCCCCCGATGCCCCGAACCGCTCCCACGACACTTCCCGAATCGCATGGGCCAAACTCATGGCGAAGATCGCGGAAGACTTTCCGCTCGCGTGCCCGGGGTGTGGCGGCGACATCCGCCTCATCGCCTTCATCACCGACCCGGCCCCGATCAGGAAGATCCTCACGCATCTCGGCGAGCCTCTCGAACCGCCACCACTCGCGCCGGCACGAAGCCCGCCGACCAGCGGCGGCCGAGATTGTGCAGGTGCATGACGACCGTGACGTGATCCAGGCGGCACCTGACGACCTGCCGGTGATCGACATCCGCAGCCTCCGAACTCTCCGCCCCGCGGTCGGATTCAAGACGCGTCTGCGCGCAGGCTGACATTCGCCCCTCCATCCATCTCCATCCGCGCCTGACGGAGCGCCGGCGGACGCATCCACGGGGTCAGTGGCGGCCCCACGCCCGGTCAGCGGCCACCCGTCACGATGGAATCGCTTGCGGAACTGCCGTTGACCGTCCTATCCTTCCCATCGAGTCCAGGTGGAATCTACGAGGCCGACCCGCGGCCGTGACGGCCTCCCGCCTTGACCGACATCGTCACTCGCTTCCCCCGGACTCAGGCTGCGAGTGCGGTCTCGTCCAAGGAAGGCAGGTCAG
>JBIIUP010000041.1:0-16514 GCA_044339885.1 Pirellulales bacterium | reverse complement strand
CCCTGTCGAGTGCGGCCACGTCACGGACGTGCCGGCCGACGCAGCGGGCGGCATCGTAGAAGTTGGCCGCGGTTGCCAGCCCCGCGCCCGCCCGGAACTCCTGGTCCAGCCGGGTCATCACCGACTGCGTGAGCGACAGGCTGCCGCTGGAGAGGATCGTGAACATTCGCTCGCCCGGGACCACGAAGTTGTGCATCTTGCGGCACACCTCCACCTGGTCGATGCCCGAGTTGGTCCGGGAGTCCGAGGCCAGAACGAGGCCCTCGTGGGTGCGGATGCCGACGCAGTAGGTCATGGTGGTCCTCGTTTGGCGCGAGAGTTGCAGCGATCCGGGGCGTCCGCGCAGACTAGTCGACCTGGTGCGTTCGTCAAGGAAACGGGCGGGGTTCGATGTGGCCGCAGCGGGGAGGTGCCCTGGTGTGGGGCACGCCCTGCGCGATTTGAGGGCATTGCCGGCGGCGGTCCGCGCGTCGGAAGGAATCGCAGGCGAGCACGATGGCACCGTCGCACGGTATCGCGTCCGAGCAGCCGCGGGGCGGAGACGTGCGGGAGTCCGTCTTCGCCGGGTACGAGCTCGGACTCGCGTACGACGAGATGTTCGCGGCCACCGATTCGCCGCGGCCGCACTACGGCCCCCTTCGGGAGCGGCTGGCTCGGACGTCGCCCGACGACCTCCGCCAGCGGAAGGCGATGACCGACCTGTCGATGCGGGAGGACGGTGTGGGATTCACCGTCTATCGGGCCGAAGAGGGCATCGAGCGGGTCTGGCCGATGGACCCGGTGCCGCGGATCATCCCGGCGGTCGAGTGGAGGCGGATCGAGGAGGGGCTCATCCAACGGATCACGGCCCTCAACCTCTTTCTCTGGGACGTCTACCACGAGCAGCACATCCTCCGCGACGGCGTCGTGCCGGCGCGGCTCGTGCTCCAGGGGGGCTTCTTCCGCCGCGAGTTCGTGGGGGTCGACGTGCCGCGGCGAATCTACGTTCACATCTGCGGCACCGACCTCATCCGGGCGGCCGACGGCGGCTACCTCGTGCTGGAGGACAACGCCCGCACGCCGTCCGGCGTCAGCTACATGCTCCAGAACCGCCAGGTGCTCAAGCGGGTCTTTCCCTCGCTGTTCAACGACTACGACGTGCTGCCCAACGACGACTATCCCGCAGCGCTGCTCGACGTGCTCCAGTGGATCGCCCCGCCGTCGGCCGCGCAGCCGGTGGTCGTGCTCCTCAGTCCGGGCATGTACAATTCAGCCTACTTCGAGCACAGCTACCTCGCCCAGAGGATGGGCATCGAACTGGTCGAGGGACGAGACCTGGTCGTCGACGGGAACCGGGTCTTCATGCGGACCACGCGGGGTCCGCAGCGGGTCGACGTCATCTACCGGCGGATCGACGACGACTTTCTCGACCCGCTCACCTTCCGGCCGGACAGCGCCCTCGGCGTGCCGGGCCTGGTGAACGCCTACCGCGGCGGCACCGTGGCTTTGGCCAACAGCATCGGGACGGGCATCGCCGACGACAAGGGCGTCTATCCGTTCGTCCCCGCCATGATCCGCTACTACCTGGCGCAGGAGCCGATCCTGCCCAACGTGGAGACGTTCCGCCCCGAGATCGCCTCCGAACGGAGTCACGTGCTGGCGAACCTCGAGTCGCTCGTGGTGAAGCGGGTCAACGAGTCGGGCGGCTACGGCATGCTCGTCGGGCCGGCCTCCACGCGGGAGCAGCGTGAGGAGTTCCGTGCGGCGATCGAGGCCAACCCGCGGGACTTCATCGCCCAGCCCACCATCCAGCTCTCCACCCATCCCACGTTCGTGGACGGCCGGCTCGATGGCCGGCACGTCGACCTGCGGCCTTTCGTCCTGTGCGGCGAGCGGGTGACGGTCACACCCGGCGGCTTGACGCGGGTCGCGCTCCCCAAGGGCAGCCTCGTCGTGAACAGCTCGCAGGGGGGCGGCAGCAAGGACACCTGGGTGCTCGCCGACCACGCCGGTGCCGACGCGGCCGGGGGAGGCCGCTGATGCTCAGTCGCGTGGCCGATGCCCTCTTCTGGATGAGCCGGTATCTCGAGCGGGCCGAGCACGTGGCGCGGTCGGTCGACGTCACGTTCCAGCTCGACCTCGATCTCCACGGCGTCCTCGCCGATCCTGTCGAACTGGAATGGAACTCGCTCCTGGCGCTCCTGCGGATGCCTCCGCCGCAGCCGCGGCCGGGCGCGGCCGCCGCCGCCGCAGCCATGCGCTGGATTCTCGTCGACGGTCGCAATTCCGGCAGCGTGCTCTCCTGCGTGAACCGCTCCCGCACCAACGCTCGAAGCATCCGCGGCTCGATCAGCCCGCTCATGTGGCGGGAGCTCAACAAGCTCCACTGGCGACTCGCCGACACCGGACGGCAAGCCCGGGTCGTCGAGTCACCCCACGATTTCTGCGAAGAGACGCGGATCGGTGTCCTGCTCTTTCACGGCGTCTGCGAATCGACGCTCACCCACGACGAAGGCTGGCACTTCATCCAGTTCGGCCGCTACCTGGAGAGGGCGGAGAAGGTGCTGCGGATTCTCGACTCGCGCTACGCCTTGCTCGACGCCGGTGCCGCGACCGACCTGCCGATCGCGAACCTGCAGTGGGCGGCCGTCCTCCGCAACTGCGCGGCCTACGAGGCCTACCGCCGGCTCTTCATCAGCCGCGTCGAGCCCGAGCGGGTGGTCGAATTCCTCCTCGTGAACCCCGACTTTCCGCACTCCGTGCGGTTCTGCCTGGCACGGATCGTCGACTCGCTGGCGGAGATCACCGGCCGCCTGCCCGAGCGGTGTGACGACGAGGCCTCGAGAACCGTGGGCAGGCTGCTGGCCGATCTCGTCTACCTCGATGCGGCGACGCTCGACGGCGGCCGGCTCCACGCCTTTCTCGCCGACGCGCTCCTGCGCTGCGCGCATGTCGGCAGCGCCCTCCAACGGCAATACGCCCTCGAGTGAGCGACCGCGGACCGCCTGCTCCGGAACCCCTGCCATGATCCTCGAAATCCAGCACGAAACGGCGATCGACTACGCCGATCCGGTGACCGAGTGGCTCTGCGAGCTGCGGATGGAGCCCGTCAGTGACGCCGCGCAGCGGTGCCATTCCTTCCGCGTCAGCGTGGGCCAGCAGGTGCCGATCCATCACTATCGAGACGGCTTCGGGAATCGTGTCCACCACTTCAACATCCTGCGGCCCCCGGCCATGGTGCGGATTCTTGCGGCGAGTGTCGTTGAGACGGAGGGCTCGGCCGGCGGGCCCATGGCGAGCCAGACTGCGTTTTCGGCGGGGGCACCGGTCGTGGACTGGGAGGTGCCGCTGGAGGTTCTCGACTACCTGCCCCTCCGGGGCCCGGTGCGGCACACGCCCCTCCTCGATCCGCTGCTGGCGCAACTCCGGCCGGTGCCCTGGATGCGGGTCGGCATGTGGGTCTGCCAGGTGGCCGAGTGCATTCGCGGGAGGTTCCAGTACGCCCGCGACGTGACCGACGCCAGTTCGCCCATTGACCACCTGCTCGAGCACGGCAAGGGCGTGTGCCAGGATTTCACCCACCTCATGATCGCGGTGCTGCGGTCGTACGGCGTGCCGGCGCGGTACGTGAGCGGCTACATCCACCGGGAGAACAAGGATTCGCAGAGCCATGCCTGGTGCGAGGTGTGGCTGCCCGACGTGGGTTGGACGGGTTTCGATCCCACGAACGGCTGCCCGGTGAATGACCATTTCGTGAAGACGGCGGTGGGCCGGGACTTCACGGACGTCCCGCCCAACAAGGGAACCTACCGGGGCGGCGGTGCCGAGCGGATCACCGTCCGCGTGGCGACGCGGAAGCTCGATCGGCTGCCATCGATGTCGTGGCACGAGCACCTCGCCCCGCTCGACGTCCCGGCTCATGCGGTGCTGCGGACGATGCCCGACTACGCGGCCGACGCCGTGATCGCCCAGCAGTGAGGATCGCTCGCCGTCCGGGACACGGCCCGACGGCGGGGCCGCCGGCTACTTTCCCTCGGCGGCCCAGCGGTTCATGGTGGCGATGTTGGCCTCGACGTCGGGCCGGCCCGCGCCGACGTAGACCCTCATGTCGCTGTCGTACATCGCGGCCGGCTCGGGGCCCGGGTCGCCCGTCTCGGCGATCCAACGGTCGAGGCGGCGGCGGTGGTCCGCCAGCGTCGCGGTGTGCGCCGGGTCGGCGGCGAGGTTCTCCAGCTGCCAGCGGTCCTCGCGCCAGCGGTAGAGCTCCTCGGGGGGCCGCGTGGGGGCGAAGAGCAGGCGTTCGACCGCCGGATCGAGCCGTCCGGCATCGTGGAGCGCCCGCAGGGCCTCGAGCGTCGGTTTGGCGTCCTTGTAGGCGTTGGGCTGGAGCAGGGGACGGCCGGGGTGGCCGTTGCGGATGTAGAGCCAGTCGGCGGAGCGGGCGCTCCGGATCCGGTCCACCGTCTCGTCGCACCGGTCGCGGGCTGCGAAGACGCAGTCCCGGGGCCGGGCGGCCGCCGCGAACGCGTCGCGGGCCTGCATCGAGGCCGGGATGGGCAGTCCGGCGGCGGCCAGCGAGATGGCGGCCGCGTCGATGTGCTCGACGAGATCCTCGCGGACGACACCCCGGGCCACGCCGGGACTTCGGACGATGAAGGGGACGTGCGTCCCCTCGTCGTAGAGGAACTGCTTGCTGCGGACGTGGCTGATCCCGTTGTCGGCGAGGAAGATCACGAGCGTCTCGTCGAGGATCCCTTCGGCGGCGAGCCGGGCGAGCAGCTCTTCCACACGGGCGTCGGTGAGCCGGACGGCGTCGAGGTAGGCGGCCCGGTCGGCCAGGAGCACAGGATCGCGGGGCATGTACGAGGGCAGCGTCACGGTGTCGGGATCGGTCGCGGACCCCAGCGTGGCCAGGGCCTGCTGCCGCACCCACGCGCCTCCCTGGGGACCGTCGCGGAGCTTGCCGCCCGGGAGCTGCACCTGCATGAAGAACGGCTGGCCCGGGGCCCGGCCCGCCCAGTCCTCGCCGTCGTACATCGCGGCGTCCCACTCGAAGTTGTAGTCGGTCTTTCCGAGCCGCTGCGGGCGGGCCCGCGTGCCCGTCGCCTCGCCGATCCGGCCGTCGCCGATGCAGGTGTACCAGCCTGCCGCCTTGAAGAGCTCGGGCAGGGGCCGCACGCCGGCGGGCAACCGGATCTTCTCGGTGCCGCGGCCGCTGCGATGGTTGTGGGCGCCGATCGTGGTCTGGTACATCCCGGTGATGAGCGCCGAGCGGCACGGGGAGCAGACCGGCGCCGTGACGAACGCGCGGGCGAAGAGCGTCCCCTCGGCCGCGAGCCGGTCGACGTGCGGCGTCGGCACCGCCGTCGAGCCGTAGCAGCCGAAGTCGGCCGACATGTCGTCGACGACGATCCAGACCACGTTGGGCCCGGCGGCGGCCCGTGCCTGGGACACGGCGGCGAGGACGAGGAGGGCGGCCACTGCGGATCGCATCCCGGGCAGCCTAGCATCGGCCGGAGGAATCGACCTCGCGGCCGCGCCGGCGGCCGGAGGGTGGCCGCTGCCGCTCCCGTCAGGCGACGCCCCGGGCGGGGATGCCGGCAAGCTCGGCGACCGACAGGTCGGCGATCGAGTCGACGATCATGTCGGGGCGGTAGGCGAATCCCGCGAGGTCCCCGCGTTGCGTGCCGCCGGAGAGCACGAGGATCGTGCGGTAGCCGAGCTGCACGCCCCCGAGGATGTCGGTCTCCATCGTGTCGCCGATCATCGTCGTTCGCGAGGCGTCGAGGCCCAGCTCGCTGCGGGCCGTCCGCATCATCACCGGGCTCGGCTTGCCGACGCTGAAGGCCTTGCGGCCCGTGGCGGTCTCGAGCATCGCCACGACGGCCCCGCAGCCGGGCCGCAGGCCGGCCTGGGTCGGGCAGTTCGGGTCGAGGTTCGTGGCGATGAGCTTCGCCCCGCGCATCACCATCCGCACGGCGGTCTCGACCATCTCGTAGGTCACGGCCCGCCCTTCGCCCACCACGACGTAGTCGGGATCGTGGTCGACGACCGCGTAGCCGTTCTGGTGGAGGGCCTGGAGCAGGCCCCCCTCGCCGATCACGTAGGCCGTCCCGTTCGGCTTCTGGGCGGCGAGGAAGCGGGCCGTGGCCATCGCGCAGGTGAAGATGTGCGACTCGTCGACCCCGATGCCGAGCCGCCGCAGCTTGGCGACGACGTCCCGGCGCGTCCGCTGGCTGTTGTTCGTGAGGAACAGGAACGGCAGCCGCAGCTCGAGCAGGTCGCGGACGAAACGTTCGGCGCCCGGGATGAGCTCGCTGCCCCGGTAGATCACCCCATCCATGTCGATGAGGAAGCCGTGGACCGGGGACGTGGGGAGCGTGACCGAATCGGGGGCGTAGGCAGGCATTGGTGGCTCCGTCGTGCTGGGGGGCGGAAGGCGCAGAAGGCCATCCGGCACGGAGCCGCCTGTCGTGCGGGGAAAGTATGGCAGACCACCGAGCCGGCGGCAATCAGCGTTGTCCGCTCAGCCGGTGAAGAGCTGAAGGTGGGCGATGCCCCCCTCCATCTGCAGGGCCGCCAGGGGCGTGCCCTCGGCGACGACCGTCGTGCCGTCGCGCCGCGTGAGGGTGAGCTTCGTCTGGCCGCGCATGTGCGCCTCCAGCTCCCGCTGCAGTTCCTTCTGTCGCGGCTCCGGCAGCTTCGTGAAGGCCTCGCGGCCCCGGCACTTGGGGAACGCGCGGCAGCCGAGCCACGGGCCCCGCTTGCCGTCGCGGAGGTTCATCACCTCGCCGCACTTGGGGCAGGCGATGTCGGTAACCAGCGGTGGCGGGGAGGGGAACTTGAGGTTTCCCTTGCGGTCGAGGTTGAGGATGAACGGGGGCGGCTCGGCGGCGGCCGCCTCCTGGGCCTTCTTGCCCCGGGGCTTCACCGGCCGCGGCTTGTCCTCGACGAGGAAGTCGCCGAATCGCCCCGTCCGCTTCACCATCGGGACGCCGGCCGGCGAGAGCAGGTCGATCTGCTCGGGCAGCAGCGGCCGCCGCTGGCGGTCGACCGGCATCGCGAAGGTGCAGGCGGGCACCTCCTTGGGCTTGGCCGGCTTCCGCTTCCGGCCCCCCTTGGCCGGCGTGGCCGGGGCGACGGGCTCCTCGATGATCTTCTCGTTGTAGCCGCTGCACGAGAGGAACTCGCCTTTGTTGCCGAGGCGATACTCCAGCCGCCGGCCGCACTGCGGGCAGGCGTAGGTGGAGGGCTCCGACTTGGCCTTCTCGTGCTGCTCCTGGAGCGCCGTGTCGAGCTTGGGCTCGAGCTCGTCGTGGAACTCGTGGAGCATGTCGGTCCACTTCTTCGTCCCCTGGGCGACCTGGTCGAGCTCCCGTTCGATCTCGCGGGTGTAGCCGATCTCGATGAACTGGTCGCGGAAGCCCCGCTTGAGGAAGCCCGTCACGGCCTCGCCCAGTGCGGTGGCGTGGAACCGCCGGTCCTGCTGGGTCGCGTAGCCGCGGTTCTCGATGACGTTGATGATGCTGGCGTAGGTGGAAGGGCGGCCGATTCCCTCCTCCTCCATCTTCTTCACGAGCGTCGCCTCGGTGTACCGCGGCGGCGCGGCCTGGAACTTCTGCCGCGGCTCGATGTCGAAGGGGGCCAGCTTCGCACCCTTCTCGAACTCCGGCAGCACCTGGTCGCCGTCGTCCCGGGGCGTGCCGCTGATGCGGTAGAAGCCGTCGAACCGCAGGACGCGGCCGTTGGCCTTGAAGACGGCTCCGGTGTCGCGGTCACTCCGCCGCATGCGGACGGCGGTCGAGTCCCACTCGGCATCGGTCGCCTGGCAGGCCACGAAGCACTGCCAGATCAGCTTGTAGAGCTTGTACTGCTCGTCAGAGAGGGCGGCGGCGATGCGGTCCGGCTCGCGGGCCGCGTCGGTGGGCCGGATGGCCTCGTGGGCCTCTTGCGCGCTCTCGTTGGAGCTGGTGTAGTTGCGGGGCTTCTCCGGGACGTAGGCCGCGCCGTGCCGCTCCTGGAGGTAGGCGCGGGCCATCTCCACCGCCTCGCGGGAGAGGTTCGTGGAATCGGTCCGCATGTAGGTGATGAGGCCCACGCGTCCCTCGTCGGGCAGATCGATGCCCTCGTAGAGCTGCTGGGCGATCCGCATCGTCCGGTCGGTCGACATCCCGAGGCGACTGGAGGCGGCCTGCTGCAGCGTGCTCGTGATGAACGGCGGGAACGGCCGCGACCTCGTCCGCGTGAGGTCGATCGACTCGACCGTGTAGCGGGCGGCCGGGTCGGGGCGGCCCGAGATCCGCACCATGTTGCGGCCGCGGCCCTTGCCGTCGGCATCACTCTCGCGGGCGACCTGCACGTCGATGAGTCCGGCCGCCTCGGCCGCACCCTGGGCGGCCGCCGCCAGGTCGACGGTCGACGTGTTGTCGGCCGTGATCGCGAACGGCTTTCCGCCCAGCTCCACCAGGTCGCAGGAGAGCGCCCGATGATCGGCGAGCCATGCCATGCGGTCGCGGACCAGGGGGGGGCGGTTCCGCTCGTCGCGGCGGGCCATGAAGGCCGACCACTCGCCGTGGAGCGCGGCGGCGCGTTCGACGTCGAAGGTCATGCAGGCCGCGACGTCCCACGACTCCGCGGGTGTGAACTCGCGGATCTCCAGTTCGCGATCGACCACGATCCGCGTGGCGACGCTCTGCACGCGGCCCGCCGAGAGCCCGCCGGCCACCTTCTTCCAGAGGATCGGCGACACCCGGTAGCCGACGATCCGGTCGACGATCCGCCGCGCCTGCTGGGCCTCGACCCGGGGCATGTTGATCGGCCGGGGCGACTGGAAGGCCCGCTGCACCTCGGACTTCGTGATCGCGTCGAACGTCACCCGCTTGGCCCGCAACGGGTCGACGCCGAGCACCTGCGTGAGGTGCCAGGCGATGGCCTCCCCCTCGCGATCCAAGTCGGTCGCGAACCAGATCTCGCTGGCCTCCTTGGCGAGCTTGCGGAGCTCGGTGACCGTCTTCGTCTTGTCGGCGTCGATCTCGTAGGTGGGGGCGAAGTCGTGCTCCAGGTCGACGCCGGGCACGGGCTGCTTGGAGCCCTTGGCGGCCTTGCTCGGCAGGTCGCGGATGTGGCCGATCGAGGCCTTCACCACGAACCCCGGACCGAGGTACTTCTCGATCGTCTTGGCCTTCGCGGGGCTCTCGACGATCACCAGTTCGTAGCCGCCCGACGGTGTCCGGGTCGGCGTCGCGGCGCGGCGGGAGGCGGTCGCGCGTCGTGTCGTCTTCTTGGCCATAGGGTGCCGGGGAGGTGAGCGGGCTTGGGTCGGGGACGGGATGCTGATCGAGGCACCGCCCGGCCACGCCGCACGGAACCTTTGGGATTGGCGCCCCCGGGGGCGGCGCTACAATCGGCGGCCGGTTTGCATCCCGACAGCGTTACCTTCCCCTCTCTCGCCCTGTCAAGCCTCGGGGGTTCGACACCGGGCTGACGGACTTCAGGCGGTGCCATGGCCGGCTCGTTCGACATCTTCCGCAAATACCAGCGTTCCCTGCTGGTCGCCGTCGCCGTGCTGGCGATGCTCGCCTTCTTCGTCCTGCCGCCGCTGCTGCAGTTGGGGCCCGACGTGGGCGCAGGCGACCCCGTGGTGGCGACCTGGAAGGGGGGAGAGATCCGCGAGAGCGGCCTCATGCGGGGCGTGGCCATGCGGTCGGTCCTGAACCAGTTCCTGCTCGACGCGGTGGCCGCCTCCGGCCGGGATCCGGGCCGCATGCAGGTGCTTCCCGAGGACGAGGAGGACGTGGTCCGGACGATGCTCCTGGCCCGCCAGGCCGCCGATCAGGGGATCGTCGTCAGCAACGCCGCCATCAACGAATTTCTCGGTCAATGGACGAACAACATGGTTCGCCCCGAGCAACTGGAGGCCCTCATCACCCGGCGGCGGCTCGGGTCGGTTCCGGTGTCGCCGGCGGACGTGTTCGAGACGTTGCGGGCCGTGCTGGCGGCCAATCGGATGGAACGGCTGTTCATGACCGGTTTCGCGGGCGATCCGCCCGGCCGGCGGTGGGATCATTTCCGCAGCCTGGAGCAGGGGGCGAAGGTCGAGGTGGTGCCGGTGGTCGTGCAGTCGCTCATCGACCGCGTGCCGGCGCCGGCCACGCCCGTCCTCGAGACGTTCTTCGCGAAGTACCGGGACGACCTGCCCTCGGCCCGCAGTCCGGATCCCGGGTTCAGGGAGCCGCACCGCATCTCCTGCGAGTACCTCGTCGCCAAGAGCGAGACGCTCGAGGCGGAGGTCGCCGCGGAGGTGACTGACGAAGCGGTGCAGAAGTTCTACGACGCCAACAAGGAGCGGCTCTATCGAGCCAAGGCGGCCGACGCCGCCGCGGAACCGAAGCCCGAGGCCAAGCCCGCGGCCGAGGCCGCGGAGCCGGCGGCGGGCACGACGACGGAGACCAAGGCGGAATCCAAGCCGGAGCCGAAGCCTGAGCCGAAGACGGAAGCTCCGGCCGGTGGCACCGCCCCGGCGCCGCAGTCCGCCGTGGGACGCAGCCGGTTCCTCCCGGCCGCGTTCCGCCAGCCCGGCAAGGAATCCGAAACGGCGACGGCCGACGCCGGGCCCAAGCCGCCGGCGGAGGACGCCGGGAAGGCTGCGGCGCCGTCGTCGGCAGCCGGGACCGCTGACGACAAGACCGCCGCGAAGGCCGCCGAGCCCGGGGCCTTCGAGCCCCTCGACAAGGTTCGGGAAGACATCCGCAAGCGGCTCGCCAAGGAGGCGGCCGGCCGGCGGATCGATGCCGTGTTCGCGGCCGTCACGGCCGACGTCACCCGGTACGCCGAGGATCTGGCCCTCTGGCAGGCGCAGGTCGACCCGGCCTCGGCGAAGCCACAGCCGCCCGACGTCGACGCGATCGCGAAGAAGCAGGGCCTGGAGGCCGGCCGCCTGCAGGACGTGCGGGCAGACGAGGCGCTGGACCAGGCCCCCGTGGCGGCCACGTTCGAGATCGTCCCCGACGCCGACAGCCCGATGGGATTCCGGCAGGCGTCGTGGGTCGGCCAGCTCTACGGCCGCGACACGCCGCTGCTGCGGACGATCGGCACGCGGGACGTCGCCGGCAACCGCTATCTCACCTGGAAGACGGCGGACCGTCCCGCGGCCGCGCCGAAGTTCGCCGACGTGCGGACGGACGTCGAGCGGGCGTGGCGGATCGTCGAGGCCAGGCCGCTCGCCCGGAAGATCGCCGAGGAGATCGTGGCGCAGGCGGCCGCGGGTGGGACGCTCGCCGACGCCGTCGCCAAGCGGAGCGGCGACCCGAAGCTGGAGGCCACGACGGTCGGGCCGTTCACGTGGTTCTCCCGGAGCGAGGGGCGGTTCGGGTCGGCCCCCGTCCGGTCCCAGCCGGAGGGCCTGTCGATGCCCGGCGACGAGTTCATGCGGGCCGTCTTCGCCCTCGATCCGGGCGGGACCGCCGTGGCCTTCAACGAGCCCCGGACGGTGTGCTACGCCGTCCGCGTCGAGGCCTTGGAGCCCGCGGAGGAGGAGCTCCGCAAGCGGTTCCTCGATCCGGCGACGGACCAGCGCCGGCTGGCCGCCCTCGGCGAGGAGGAAGAGACCCGGGCCTATGACCGCTGGATCGGCGAGCTCGAGCGGGAGCGGGGCCTCCAGTGGAAGCGGCCGCCGCAGCGGATGCGGCAGTAGTCATCGTGGATACCGCTGACTCGAGGGGGATCCCGTCATGCGGATCCAACTTGATCCGCACGCATCCCTGTGGGCCGAGGTTGCCCGTGCCGTGTCGCCAGGACGTTCACTCAGGGCATCCTGCCAATCCTGTTTGGCATCGTAGCTGCGGGAGGGGTCGATCCGCGTCTCGCGTGGCTCGGGACCGCCCACACCCTCTCGCCGGACGCTCGCTCCGTCGACCAATCCGCCTTTGGCGGATCGGTGCCCGCTGACCTTCGCTCGCTCGGAGGTGCCCGCGCTTCGGCATCCTGCCTTCGCTTGGCACCTACGCCGGCTCGCGGGGATGGGCGGCCCCGCGCTGAGTTTTGACCTCGACTGCGCAGCAGCGAATCCCACGTCCCGATGAGGCCGTGACAGCGCCGGCCACCCGCGTAGGCTCGACGGCATGGGCCGCCCCCACACTGAAGCTCCTGGTAGCCGCACGAGGCGCACGGGGTATCCGCATCAGGCGGCGGCGAGCACGCCGGCGACCGCGGCCAGCACCTCGTCGACCGAGATGAGCTTCATCGGGAGGGCCGGGTCCGGCGCCGCCGCCCATTCCTTGGGCACCCCCGGCGGCACCTTCTGCACGACGACGTGACCCGGACCGTAGGGACCGGTCCGGCGGGGATCGCTGGGACCCGCGAGATCGACGACGCGGGTGCCGACCGCCGTCGCCAGGTGCATCGGGCCGGAATCGTTCGTGACGAGGACGTCGCACTCCGCCAGCACCGCCGCGAACCGGCCGAGCGAGCCGGGGCCGTCGGCGACCGCGTGCCGCGCGCCGATGCCGGCGCTCACCTCCGCCATCGCGGTGCGGTCGTCGGCCCCGCCCACGACGACGAGCTGCGTGCCGTGCCGCCGCACGAGCTCGTCGCCGAGCCGCGCGAACCGGTCCGCCGGCCAGCGCTTGAAGCTCCACTGCGGGCTGGAGCCCGGGAACAGGGCGACCAGGGGCGGGCGGGCGGTATCGACCGCCGATCGGCGGCCCACGAGCCCCAGGCGGGCCAGCACCTCGGTCGCCGCCTCGCGGTCCTCCGTGGTGGGATGGTAGTCGAGGCCCCCGCCGTCGTCCTCGGCGCCGAGCTCCGCGGCGAGGGCCAGGTAGCGGTGCGCCTCGTGCCAGAGCTCCGGTTCGCCGACGGGGTGCGTGAGGAACGCTCGGCAGCCGCGGCTGCCGAGCCCCACGCGGACGGGGCAGCCGGCCGCCCGGGCGAGCACCGCGTTGGGGAGCGTGTGCTGGGCCACGATGGCCGCGTCGAACCGCTCCCGCCGCAGCGCCGGCAGCAGGGCCAGCTTCGCCCGCAGGCCCCGGCCGGCGAGCCGTTCGATCCGCGCGACGTGGGGATTGTGCTCCAGGACGGCCGCTCCGGCACCGTGCGCCGTCACCACGATCTCCGCCGCGGGGAACCGCCGCTTGAGCGCCCGCAGCATGGGCGTGAGGAAAAGACTGTCGCCGAGATGGCGGTAGCCGAAGACGAGGATGCGGGCGGGATCCTTCACGACCCGGCAGGATACGGCGACGGCCGTGGGGGCGGGAAGGGGAGCCGCCCGACACCCCACCTCCGGCTCAGCGCCGCGGCTTGAGCACCACCACCGCCAGCGGCGGCAGCACGAGCTCCAGAGAGTGCTCGCGGCCGTGGTGCGGCACCGGCTCGGCCCGGATGGCGCCGGCATTGCCCATGTTCGTGCCGCCGTAGAACACGGAGTCGCCGTTGAACACCTCGTCGTAGACGCCGCCACAGGGCACGCCGAGGCGGTACGCATCCCGCGGGACCGGCGTGAAGTTGCAGCACACGACGAGGAAGTCGTCCGGGTCGACGCCTCGGCGAACGAAGGCGAGGACGCTGTCCTGCCAGTTGTGGCAGTCGATCCACTCGAAGCCGCGGCTCTCGAAGTCGAGCTGGTGCAGCGACCGCTCGCGGTTCACCAGCCGGTTGAGGTCGGCGACGGCCCGCTGCAGGCCGCGGTGGCTCTCCCACTCGAGCAGGTGCCACTGGAGGCTCTCGTCGACGTTCCATTCGTGCCACTGGCCGAACTCGCCCCCCATGAAGAGCAGCTTCTTGCCCGGGTGGCACCACATGTAGGCGTAGAGCAGCCGGAGATTGGCGAACTTCTGCCACGCGTCGCCGGGCATCTGGTCGAGCAGCGAACCCTTGCCGTGCACGACCTCGTCGTGCGAGAGCGGCAGCACGAAGTTCTCGTGGAAGGCGTAGATGAGGCTGAAGGTGAGCTCGTCGTGGTGGTACTTGCGGTGCACGGGATCGTGCCGCATGTACCGCAGCGTGTCGTTCATCCAGCCCATGTTCCACTTGAGGCTGAAGCCCAGGCCGCCGACGTACGTCGGCCGCGACACGCCAGCCCACGCGGTCGACTCCTCGGCGATCGTGAGCGTGCCGGGAAAGTGGTGGTGCACCTGGACGTTGAAGGACTTGAGGAAGTCGATCGCCTCGAGGTTCTCGCGGCCCCCGAAGCAGTTGGGCTCCCACTCGCCGTCCTTGCGGCTGTAGTCGAGGTAGAGCATGGAGGCCACCGCGTCGACCCGCAGTCCGTCGACGTGGTACCGGTCGAGCCAGAACAGCGCGCTCGACACGAGGTGGTTGGCCACCTCGTTCCGCCCGAAGTTGTAGATGAGCGTGCCCCAGTCGGGGTGCTCGCCCTTCCGCGGGTCCTCGTGCTCGTAGAGCGCGGTGCCGTCGAAGCGGCGGAGGCCGTGGCCGTCCCTGGGGAAGTGGGCCGGCACCCAGTCGATGATCACGCCGACGTCCGCCCGGTGGAGGGCGTCGATGAGCGACATGAGGGCCTGCGGCGTGCCGAACCGGCTGGTGGCCGCGAACAGCCCGATCGTCTGGTAGCCCCAACTCGCCGAGAACGGGTGTTCCGTGGGGGGCAGCAGCTCCACGTGGGTGAAGCCCATCTCCACCACGTAGGGCACGAGCTCCCGCTCGAGATCCGCGTAGCCGAGCCAGCGGTGCGGGGCGTCGCCGGGGCGACGCCAGCTCCCGAGGTGGACCTCGTAGACGTTGAGCGGCGCGTCGAGGGCGTTGCGAGCCGCCCGACCCGCCATCCAGGCGTCGTCCCGCCAGCGGTGGGCCGCGAGGTCGACGACCACCGAGGCCGTCCGCGGCGGCACCTCGGCCCCGAAGCCGCACGGGTCGGAACGGTCGGAGTGGCTCCCGTCGGCGTGGACGCGGAACTTGTAGAGCGTCCCCGGTCCGAGCCCGGGCACGAACAGCTCCCAGATCCCCGACGGGATCCGCTTGTGCATCGCGTGGCCGCGACCGTCCCAGCCGTTGAAGTCGCCCACCACGCTCACAAGGTCGGCGTTCGGCGCCCAGACGGCGAAGTTCACGCCGGCCACGCCGTCGGCGACGTGGAGCTGCGCGCCCAGCTTCTCGTAGCTCTTCCAGTGACGGCCCTCGCCGAGGAGGTGGAGATCGTATTCGGTGAGCATGCTGGTGGCCGGAGGGCGGGGAGAGACCGTACAATCGTGCCCCACGGCAGAGTTTGACGCGACGGCCGGCCGCGGATCCTGCGGTGTGCCGGCGTTGGGCTGTGACGGTCGCGAGGATGGCAGCGATGAGGGCGGCGACCTTCGAGCGGTTCCAGCCCGTGGAGCGGCTCATCGACGTCCGGGGCACCCCGTTCCGGTTCTGGCAGCCGCCCGACGTCGACGCGCTCATCGACGTCGCCGCCTTCGAGGCCGACGAGCGGATTCCCTACTGGGCCAACGTCTGGGAGTCGGCCCTCGTGCTGGCCGAGGAACTGTTCCTGCTCGACGGCCTGGGCCGGACGCTGCTGGAACTTGGCTGCGGCCTCGGCCTGCCCGCCGTGGTCGCGGCCCGCCGCGGGTTCGCCGCGACCGCCAGCGACTACGAGGAGCCGGCCCTCGAGGGGGTCCGGTACAACGCCGCCCGCAACGGGGCGGACGGCCTCGCGACCCGGCTCCTCGACTGGCGACGGCTTCCCGACGACCTGGGCCGGTTCGACGTCGTCGTGGCGGCCGACGTGCTCTACGAGAAGCACCACGCCACGGCGCTCTCCGGGGTGATCGCCAGGACGCTCGCCCCGGGCGGGCTGGCGCTCGTGGCCGACCCGGGCCGCGCCCGCGCCGTCGATCTCGCACCGGCCGCGGCGACCTTCGGCCTGGAGGTCGTGAAGCGACCTGCCCGCCGGCCGCTCAACGCGACCGACGGGCCGGAGATCGACATCTACGAACTGCGTCGCCCGGCCTGATACGGCTCCGACTTGATCCGCGGGCGTCGCCGGGCCGGGGTTGCCCGCGCCGTCTCGCCCGGACGTTCACTGCGGCCGTCCCGGCCTGCGTTCACTCGATGCCGCCTGCGCTTCGCCATCCTGGCTGCGCTGGCCGGCAACGCCGGCTCGCCGGCACGGGCAACCCCACCCAATGCCGCGCGGAGACAGGCGAGGCCGGGCAGTCGAGGGAACCCTTGGCGTTCCCTCCGACTGCCGTCAGGGAAATGGCCCGGAGGGCTTTTTCACGCGACACGCCGAGCCTGGACGGCGAGACCAGGCAGTCGAGGGAACCCTTGGCGTTCCCTCCGACTGCCGTAAGTGAAAAAGGCCCGGAGGGCTTTTTCACGCGACACGCCGAGCCTGGACGGCGAGGCCGGGCAGTCGAGGGAACCCTTGGCGTTCCCTCCGACTGCCGTAAGGGAAATGGCCCGGAGGTCAGTTTTTCACGCGACAAGCTTGACCGCCGGCTGCTCCCCCGTGATCCCGATGATGAACTCCTCGAAGATCTTCACGTCGAGGGCCGAGGCGGTCTCGGCCTCGGGGTGGAACTGCACGCCGATCGCGG
>JBIIUP010000040.1:0-16646 GCA_044339885.1 Pirellulales bacterium | reverse complement strand
AGGCCGTGCAGCAGCTGGCGAGCAGCCAGCGGCTGGCCCAGCGGCGGCTGGAGACCAAGATCGAGGCGCTCAAGCGGAAGCGAGACGCCCAGGTCGAGACCGTCGAGCGGAAGCTCGAGGCGCAGATCCGGCGGGAGCAGGACAGGCAGAAGTGGTGGGCCGTGCTCCTGCCGCCGATCCCGCCGCTCGTGGTGGCGTTCTTCGTCTACTTCCGCCGCCGCGCGCTGGAGCGCGAGGGTGTGGCGTCTTCGAGGCTCAGGTGAGAGGGAGAACCGGATGAGCGGGTCGTTGGAAAGGGTCGATGGCGACGGGTTCGGCGGGGCCGCGGTGCGGCGGACCGCCTGGTTCCTGGCCGCGGGAGCCGCGCTCCTCGTGGGGGGCTGGCTCGTGCAGCCGCGATTCAAGCCGGTGAAGGTTCAGCCGGAGTCGGAGCGGGTGCTGTTTTCCGAGCTGACCGACGCGGCCAAGGCGGCCAGCCTCGAGATCGTCTCCTACGACGACGAGCTGGCGACGCTTGCGCCCTTCAAGGTCGTGCAGTCCGGGGGCGTCTGGGCTTTGCCGGCGCACGACAACTACCCGGCCGACGCCAAGGACCAGCTGGCCGCCGCGGCGACCGAGCTCGTCGACCGGCCGATCCTCGACGTGGTGAGCACGTCGCCGGCCGACCACGAGACCTACGGCGTGATCGAGCCCGATCCGGAGAAGATCAAGGTCGGCATGACCGGCGTGGGGCAGCTGGTCGAGATCCGCGACGCCTCGGGCAATCGGCTCGCCAGGCTGGTCATCGGCAAGGAGGACAGGCGGCCCGGGGGGGCGACCGGTGGAGAGCGGACGCTGCGTTTCGTCCGCCGGGCGGGGCAGGATCCCGTCTACCGCGTGGAACTCGACACCTCGAAGTTCACCACCAAGTTCGGCGACTGGATCGAGAAGGACCTGCTCAAGCTCTCCCCTTGGGACGTGCGGCGGCTCACGGTCGACGACTCGGCGGCCACCTTCGGCTTCGACGAGTCGAGCGGCCGGCCGGTCGTCTCGCAGGATCGCCGCAGCCGGATCGAACTGGGCTACGACGACAAGCAGGCCGCCTGGACCCTCGTGAAGCTCGAGGGCTTCGGGAAGGACAACCAGCCGCGGCCCGAGCAGCTCGGCGCCGACGAGGAGCTCGCCAGCGGCCCCCTCAACGACCTCCGCAACGCCCTCGGCGACCTGAAGATCGTCGACGTCGCCCGCAAGCCCGCCGGCCTCAGCGGCGACCTCAAGGCCGACGAGAAGTTCACCGGGAACCAGGAGGCGGTCGTGTCGCTGGCCCAGCGCGGCTTCTACGCGATCGGGGCCGGCGACATCCTTTCCAGCAACGGCGAGACGGTCGTGGGCATGAAGGACGGCGTGGAGTACCTGCTGCGGTTCGGCAATTCCACGAGCGTGGCCGGCGGGGACAAGGCCGACGCTAAGCCGGCGGACAAGGAGTCGGCCGCGGACGCCGGCGGCCGCTACCTGTTCGTCACCGCGCGGTTCAACGAGGGCCTGCTGACGAAGCCGGAACTGCAGCCCGTCCCCGACGTCCCCGCCGCCGACGCGGCCGCCGACGACAAGAAGGGCGCCGACGAGAAGAAGGACGCCGCCGAGAAGCTCGAGAAGGCCGACGAGGCCGAGTCCAAGGCGCAGGCCGCCCTCGAGGAGCGCCGGCGGGTCGAGCGCGAGAATCGGCGGGCGCAGGACGAGTACGACGACAAGGTGAAGGCGGCGCAGAAGCGTGTCCGCGAGCTCAACAACCGGTTCGCGGACTGGTATTACGTCGTCTCCGACTCGGAGTACGCCAAGATTCACCTCGATCGGAGCCGCGTGATCCAGAAGAAAGCCGCCGAGCCCAAGACGGAATAGCGGGGGTGTGCGCGGCGTCACGGCCCGGGGGCCGTCCGTCGGCAGCCTCGGCCCCAACCGCCGCGCCCCCCCTGGAATCCTCATGTCCGAGATTCTCACCTCGCCGCGGCCGTCCCGCTTCGGCCGCGCCACGGGGTTCCGCCTGGCAGGCATCGGCAGCCACGTGCCGGCGCGGGTCGTGACGAACGCCGATCTCGCACCGCTCGGCTGCGATCCCGAGTGGATCGTGGCCAGGTCGGGAATCCACGAGCGGCGGCACGTGGCGCCCGGAGAGGCCACGAGCGACCTGTCGGTGGCCGCGGGCCGGGCGGCGCTCGCCGCCGCCGGGCTGCCCGTCGGGGACGTCGACCTCCTCGTGCTCGGCACGTTCACGCCCGACACCTGCATCCCGTCGACCTCCTGCGTCGTGCAGGAGAAGCTGGGGCTCGACGCGCCGGCCATGGACGTGACGGCCGCCTGCGCCGGCTTCACCTACGCCCTCGTCACGGCGGCGCAGTTCCTGGCGGCAGGCTCCAGCCGCCTGGCCCTGGTGATCGGCGCCGATGCCAACTCCCGCATCGTCGACCCCGAGGACATCAAGACCTGGCCCTTGTTCGGGGACGGTGCCGGGGCGGTCCTGCTGGAGGCGGTCGAACCCGGAGCCGCCGGGAGCGACCGCGGCCTGCTCGCCTTCGCGCTCGGTTCGGACGGCCGCGGGGCCGACCTGCTCGTCTGCCCGATGAGCGGGTCGCGGCAACCGCCCACGCCCGAGGGTTTCGCGCGGCGGGACCAGTTCTTGAAGATGGACGGCCGCGCCGTCTTCAAGTGGGCGATCCGCCTGGTGGAGGAGAACGTCCGCGCCGTCGTGGACCGCTCGGGAGTCCCGCTGGAGCACATCGACCTGTTCGTGCTCCATCAGGCCAACGCCCGGATCCTCGAGGGGGCCCGCGAGGCCCTCGGCCTGCCGGCCGACCGGGTGTTCATGAACATCGACCGCTACGGCAACACCTCCAGCGGCTCGATTCCGCTGGCGCTCGACGAGGCCTGGAAGGCCGGGCTCGTCGGCCCCGGGAGCACGGTCGTGGTCTCGGGGTTCGGCGGCGGCCTGGCGTGGGGCACGGCCGTGTGGAGGCTCTGACATGGCCGATGCGGCGACGGTGAGGCGGCTGCCGGTGCGGAAGGATGTCCCGGTCGGCGACACCTGGGACCTGGCGACCCTCTGCCGCTCCGACGCGGAGTGGGAGGCGGGCCTGGCCGCCTGGGAGGCGCGGATCCCGGCGTTCGCGGCCTTCGCCGGCACGCTCGGATCGTCGGCCGAGCGGCTCGCCGAGTGCCTGGCCAACGACGTCGCCTTCGACCGCGAGGGGGATCGGCTCGGCACCTACGCCCACCTGCGGGCCAGCGAGGACCAGGCGGCTCCGGAGGGCCAACGGATGGCAGGCCGCTTCCAGCACGTCGCCACGCGGGCGGGCGAGGCGGCGAGCTTCATCGGGCCCGAGATCCTGGCGATCCCGTCGGCGACGCTCGACGCGTGGATGGAGACCGCGGCTCTCGCCCCCTACCGGCTCATGCTCGAGCGGCTGGTGCGGACCCGGCCGCACGTGCTCTCCGACCGCGAGGAGAAGCTCCTGGCGATGCAGGGCACGTTCGCCGGTACGGCGGCGAAGGTGTTCCGCCAGCTGACCGACGCCGACCTGCGGTTCGGCAGCGTCGCCAACGGGAAGGGGGAGCAGGTCGAGCTCTCCAACGCCACGTTCACGACGCTCCTCCACGACACCGATCCCGCGGTCCGCCGGACGGCGTTCCACCAGTTCTACGCCCAGTACCAGGGGCACGCCAACACGCTCGCCGCCGCGCTCTCCGGCTCCAACGAGCGCGACGTCTACGCGGCCCGCGTGCGGAACCATCCCACGGCCGTCGCGGCCGCCCTGTTCGCCGACGACGTGCCGCTGGCCGTCTACGACCAGCTGATCGCCGCCGTCCGCTCGCACCTGCCCGCGGTGCACCGGTACTACGAGCTGCGCCGGCGGGTGCTCCGCCTGGACGAGATCCACCACTACGACTGCTACGTGCCGCTCGTGCCGGAGCTGGAGCAGCGGCACACCTGGGACCAGGCGGTGGACGTGATCGTGGAGGCCCTGGCGCCGCTCGGCGGCGCCTACGGCTCCCGGCTGGAGCAGGGACTGCGGGGGCGGTGGTGCGACCGCTATCCCAACGCGGGCAAGCAGTCCGGCGCCTTCAGTTCGGGCACCTACGACTCTGATCCCTACATCCTCATGAACTTTCAGGAGGACGTGATCGAGCACGTCTTCACGCTGGCCCACGAGGCGGGCCACTCGATGCACACGCGGTATTCGGCCGAGGCCCAGCCCTTCCAGTACGCCGGCTACACGATCTTCGTGGCGGAGGTGGCCAGCACGTTCAACGAGCAGCTGCTCACCCGGCTGCTCCTCCAGCGGGCGAAGACGAAGGCGGAGCGGGCGGCCATTCTGTCCCGGGAGATCGACTCGATCCGCGCGACGATCGTGCGGCAGACGATGTTCGCGGAGTTCGAGCGCCGCAGCCACGCCTCGGCCGAGGCCGGCGAGCCGCTGACGCTGGAGCGGATCCGGGGCCTCTACCGCGAGCTGCTCGACGCCTACTTCGGGCCCTCCTTCTCGATCGACCGGGAGCTCGAGCTGGAGTGCCTGCGGATCCCGCACTTCTACTCGGCCTTCTACGTCTACAAGTACGCCACCGGACTGGCGGCCGCGATCACGCTGGCCCAGCGGGTGGCCGAGGGCGTGCCGGGCGCGCTCGACGCCTACCTGGGATTCCTCCGGGGGGGCTCGTCGAAGTGGCCCCTCGACCTCCTCCGCGACGCCGGCGTGGACCTCGAGCAACCCGAGCCGGTGGCGACCGCCCTGACGCGGTTCGGCGAACTCGTGGCCGAGCTCGACGGGCTGCTCTGAGCTTCAGCCGCCCACGAGGTCGCGGGCGAGCTCCACGATCGGCCGGACCATCGCCCCCGTGCCGCCGCCGTCGGTCCAGGGCCGCGGCTTCTCGGCGAAGGCCGGTCCGGCGATGTCGACGTGGGTCCAGGGGATGCCCCCCACGAACCGCTCCAGGAACTTCGCGGCCGTGATCGCCCCGCCCCAGCGGCCGTCGCCGACGTTCCGGATGTCGGCCACGTCGCCGACGATCTGCTCGTCGTACTCCGGATACATCGGCAGTTGCCAGACCGGCTCGCCGACGGCGCGGGCCGCGGCGGCGATGCGATCGCACCAGCCCTGGTCGTTGGTGAACAGGCCCGCGACGTCGTGTCCCAGCGCCACCATGCAGGCACCGGTGAGCGTGGCGGCGTCGAGAATCCGCGCGGGCTTCAGGCTGCGGACGACGTCGAGCACGTCCGCCAGCACGATCCGCCCCTCGGCGTCGGTGTTGTGGACCTCGATCGTCGTGCCGCTGCGGGCGGTGATCACGTCCCCGAGCTTGTAGGCCGCCGGCCCGGTCATGTTCTCGACGAGGCCGATCGCGGCCACGACGTCGATCGGGAGCTCGAGGGCCGAGATCGTGGCGATCGCGGCGAGCATCGCCGCACCCCCGGCCATGTCGCACTTCATCGTCAGCATCGACTCCGAGGGCTTGAGCGAGAGGCCGCCGGAGTCGAAGGTGACCCCCTTGCCGACGAGGGCCAGCTGCGGCGCCTGGCCGCGGCCGCCGCGGTGCCGCAGGAGCACCAGCCGCGGCGGCCGGACGCTTCCCCGGCCGACGGCCAGGATCGCGCGGCAGTTCTCCTTCGCCAGGCGGTCCTCGTCCCAGATCTCGATTTCCAGGCCGGTCCGGCCGGCGACGGAGGCGGCCTCGTCGGCGAACGACTGCGGATAGAGGTCGTCGGGCGCCGTGTTCACCAGCCTGCGGGCGAGGTTTACGCCGGCGGCGATCGTCGCGCCGGTGGCCACCGGCCCCGGCGCCGCCCCGGCCCACACGGTGGCCCCGAACGGGGTGCGCTTCCGCTCCGCACGGTAGAGGTCCTGGCCGACGACGCCCACGGCGGCCCCGGCGACGGCCTGCTCGAGCTGCCGGGGCTGCCACCAGTCGTCGGCCGCGAAGACGACCTTCGCCCGGGGGCGGGAGGCGAGGCTGCGGGCGGCGGCGGCGGCGGCGCGGTGGAGCACACCCCCGTCGACCGTCTCGCGCTTGCCGATCCCGGCCACGACGACCTGGCCCGCCTTCACGCCCGGCGCCGCCAGCAGCGGGATGCACTCGAACCGCTTGCCGGTGAGGTCGCCGCCGGCGGCGAGCCGCGACAGCAGCCCGCCGGAGGCCCGATCGATCGCCGCCGCCGCGCCGCTGCCAACGCCCCCCTCGGTGAGGAAGACGACCAGCGCGTCGCAGGGGATGTCCTCGGGGCGGGCCGAAGGCTCGGCCGTGACGGCGCCGGCGGCGCCGGCGAGCGCCGGGGAAAAATCGGGGGCCATGCGGGGTTCCTCGGGGAGGGACTGCCGCCGGCGGCCGCGAACGGGTGCGGCGGCCGGCGCGCGAGCCTCAGTGTTGTACCGCGTCGGCAGCGGCCCGGAAGGGCGGCGCGGGGCCGCCGCGGGGCGTCGGGATCCACGGGGACAGGAGCACCAGCAGCACCGGCAGGACGACGAGGTTGCCGAGGAGCCCGCCCGCGAGCGTGAGGCAGGAGAGCCAGCCGAAGGAGACCGTCGGCATGAACCCGCTCGTCGTCAGCGACAAAAACCCGACGACGAGCGCCACCGTGGAGAAGATCATCGCCCGTCCGGCGGTCTGGTGGGCCGCCTCGAGGGCGGCCTCCTGCGCGTGCCCCTCCGCCAGGCGGCGGCGGAAGGCGACGATGTAGTGGATGGAGCTGTCGACCGAGAGCCCCATCGACACCGCGGCGATCATCGCCGTCCCCATGTTGATCGGAATGCCGGCCCAGCCGAGCAGCCCCAGGACCATGAAGATCGGCAGCCCGTTGGGGACGAGGGCCACCGCGGCCAGAAGCGGGCTGCGGAAGGCGAACGCCAGCAGCAGGAAGATGCCCGCCGCCGCCAGCCCGAAGGTGAGCCACTGGTCGGAGAGGATGCGGTCGACGAGCTGGGCCAGGAGCACGAAGAACCCCGTGACCTCGCCGGCAGGGCGCTCCGCGCCTCCGGGAAACTCCTCCGCCACGATCCGCCGCACCTGGGCGATCGTCGCCCGCTTTGCCGCGGCGGGCTGCCGCTCGCGGGCCCGGAGCATGATCCGCAGCCAGATCGAGCCGTCCCGCGGGTCGCGGCCCACCAGTGCCCGGCCGAACCCGGATCGGCTCGCGGGATCCTGGCGGAGCATGACGTTCACGGCCAGCGCCATCACCGGGCTCGGCGCGAGCGGCACGACCGCGGCCGAGCCGACGACGTCGACGATGCTCATGACCTTCGTCAGCGCGGGCACGTCCCGGCCCGCGGCGTCGGGGGCGGTCACCTCCGTCCGCAGCCGCCCGGCCAGCCGGTCGACGGCGGCGAGCAGGGCGGAGTCGACCGTCCGGCGCGCCGGGACGAGCACATCCCAGACGCCCGCGCCGCCGAGCCGCGACTCGACCATGTCGTAGGCGGCCACCGTGGGGCTCGACGCCCGGAAGTTCCGCGTGAAGTCGGTTTCGACCTCGAGCCGGGCCATGCCCGCGACCGCGGCGGCAACGAGCACCGCCGACCAGGCGAGGATCGGCCCGGGATGCCGCACGATCCGGCGGACGAGGCCGTCGAGACCGCGTTCCAGGGCGCCCTCGCCCCACGCGACCCGCGGGTCGGTGTCGAAGCGTCCGGCGACGAGGGCCACGAAGGGCACCGCCAGCGCGCCGGCGACGAGCACGGCGGCCGCACCGATCGCCGTCATGATGCCGAAGTCGCGGACCGGTCCGACGTTGCTGGCCACGAGCGAGCCGAAGCCGATGACGTCGGTGGCGATCGCCCCCACGATCGGCCACAGGAGCGCTGAGATCGCCGCCTCGAGGGCGGCCGAAGGATCCAGCCCCTGCGACCGCTGCCGGCGGAACTCGACGATCACGTGGGTCACGGTGGCGATCCCGACCACCGTGACCATCGCGGAGAGCATCGTCGAGACCATCGTGAGCTTGAGGCCGGCGACGGCCAGCACGCCGCGGGTGCCCCAGAGCGCCAGGAGCACGACGGCCAGCGGCACGGCCAGCCAGCGGAGGCTGCGGAACGAGAGCAGGAGCACGGCCCCCGCGAGCAGACCGCTGGCGGTGCCGAGGAGGTTGCCGTCGCGCTCGAGCATCCGGAAGCCGTCGCGGAGCATGGCCGGCTCGCCGGCGACGGTGCCCGCCGGCAGCGCCGCCATCCGCGCGCGGAGGGTGTCGATCGTGCCGGCCCGCGTCACGGCCCGGGCCCGCGCGGTGACGACGTCGGGCGCCAGGGGCTCGAGCACGCAGGCGATGGCCGCCGTGCGGCGGTCGGTGCCGACGACGTAGCCCTCGAGCAGCTCGACGAGCCGTCCCGCCCAGGCCGAGGTGAGGCTGCCCTCGAGATCCACGATGCCCGTGCCCAAGGGCGTGCTGGCGAGGCTCGTCGCCGAGGCGATGCCCGGCAGTCCTTCGAGCTCGATGGTCAGGTCGCGGAGCCTGGTGATGCCGGCCGGCGTGAAGAGATCGGGATCCTCGTAGGCGGCGAGCACGACCTCGCTGGAGCCGAAGGTTCGGATCACGCGGTCGTAGGGAACGAGCGCCGGGTCGGCCCGGTCGAACATGGCGTCGATCGAGCGAGAGAACTCCAGGTGCCGCGACCGCTCGACCGCGAGGACGGCCAGCGCCACGGCCACCGCCGCCAGCAGGCCGCGGTGACGGACGAGCCAAGCTGCGACCCGATCGCAGACGGGGCGCATGCGGAAAGTTCCACGCGAGGGGCAGGGGGGGTGGATCGGGCGCGTGCCGGAAGCGGGGCGGTCCACGCTGACCGCCGACGCGCGGCGACGCAGTCTACCGATCCTGCGTCGCCGCCGACGCATTTTGCCGGGGTCGCCGTGGGGATTCCTGCCTCGCCTGCGCCGTCCGCCGGCCCCTGCGGACGGCTGGGCCGCGATCCGCCGTGCCGGCGGGCCGGCCGTCTCGGGCCGCCGCGGTCGTGTCGCTAACCCCCTTCGCCGCCTCGACTTGCAGGCCATGGCGCGGGGCGGCCCCGCCTTGACCCGGTTCGGCGGGGATTCCTACAACCCCGCGATTTTTCAGCTCGAACCGTCCGCCACCGCGACCCCGAAGGGCGCCGCGTGCCTCATCGTCCGCACCCCGTCGCCGTCGAAAGCCGCAGCCCGCGCGCCGGGCCGCCCGTGCGCGCCGAATTCGTCGGGCGAGGCGTGGTGACCGTCGTCGTCGCGGCCGTGCTGGCGGCGGCCGCGGCGACCGCGTGGCCGCAGGCCTCGGAAGAACCGCTCGATCCGGTCGCCAGCGCCGGCCGGCTGGCGGCGCTGCCGGCGCGCGGCCTGGCGGTGGCGATCGCCGAGGCCGGACGGATCGAGGTCCCTCCGGTCGAACCGACGGAGCGGCTGTCCATCCGCGCCACGCAGGCCGCACGCTGGACGGAGGGAAGCTACGACGTCTGGCACCTCACCGGCGGCGTGCGGATCGCGCAGGGATCCACCGAGGCCACGGCGCACGAGGCGGTCGTGTGGATCGACCAGGAGGCGGTGCCGCTGGACTCCAGCGCGGCCGACGGACCGCTCGGCCGCGGCCTGCTCGTGCGGATGTCGGGCAACGTCACCGTCCGTTCGCACGGAGCCGCCGCCGCCACGGTGCAGGCGCCCTCCTGGGCGGCCCGGTTCCGCACCATCCGCGAGCCCGAACTCGACTTCGCCAGCGTCGTGCCCGGCACCGGCGGCCGGCCCGTCTACGAGCCGCCCGCGGGCGGCCCCCCCGAGGCCGTGGAGGAGAGCCCCGTCGAGCAGGCGCAGTTCAGCGAATTCGGCGCCCCGACGCCGCCGCCGGTCTCGGCCGCTTCTGCGACCCGCCGCCTCCGCGCGTTCCCGCGATCGAGCGTGCCGCTGGCGGTGAAGTGGTTCCCGAGCCCGTCGGGAGGCGAGTGGATCGCCGTGATCACCTCCGGCGTGAACCTCGTCGTGGACGGCGTCGACCCCGCCGGGCCGCTCGACGTCTCGGCAGACCGGCTGGTGATCTGGACCCGCGGCCAGGGGCAGCCCGATCTCGACGGCAACGCCACGCAGGCCGCCGACGTGCCGCTGGAGCTCTACATGGAGGGCAACGTGGTCTTCCGGCAGGGGCAGCGGGTGGTCGAGGCCGCGAGCATGTTCTACGACGTGCCCCGGTCCAGCGGCGTGATCACCGGCGCCACCGTGCTCACGCCGGTCGACAACTACTCGGGCGCCGTCCGGCTGCGGGCCGACGTGCTCCGCCAGGTCGACCGCAACCGGTTCGTCGCCCAGCGGACGGGCCTGACGTCGAGCCGCATCGGCGTGCCCGGCTGGGAGTTCCGCTCGCGCGAGCTGGAGTTCGTCGACGAGCAGGTGCCGCTGGCCGGTCCCGACGGCCGGCCCCTCGTCGACCAGGCCACGGGCGAGCCGGCGATCGAGCACGACCAGTTCATCACCAGCCGCGGCAACACGGTGACGATCGGCGGCGTGCCGGTGCTGTGGTGGCCCGTGCTGGCCTCCAACGCCCGCAAGCCGACCTTCTACATCAACGGGGCCCAGGTGAAGAACGACCGCATCTTCGGCGCGCAGCTGCTCACCAGCTGGGACGCCTTCCAGGTGCTCGGCTGGCAGCGGCCCCCGGCCGGCGTCGACTGGGACTTCGACGCCGACTACCTGAGCCTCCGCGGCCCGGGCGGCGGCACCTCGCTGCTCTACAACCGTCCCGACTTCCTCTGGCTGGGCACCCCCGCCACCGGCGACCTCGACGCCTGGTTCATCGGCGACGTCGGCATCGACAACCTCGGCCTCTACCGCCGGAACTTCACCTACCCGGGGTACCCGGATCGCACCTTCCGCGGCCGCTCGTTCTGGCGGCACCGCCAGGACGTCGGGGGTGGCTGGCAGGCCCGGGGCACGGCGGGCTGGATCAGCGACATGAACTTCCTCGAGGAGTACTACGAGTCGGAGTGGGAGGAGGGCTACGAGCAGCGGACGTGGCTCGACCTGCGGCGGCCGATCGAGAACCGTGAGCTGCGGCTGCTGACGAGCGTCCGGGTCGACCCGTTCTTCACGCAGAGCGAGTGGTGGCCGCGGCTCGACCACTACTGGCTCGGCCAGCCCCTGCTCCGCGACGCCGTCACCTGGTACCAGCACAGCGGCGCCTCGTACGTCAGGCAGCAGCTGCCGCAGACGCCGACCGTCGGGCAGGGCCGCAACATCTGGACGACGCTGCCCTACGAGAACAACGTGATCGGCGAGCGGCTGGCGACGCGGCACGAGCTCGACCTGCCCTTCCAGGCCGGCGCCGTGAAGGTCGTGCCCTACGCGCTCGGCGAGCTCGCCCACTGGGGCGAGGCCCTCGACCAGCAGCCGCTCGACCGCGCCTATGGCCAGGTCGGCATCCGGTCGAGCCTGCCGATGTGGCGGGCCGACAACGACGTCGAGAGCCGGCTCTGGAACCTCCACGGGCTGGCGCACAAGGTGGTCTTCGAGGCGGAGTTCGCCTACACCCAGAGCACGCAGGACCTGCAGGCGCTGCCGCTCTACGACCAGATCGACGACGACGCGATCAACCAGTACCGGCGGAACATTCCCTACTGGGACTACGGGGCGGTCCCCGGCCAGCCGATTCCGCTGGCCGCTCCCTTCATCTTCGGCCCGGACAACAAGTACGACCCGCGGACCTACCTCGTCCGCCGCGGCATGGCGGGCTGGGTGACCGGCCCGACGGAGATCGCCGACGACCTCACCGCCTTCCGCGTCGCGGCCCGCCAGCGGTGGCAGACGAAGCGTGGTCCGGCCGGCAACCGGCGGATCATCGACTGGATCACGTTCGACGTCGACGGCGAGTTCTTCCCCGTCACCGGGCAGAACTTCGGGCAGATGCTGGGCCTCTGGCAGTACGACTTCCGCTGGCACGTCGGCGACCGCACGACGGTGCTCTCGACCGCGGACGTCGACTTCTTCGCGGGCGGCCAGCAGCTGTACACCGTCGGCGCCCTGCTCAACCGCACGCCCCGCGGCAGCCTCTACATCGGCTTCAACGAGTTCGGCGGGCCGATCGAGGCGAGCGTGCTGACCGGCTCGTACACCTACCGGATGAGCCCCAAGTGGGCGAGCTCCTTCGGCACCGCCATCGACCTCACCGGGCAGAACATCGGCCAGCAGTTCCAGCTGGTGCGGATCGGCGAGTCGTTCCTCATGACCTTCGGCTTCAACATCGACTACAGCCGCAACAACGTGGGCGTCACCTTCGCCCTGGAGCCGCGGTTCCTGTCGCGGACGCAGTTCGCGACCCGCCGCGGCATCGACATTCCGGTCGCGGGTGCCTACGGCCTGGAGTGACGCCGCGTCTCGGAGCCACCGCTCATGAAGGCCGCCTGCATCGCCCGCACCGGGCCGCCCGAGGTCATCGAGCTGCGCGACCTGCCGGACCCCGTCCCGGGGCCGGGAGAGGTGCTCGTGCGGGTCCGGTCCTGCGCCGTCAACCCGATCGACACCTACGTCCGCTCCGGTGCGGTGGCGATGCCGCTCGCCTTCCCGCACGTGGTCGGCTGCGACCTCGCCGGGGAGGTGGTGGCGGTGGGAGCAGGCGCCGGCCGGTTTCGTGTCGGCGACAGGGTCTGGGGTTCGAACCAGGGCCTGCTCGGCCGCCCGGGAACGTTCTCCGAACTGGCCGCCGTCGACGAGCGCTGGCTGTACCCGGTGCCCGCGGGCGTGAGCGACCGCGACGCGGCGGCCGCCGCGCTGGTGGGCATCACCGCCCACCTCGGCCTCGTGACGAGCGCCGAACTTCAGGCCGGGGAGACGCTCTTCGTCAGCGGCGGATCCGGCGGCGTCGGCTCCATGGTGGTGCAGATCGCCAAGCGGCTCGGGGCCCGCGTGATCGCCACGGCGTCGACCGACGAGAGCGTCGCCCGGCTGACGGCGTACGGCGCCGACCTCGTGGTCGACCGCCGCGTCGCCGGCTCCGACCCGGCCGCGGTCGAGCGGCTCGTCCGCGACCTGGCCCCGGCGGGGGTCGACGTCCACTGGGAGGCCCTCCGGGAGCCCGACTTCGCGGCCGCGCTGGGCCTGCTCGCCGACGGCGGGCGGATGGTCGTGATGGCGGGCCGCGAGGCCCGGCCGCCGCTGCCCGTGGGTCCGTTCTACGTGAAGGGGGCGACCCTCGTGGGCTTCGCGATGTTCAAGGCGCCCTGGTACCGGCAGGCGGCGGCCGCGGCGGACCTCAACCGCTGGCTGGCCGGCGGCATGCGGGCCCCGATCGCCGCGGTGCTGCCCCTGGCGGAGACCGCCGCGGCCCATCGACTGCAGGAGCAGGCCACGCTCGGCCGCACCGGCCGGCTCGCGGGGAAGATCATCGTCGAGCCGTGACGGCCCGGCCGGCGCCGCGGGTCGACCAGGCGTGCCAGGCGGCGAAGATCGCGGCCAGGATCGCGTAGGCGGCCGCGAGGTCGAGCGGGCCGCGGCCGACGGCCGCGGCGGGCAGCGGGCCGACGGCCCACGGCAGGAAGAGCCGGCCGTCGGGAAAGGGGGAGTGGATCGCGCCGCAGGCCGCGCAGGCTGCCATCGCCAGGCACCAGGCGGAGGCGACGAGCAGCCGGTGGTCGAGCAACGCCGCGAGCATGCCGGCCCAGAGCAGGCTGGTGACGATGAAGCCGGCCGAGAGGATTCGCAGCGAAAAGAGTTCCGCGGCGAGGCCGGCATCGGGGGAGGCGCCGGCGGCCAGCAATTTGTCGGCCTCGATCGTGACGAGCGCCGCCAGCGCCGGGACGCAGGCCAGCGCGACCGCCGGATAGTGCCGTTGCGGGGTCGCGTGAAAGCTCTGGGCCGCGATCTCCAGGCCCACGAACACCAGGATCGGCACGAGTGCCGGGCCGGGGATCGCCTCGTAGAGGTAGGCGAACGTGCCGGTGAGCCCCGCGCCGCCGATGACCAGGGCGGTCGCCAGCGTGTAGGCGGCGCGGCCGCCCATGGTCTTGTAGGCCGGATGGCCGATGTAGGGGGTCGTCTGGATGACGCCGCCGCAGCAGCCGGCCACGATCGTGGCGATGCCCTCCACGGCGATCACCCAGCCCGTGTCGTACTCGTCGCCGGCCGCGGCGGCGCTCTCCGTGCAGTCGATCCCCCCGATGACGGTACCCAACGCGAAGGGAAGGACGATCGGCAGGAAGTTCACGGCGTCCCGCCAGGCCTCGAGCCATTCCAGCCGCAACGCCCGCAGCCACGCCGTCGGCCAGAGGGCCGCGGCCGGGTCGATGGCCGCGTGCCCGCCGGCGGCGGGAATCCAGCCGCCCGCCGTGCCGACGGCGTGGAGGCCGACGCCGGCGAGCACCGCGGCGAGGGCGCCGGGGATGCGGAGCGGCGTGGGCACGTGGGCGGTGAGGCTGGCGAGCACGATGCCCAGCGACACCAGCCCCACCAGCGGCACGGTGACGATCTCGAGCATCGGCAGGAACGTGATGAGCGCCAGGGCGATCGCCGCGAGGCTGCCCAAGAGCGCCGCCCGGGGCACCAGCCTCCGCACGGGGCCGGCGAGGCCCGCGCAGGCGATCTTGAAGACGCCCGTGAACACGATCGCGCACATTCCCACGTGCCAGGCGTGGCGGGCGGCCGCCTCGCGGTCGAGCCCGGCGGCGACGGAGGCGGCGAAGGACGGCCCCATCACGAAGATCACCATGCCGAAGGTGCTCGGCGTGTCGAGGCCCAGGGGCATGGCGGTGACGTCCGTCCTGCCGGTGCGGCGGGCGAGGCGGAACGCCATCCAGGTGAAGATCAGGTCGCCCACGAGCACGCCCACCGCGGTCCCGGGAACCAGGTGGGCCAGGGCGAACTGGGCGGGGAAGTCGAAGACCGTCGCCAGCAGGGAGACGGTGAGGACGAGCACCGCCAGGTTGTCGATGACCAGGCCGAAAAAGGCGTTCACGTCGCCGGGCTCGGCCCAGCGGTAACGGCGACTGGCGTCCATGGCGAGTGGCCGGAATGTCGACCCTGGGCCGCCAAAAGTCAATTCCCCGGGCAAGGCCGGGCCCGGGCCGGTCCGGGCGGCTGCCGCGAGGTTCGGGCTATACTCCGCTCGGCGCCCGGGAATTCCCGCTCCCGTACAGTTTCAGGCGAACCTTTTACCGGCCGCGGCCGTACCGGCAATGGATCTGCACGACACGAATGCCGGCAGTCGGCACGGCGGCTCCCGCTCCGGAGGGGCGGGCTCCGCGGAGGCCGTTTCCGACGAGGAACTGCTGCGCAGGTGTCGTGCGGAGGGCGACTCGAAGGCCTTCGAGTCGCTCGTCCACCGGTACGAACACGAACTGTTCAGCTACCTCCGCCGCTACCTCGGCAGCGCGGAGATGGCGGAGGACGTGTTCCAGGCGACGTTTCTGCAGGTCCACCTGAAGAAGGAGCATTTCGAGGACGGCCGCAGGTTTCGTCCCTGGCTGTACACGATCGCGACCAACCAGGCCATCGATGCGCAGCGGCGAAACCGCCGCCATCGCATGGCGAGCCTCGACAGCCGCTCCGGCGGCGACGATGTGGGGTCGCTCGTGGAGATGCTGGCGGGGGCGGGCCGCACGGCCGACGAACAACTCGAGGACGCGGAGGCCCGTGCCTGGGTGCGATCGGCGGTCGACGACCTGCCCGAGACGCTCAAAAGCGCATTGGTTCTCGTCTATCACCAGGGCATGAAGTATCGCGAGGCGGCCGACGTCCTCGGCATCCCCGTGGGCACCGTGAAGAGCAGACTCAACGCCGCGCTCGTGCGGCTCAACGAATCTTGGCAGCGAACCAGAAGCAACGGATGAACGGGTTTGTATGCGAGAGCAACTGATCGGCTATCTGCTGGACGCGCTGGACGACGACGACCGCCGGGCCGTCGAACGGGCCCTGGCTGACGAGACGGGCGGGCCGGCCTTGCGGCGTGACCTCGACCTGCTGAAGCTGGCCGTGCGGCCGCTGAACCGCGACCGGCAGCCCTTCGCACCGCCGCCGGGGCTGGCGACCCGGACGCTGCGGTTCGTGGCCGAGCAGACGGCCGCGCCGACGCCGGCCGGCGGCCGGAAGCCTCAGCCCGCACCGGCCGAAGAGATCCGGCCGCACGGCCGGCGGGCCTGGCTCGACCGGGCGATCATCGCCGCGTCGGCGCTGGCGGCCTGCATCCTCGTGGCCCCGCTGCTGCTCGACGCCGTGCAGGAGTCCCGCGAGCGCCGGGCGGAGCGGAGCCTGCAGCGGATGTCGGCGGCGCTCCAGGGCTACGCGGAGGCGAAGGGCTTCTATCCCACGCCCCCCGGAACCGGCCCGCTGTCGCGGGCCGGGCTCTACGCCCCGACGCTCGTCTCCGACGAGCGGATCGTGGCGGACGCCGGCACTGTGCTATCGCCCGGCTCCGCCCTGGCGCGGCGGGGCGGGTTTCGGGTGCCGTCGCTGGAGGAGCTGCGGGCGGCCGTCGGCACGCCGAAATTCGACCGCATGGTCGCGGAGATGGGGGGCGACTACGGCTACACGCTCGGCCACCGCGACGCCGCCGGCGTGCTCTATCCCATCGTCAACCGGCGGCGGGTCCACTTCCCGATCATGGCCGACGCGCCGGACCATTCGGACGAACGCAGCGACAACCATCCCGCGGGGCTGCACCACGTGCTCTACGAGGACGGCCACGTGGAGCGGCT
>JBIIUP010000221.1:0-4798 GCA_044339885.1 Pirellulales bacterium | reverse complement strand
CCGAGGCCCAGCTGGCCGAGATGCGGGCCAACCTCGACTCGATCGATTTCGCGAAGGCGGCCGAGTACGAGCGGCGGATGCGGCACGACGTGTTCGCCCACCTCCACACGTTCGGCGACGCCTGCCCGTCGGCCCGGCCGATCCTCCACCTCGGCGCCACCAGCGCGAGCATCACCGACAACGCCGACCTCGTCCTCATCCGCGAGTCGCTCGACCTCGTCGTGGCCCGCCTGGCGACCGTCATCGAGCGGCTGGCCGCCAAGGCCCTGGAGACGAAGGACGTCGTCTGTCTGGGGCGGACGCACCTCCAGCCCGCGCAGCCCACCACGATCGGCAAGCGGCTCTGCCTCTGGATCCACGACCTGGTGCTCGACCTCGAGGAGGTGACGCACCGCCGCAAGCTGCTCCGGGCCCGCGGCATGAAGGGCACGACCGGCACGCAGGCGAGCTTCCTCGAGCTCTTCCAGGGGGACCACGCCAAGGTCCGCCGGCTCGACGAGCTCGTCGCCAAGAAGCTCGGCTTCCACTCCTCCTACGAGATCACCGGCCAGACGTACACCCGGAAGGTGGACTCGCAGGTCGTGGCCGCGCTGGCCGGCGTGTGCGAGTCGGCCCACAAGGCGGGCAACGACCTGCGGCTGGCGTCCGCGTGGGGCGAGCTGGAGGAGCCGTTCGAGCAGGAGCAGGTGGGCTCCTCGGCGATGCCCTACAAGCGGAACCCGATGCGGGCGGAGCGGATGTGCGGCCTGGCGCGGTTCGTGATGGGCCTGCAGGCCACGGCCGGCCAGACGGCGGCCGTGCAGTGGATGGAGCGGACGCTCGACGACTCGGCGCCGCGGCGGCTCGTGCTCCCGCAGGCGTTTCTGGCCACCGACGCCGTGCTCGTGATCTATGCCAACGTCGCCGGCGGCCTCGTCGTGCTGCCGGGCGGGATCGCCCGCAACCTCGCCGACCATCTGCCCTTCCTGGCGAGCGAAAAAATCCTCATGGCCGCGACGACCGCCGGCGGCGACCGGCAGACGCTCCACGAGGCGCTCCGCACGCACAGCCACGCGGCGACCGCGCGGATGCGCGACGGCCACGCCAACGACCTGGCGGCACGGCTGGCGGCCGATCCGCTCTTCGACCGGATCGACCTCGACGTGGCCATGGACAGCCGCGACCTCGCCGGCCGCGCCGCGACGCAGGTGGAGGAGTTCGTGGGGGGCGCCGTGAAGGCCGCGCTCGCCGACTGCCCGGTCCGGGCCGGCGACGCCGCGCTTCGCGTCTGACCGCGGCCGCCGCGTGGCCCGGCCCACGGGCTGAACCGCAGCCCACCCGTGGCCACCGGGCACCCGTCTTTTGCACCGCGGCGCCCCTGCTGATAGCCTCACCCGCCGGAGGGATCGACTGCCCGGAAGGAGCGCCTTGTCCATGGCCGCGACCGCATCCATTCGCCGCCGCCGCGATGCCTTTCGGCCGGCCGCAGCTGGGCCGCGGGAATCCTGGAGGCCGGTGGCACCGCCAGCGCCGCGTCGACGGGGCCGGCGGCGCGAGCCGCCGCCAGCGTCCCCAGAAGCCCGCACACCAGGACAAGGCACCATCCCCCGACGGCCGGAGCGATGGTCGGCAGGGACATGGATTGGCCTCCTGAATCGGAGAAACACCGCGCGTCGCATCATCGGCGAAGGCGGCGGCCCTGGCAACCCGGCGCGGCTACTTCGACAAGAGCGGCGTCTTCGCCCCGCCCCCCTTCCAGAGGTCGTAGCGCGGGTCGGCATGGGTCGCGAAGAACCGCTCGAGGTCGCGGCCGAGCGCCGCCTCGGTCTCCTCGGTCCCCGGCTGGCCGTGGAGATTGAACCGCTCCAGCGGATCGGCGCGCATGTCGTAGAGCTCGTGCGGGCCGTGCGGATGCCGGCGGACCAGCTTCCAGCGGTCGGTGCGGATCGCCCGGGTGTTCTCCATCTCGTAGAACACCGGCTCGTCGCCGGCCGCGTCGCCGCCGGCGAGGACCGCCGAGAAGTCGCGGCCCGGCGACGGGGGATCGCGCGGCAGACGGTCGCGGAGGCCGAGGTAGCCGAGCAGCGTCGGCAGCAGGTCGTAGTTGCTGACGAGCAAGTCGCTGGTGCGGTCGGCGGGGATGCGGCCCGGTTGGCGGAAGATGAGCGGAATCCGCATCATCCACTCGTGCGCACCCAGCGGCCGGAAGTGGTCGCCCATGCCCCACATCCCGTTCTGCCCGCCCATCCACCCCTGGTCGGACGCGAAGACGACGAGCGTGCGGTCGTCGAGCCCCAGCCGGGCGAGCGTGGCCATGATCTCCCCGACGCCGTCGTCCACACCGCTGACCTCGCAGGCCGCCCGCTCCATCGCGGCCTGGCTGTTGTGGAACGCCTTGTTCTTGTGCTGCCAGGGGTGCATCGAGTCGGTCGGGAAGCTCGCGAAGCGGTGCCCCCGGTAGGCGTCCGCGTGCCGGTTGCGGGATGGATTCTTCATCAGCTCGCCGAGCAGGTAGGGCCCGTTGTAGGCGAGGAAGAGGAAGAAGGGACGGTCGCGGTTTTGCTCCAGGAAGTCCACGCCGCCGCGGGTCCAGAAGTCGGTCAGCGAGCCCGGCTCGCGGCGGACCTCCCCGTCGACGATCACCTCCTGGTCGTAGAACTCGTGCGTGTGGCCGCCGGGCTTCGTGATCCACGTCGTGAATCCCTCGGCCGGGCGCAGGTGATCGCCGAGGTGCCACTTGCCGACCAGCCCGCAGACGTAGCCGGCGTCGCTCAGGATCCCGCCGAGTGATCGGAACTCGGCGATCTCGCAGCGGGCCTCCGGGCCCATCATGCTCTCCGCCGCCAGGACCGAATGGACGCCGTGCTGCGAGGGGAGCAGGCCGGTGAGGAAGGTGGCCCGTGTCGGGGAGCAGACGGCGTTGGAGGAGAGTGCCCGCGTGAACCGCAGCCCTTCGGCGGCCAGGCGGTCGACGTGCGGCGTGCGGATGTCGGGGCTGCCGTAACAGCCGAGGGTCCAGGCTCCCTGGTTGTCGGTGAGGATGAAGACGACGTTCGGCCGCCGGGGATCGGCGGGGGCTGCCGCGCACGCCGCGGACGTCACGGCGATCACCACGGCCAGCAGGAGTCTCGGCAGATGATGCATCGTGGGTTCAGCAGGCGTTCCGGCGGGGCGGGGTCGCCGGGCGTGGCCCGGCGACGGCGATCCGGCGACCGGGCTCCGGCTGGAGATCTGGAGTCCCGAGATCGAGTATGACGTCGGGCCGCCGCCCGCACCAGCAGCCACGCGGCCCGCGGACGGCGCCGCTACACTGACGCGATGACCGCTCCGCTCCGCGCCCTCGACGTTCTCGAGCGCCCCGACGACTGGTCGCCGGGCGACGCGTCGCTCGTCGTCCTCCACGGCGACGAACCGTTCCTCGCGCACGAGATGCTGGGGCTCTGCCGCGATCGGCTCTGTCCCGACGCGGCCGACCGGGCGTGGGCCTGGCGCGAGTTCGCCGGCGACGGCGAACTCGACCCGCGGGACGTGTTCGACGAGGCGGCGACGGTGCCGCTCTTCGCCGGGGCCACCCGCGCCGCGGTGGTCCGCGGCGCCGACGGGTTCGTCTCCGCCAACCGCGAGCGACTGGAGAGGATCGCCGCCGGGCCGCGGGGGGGCCGCGGACTGGTGATCCTCGAGGTGAAGAGCTTTCCCGCCACGACCCGGCTGGCGAAGGCCGCCCTGAAGGACGGCCTCGTCATCGAGACCTCGATTCCGCCGAAGGCCGATCTCACCGCCTGGACGCGGCGGTGGGCCAGGTCGAGGCACGGCCTGGAACTGGCGGCCCCCACGGCCCAGCGGCTGCTCGAACGGCTGGGAGCGAACCTCGGCCAGGTCGACCAGGCCCTCGCCAGGCTCGCCGCGGCGACGCCCGAGGCCGACCGCGGGCGCCCCGTCGAGCCGGAGGCCGTCGACGCGTTCGCCGGATCGCCGCAGGAGCGGACGGCCTGGGGCATGATCGACGCCGCCGCCGCGGGCGACGCCCGCGGGGCCGTCGGCCAGCTGGCGGAACTGCTCGCCTCCGGCGAGAACCCCATCGGCGTCGCCGCCCAGATCGCCTCCGTGCTGCGGCGGCTCTCGACGGCCGCGCGGCTGCTGGCCCTCCCGGCGGACGCGGGGCGGCCGGCTGGCGTCGAGGCGGCGCTCCGCGAGGCGGGCGTCGCGGCCTGGCCGAAGGCGCTCACGCAGGCCCGCGAGTCGCTGACGCAGCTCGGGGCCCGGCGGGCACGCCGCCTGCCCGTCTGGCTCCTCGACCTCGACCGGGCGCTCAAGGGCGACGCCTCGCGGGGACTGCGGGCCAGGCTGGCCCTCGAGCGGCTGTTCTGCAAGATGGCACGCCAGCAGGAGCCCGCGCAACGGCCCGCCGCCACGGGGCGGACGGCCACCGGCGGCGGCTTCCGGCCCCGAGGAGCCCGTTCGTGAACGCCGACCGCCGCACCGATCCCCACGACCTCTGGGACAATCCGCTCGCCGCCCGCTACGCATCCGCGGACATGACCCGGCTGTGGAGCGACACCCACCGCTACCGTCTCTGGCGGCAGGTCTGGCTGGCGCTGGCCGAGGCGGAGGCCGAGCTCGGCCTGCCGATCACCGAGGCCCAGCTGGCCGAGATGCGGGCCAACCTCGACTCGATCGATTTCGCGAAGGCGGCCGAGTACGAGCGGCGGATGCGGCACGACGTGTTCGCCCACCTCCACACGTTCGGCGACGCCTGCCCATCGGCCCGGCCGATCCTCCACCTCGGCGCCACCAGCGCGAGCATCACCGACAACGCCGA
>JBIIUP010000220.1:0-4818 GCA_044339885.1 Pirellulales bacterium | reverse complement strand
CTGGTCCAGCGGTCAGGGCGGTGGCATGGGCGGTGGCATGGGTGGTGGCGGCATGGGCGGTGGCGGCATGGGCGGTGGCGGCATGGGCGGTGGCGGCATGGGCGGTGGCATGGGCGGTGGCATGGGTGGCGGTGGCATGGGTGGCGGTGGCATGGGTGGTGGCGGCATGGGCGGCGGTGGCATGGGCGGCGGTGGCATGGGCGGCGGTGGCATGGGCGGCGGTGGCATGGGCGGCATGGGCATGTGCTGGGTGGCCCGCGAGGCCTACGGCGCTCACGACCCGCGATGGCTGGCCTTCCGCGAATGGCTGCGGCAGGACGCGCCGCGCTGGCTCCGCGACGCCTACGTGGCGCACGGCGAATCGCTCGCCGCCTGGATGCACGACAAGCCCGCCGTCAAGGCCGTCGTCCGCATGCTCATGGATCGGGCCATCGCATCGCGGACGGCCGCGGCCGCCGGCTGGTGACGCATATGCCCAGCTTCGGCGTCATCCTCGCGGCCGCCGGCCAGAGCAGCCGCTTCCAGGATGCCAACTACAAGAAACCCTTCGCCCCGCTCGCCGGGCGGCCCGTGTGGCTCCATGCGGCCGAGCGGTTCATCGACCGCGCCGACGTGAAGCAGGTCGTGGTCGTCGTCGCGCCGGAGGACCGCGCCGCGTTCGTCGAGAAGTTCGGGGCGAACCTCGCCTTCATGGGGATCACGCTCGCCGAGGGGGGCACGCATCGGGCCGAGTCGGTCCGCCGCGGCCTGGAAAAACTCGACCCCGCGATCGACATGGTGGCGATCCACGACGCGGCCCGGCCCTGCATCGCCCAGGCCTGGATCGACCGGGTCTTCGAGGCCGGGGCCCGGACCGGCGCGGCGATCCTCGCCATCCCGGTGGCGGGCACGCTCAAGCGGGTCGGCCCCGGCGACGTGATCACCGAGACGGTCGACCGCACCGGTTTGTGGGAAGCGCAGACGCCCCAGGTCTTCGCACGCGACCTGCTGGAACGCGCCGTCGCGACCTCGTCGGCCGACCGGCCCACCGACGAGGCCCAGGCCGTCGAGGCCCTCGGCCATGCCGTGACCGTCGTTCCGGGCTCCCCGATCAACCTCAAGATCACGTCCCGCGAGGACCTGCGGCTTGCCGAGCAGGCGCTCAAGGCGCTGCCGGCAGCGAAACTCGGTGGACCGGCACACCCCTTCGCGGGCGACGACGTCTGGCGGTGACGACCCGATGACCTCCGACCTGCTCGCCGACTTCGAGGCCCGCCGCCTCGTGCACCAGTCGACCGACCCCGCGGCGCTGCGGTCATGGCTCGGCGCGCCCGGCCGCCGCGTCTACGCAGGCTTCGACCCCACGGCCGACAGCCTCCACGTCGGGCACCTCGTGGCGCTGGTGCTGCTCCGCCGCGTGGCGGCCGCCGGCCACGAGCCGGTGGCCCTCGTCGGCGGCGCCACCGGCATGATCGGCGACCCCAGCGGCCGCAGCGAGGAGCGGAACCTGCTCTCCATGGAGGAACTCGCCGCCAACGTCGCCGGGGTGGAACGGCAGATTCGCGGGGTGCTCGAGTCGACCGGCCAGCGCGTCCACGTGGTGAACAACGCCGACTGGATGCGGCAGGTCGGATACCTCGAGTTTCTCCGCGACGTGGGCAAGCACGTGCCGCTCTCGCAGATGCTCGCGAAGGACTCGGTGAAGAGCCGGCTCGAGCGGGACGGCGGCCTGTCCTACACCGAGTTCAGCTACATGCTGCTGCAGTCCTGGGACTTCGTGCACCTCTCCGATGCGCTCGACTGCCGCGTGCAGATCGGCGGCAGCGACCAGTGGGGCAACATCACGGCCGGCATCGAACTGGGCCGGCGGCTCCGCTCCCGCGACCTGCACGGCATCACGTGCCCCCTGCTCACCAAGGCCGACGGCACGAAGATGGGCAAGACCGCCGCCGGCGCGATCTGGCTGGATCCCCGCCGCACGAGCCCGTACCGCTTCTACCAGTACTGGATCAATCTCGACGACGACGACGCCGGCCGCTGCCTCCTGCGGCTCACGGAACTGCCGCTCGACGAGATCCGCGAGCTCGACGGGCGTCGCGCGACCGAACCCGGCGCCCGGGACACGCAGAAGCGGCTCGCGGCCGAGCTCACGCTCCTGGTGCACGGCGAGGCCGGGCTCGCCGCGGCCCGGCAGGCGACCGCGATCTTCTTCGGGGCCGAGATCACGAGCCTCGACGACGAGGCCCTCGGAGAGATCTTCGCCGACGTGCCGAGCCACGAGTTCGCCCGCACGGCTCTCGACGGCGAGGGGCTGCCACTCGTCGAGGCGTTGACGGCGACGGGCCTGGCACCCAGCCGCGGCGCCGCGCGGCGGACGATCGAACAGGGCGGGGCCTACGTCAACAACCGCCGGGTCGTCGATGCCGGCCACCGGCTCACCCCGCGCGACCTGGCCGGTGCGGCGACGCTCGTGCTCCGGTCGGGCAAGAAGTCCTACGCGGTGGCCCGCTTCGCCTGACCTTCCCCGCCGCTCGCCCCCGGCGGCCGTAACGCCGGGCAGTCCGGCCGGGCCGTCCGCGACGGCTCGGCGGCCCGCCCCGCGGAATGGCGTTGACTCCCGTCCGACCCGGTGCGACCGTCCGGCCCCTCCCCACGGAGACCCTCGCGATGCGTCGCCGTCGCCTCGTGCCGACACTGGTCGCCCTGCTCGCCCCCTGCCTGCTCGTCGGGCCGCGCGGGCTCGTCAGCCCCGCCTGGGCCGAGCCCCCCGTGGCTCCGCGGCCGCTGGCGGTCGAACTCGCCGAGCGGCTGAAGACCGGGCTCCGCGTCCAGGCTCCGGCGGACGTGGCGTTCTGCGATGCCGTGGCCCGATCCGTGCAGGAAGGCCGGCTGCCGGCCAAGGTCGTCGATGCCACCTACCTGTGGGCCGTGAACCGCGGCCGAAAGTATCCGTTTCCCGCGTTCGAGCAGGCGCTCCGCATCAAGGCGGCGCGGCTGGGCGCGGCCCTCTGACGACGTCCCCCGCACCGATCCGCACGACAGCGTACGCGGCGTTCTCGTAGGGCCGCTCGAAGGGCAGCGACTCCGCACCGCAGGCGTCGATCGGCACGATCGCGTGATCCGCGCCGTACCGGGCGGCGACTTCCCGGAGCCGCTCCACACCCAGGTCCGCCGTCGATCGTTCGAGCGCGACCATGCCGCCGTCGCGGGAGAAGCAGTCCGTCATCCGCCGCCGCCAGGCGACGAGCGACGCCGCGTCCTGCGGGCTGTTCTTCCACGCGACCACCTCGCGGCGGCCGGTCCGCCAGATGAAGGAGGCGGCGCCTCGCGGCGTGAGGAAGACCGCGTCCGCCGGGGCGTGGTCGCGGACCCAGTCGCACACCGCTTCCCACTCGGGGGCCTTCACGGCGGCGTCGGCACGCGCGGCCAGCCCGCGGCCGGGGAGCGGCCAGTGCGTGGTCTGGTTCCACAGGTCGACCGCCACGAGCGCGGCGGCCACCCCGCGCACGATGGCGGGTCTGACCGGGAACACGGCGCGGCACGGCACGTCGTCGCCGAGCACCCCGGCCGCCGCGACGGCCAGGACGAACGGCACGACGACGTCGGCCAGCCGGAACCAGTAGAACCGCAGCAGGCCGCACACGGCCGCCGGCGCCAGCGGCTCGGCCAGCGAGATCGCCAGGCCGACGAGCGAGATGCCCAGCGCCGCCGCGGCGACGGCCGCCACGCGCCGCCGCGGCCCGGTCGGCGGGAGCAGGCGGTCGAGCAGCCACCAGACGGCCACGGCCAGCAGGTGACGGGCCACCAGCGGACCGGCGAACGTCCGTGGCAGCAGATGGTGCGGCAGCCGCTCGACGACGTAGATCGTGGCCGCCTCGGCCCGTTCGGCGGCCGTCGCCCCCGCGTTGAGACCCAGCGCCGGCAGCACGCCCGGCGCCGCGACCGCCAGCCCGGCGATCAGAACGAGGGCCGCGGCTCCCCGGCGGCCTGCGGGCGGCGACCCGCCCCAGGCCTGCGGGGCCGACAGACGGGCCACGAGCAGGGCGACCAGCGCCCAACCGCCGACGACCGGATGAAAGGCCGTCCCGGCGGCGGCGAGCAGCCAACCCCGAGCGAACCTGCCCGCGGCGGCCGCCCCGATGGCTGCCAGAACGAGGGCCCAGGCGAACACCTTCGCCTCGCAACCACCGATCACCCACTCCCCCGCGACCGTGGTGAAGCGAACCGCCAGCGAGAACACCGCGGCGGCGGTGAGCCGGGCGGATGTCTTCCCGAGCAGCGGCACTACCGCGGCGCGAAAGCCGGCGGCCAGCGCCAGCCATCCCAGCGTCCGGCCGATCCAGGCCGCCTGCTCCAGCGGCAGCGCGGCCGCCAGCGGCCCGATGACGAGGTAGAAGATGCCGTGGGCGTCGGGCGTCTCCAGGAAGAAGTCCCCGCGGCCCCAGGCGGGATCCGCCTGGTGGCGGGCCTTGGTCAGGTAGACCGCCTCGTTGACGTCGGGCGCGGGCCAGGCTCCCGCGGCCGCGAACAGCACCGCCGTCAGGAGTACCTCCAGGACCGCCCGACCCGGCGCGTTTGCGGGGAGGTCTCTTCTGCCGGTCATGGGCGACATCTATAACTCCGGTCCGGGGCATCCGTCCCGTCGTGAACGGCCCCTTTTTGTCGTGCCCGGCACCGCTCGCAGGATACCCCAACCGTGACCACCCCGACCCGACCCGCCGGACGAGGCCACGCCCTCCGCCGCGCGGCCGCCGCAGAGACGCTCGGCATCGTGGGCGCCCCGTTCGCGCTCGCCGCCCGGCTCGTGGAGCGCTCCGGATTCGACGCGGTCTATCTCTC
>JBIIUP010000219.1:0-4835 GCA_044339885.1 Pirellulales bacterium | reverse complement strand
GTGCGGCGGGTGCCGGGCGACGGGTCGGGATCTCTTCGAGACCCTCGGCGCGGTGGATGCGGGGGCCGCCGACCTCGCCCAGTTCCGTTCCGCGGTCGCGGCCGGCGCGCCGGGCAGCGCGACGGCGCGGACGGCCGACAACCGCTACTTCCACGTCCAGTCCTCGGCCGCCTTCGACGCCGGCGCGGGCTCCGAACGGGTCGTCGTCGGCGTCCGCGACGTCACGCTCACGATCCTCGAGCAGCAGAAGCGGGCGGCCATCCACGCGGCCGGCCAGAAGCTCGCCGACCTGTCCCCCACCGAACTGGCCGACATGACCGTGGACGAGCGGATCGATCTGCTCAAGAGCAACATCCTCCACTACTCGAAGGACCTGCTGAAGTTCGACGTCGTCGAGATCCGCCTCCTCGACCGGCAGACCGGCCGTCTCGAGCCGCTCCTTGCCGAGGGCATGCAGCCCGAGGCCGAGGCGCGGATTCTCCACGCCCGCCCCGAGAACAACGGCGTCACCGGCTTCGTGGCCGCGACCGGAAAGAGCTACTGCTGCAGCGACACGACGAAGGATCCGCTCTACCTCGAGGGCTGCAAGGGGGCCAAGAGCTCGCTGACCGTGCCCCTGCTCCTCCACGACCAGGTGATCGGCACCTTCAACGTCGAGAGCCCCAAGCCGGGCGGATTCACCGACACGGACCTCCAGTTCCTGGAGATCTTCTCCCGCGACGTGGCGGCGGCCCTCAACACGCTGGAGCTCCTCGTCGCGGAGAAGGCGTCGACGACCGCCGAGAGCATCGAGGCGATCCACGGGGCGGTCGCCCTGCCAGTCGACGACATCCTCAACGACGCCGTGAGCGTGATGGAGCGGTACATCGGCCACGACGCCGACGTGGTCGAGCGGCTGCAGCGAATCCTGCGGAACGCCCGTGACATCAAGCAGGTGATCCACCGGGTCGGGGAGCGGATGGCGCCGAGCTCCGCCCATTCGCAGCGGCGGCATCAGGGCGAGCGGCGGACCGCGCTCTCCGGGAGGCGGATCCTGGTCGCCGACTCCGACGAGCAGGTCCGGGCGGCGGCCCACGCCCTGCTCGAGCGGTTCGGCTGCACCGTCGAAACCGCCCGTGACGCGGCGGAGGCGGCGTCGATGGTTCGCGCGTGCCGCGGTGACCCCTACGACGTCATCATCGCCGACATCCGCCTGCCTGATATGAGCGGCTACCAGCTGCTCCTCAAGCTGCAGGAGATCATCGACCCCGTCCCCCTCGTGCTCATGACCGGGTTCGGCTACGACCCCGGCCACTCGATCGTGAAGGCCCGCCAGGCGGGCATCGACCTGGTGCTGTTCAAGCCCTTCCGCGTCGACCAGCTGCTGGACACGGTCGAGAAGGCGATTTCCCGGCGGACTTCGGCCGCGGCCCCCGGCCGCGTGTGAATCCGGGCAAGCGGCGGACTCTGGCCGTTTCTGCCACGGACGTGGACTTGACCCGGCGAGCGGGCCGGCGGTATTCCCCCGCCCCGAGCTCTTTTCCGCAGCCGAGGAACGCATGGCGATGGCATCACTCAGCAAGGCCGACTGGTCATCCGGCAGCAGGGCATCCGGCAGCAGGGCCTCCGGGCGCAGGCCGGCCGGCATCTGGCGGCTCGGGATCGTGCTCGCCTGTGCCGCCGTGGCCCGGGCGGACGAGCGTCCCGCGGCACCGGCGGTCGAAGCCGACGCCGATGCCGCCCGACGGATCATCCGCCAGGCGCTCGAGCAGGCCGCCCCCGCGGCCGCGGTGCCCCCTGCGGCCGGAGCCGCGGTCCAGCCGGCCACGGATGCGGCGGCCGACGGGCTGCTGCTGGCCCGCATCTCCGCCGAGGTGGCCGCCAAGCAGCTCGAGGCGAAGCGGCTGGCGCAGCGGTCGCCGGCCGAAGCCCTGGCGCTTCTCGACGCGACCGCGAAGGGATTCGACGGCCAGGCGATTCCGGCCGCGACCCGGGACCAGCTGCTCCGGAGGATCGAGCGGACCCGCCGCGACATCGAGGAGTCGACCGGCCGACGACGCGCCGAACTGGCGCTGGAGGCTCAGAACAACCGCGTCGAGGCCGAGATCGACCGGGAGCGGGGCCGCAAGGTCGAGGTCGACCAGCGGATCGCCCTGCTCGTCGAGGAGTACAACGCCCTCGTCGACCAGCAGCGGTTCCCGGAGGCCGAGGCGATCGCGAAGAAGGCGGGCGAACTGGCTCCGGACAACGCCGTGGTCCGGCAGCTGCTGGCCCAGAGCCGCTTGATCCGCCGCCTCGATGCCCAGCAGACGATCGCCGGCGCGCAGCAGACCGGCTTCCTCGACGTCGTCGAGGACGTCGCCAAGTCCGCCACGCCGTTCGCCGGTCCGATGGAGTTTCCGGGCAGCAAGGACTGGAAGGACCTGACGAAGAACCGCGCCCAGCTCCAGGCCGAGGGCCGCTCCCGGTCGACGCCCGCCGATCTGGAGATCCTCCGCAGGCTCGACTCGAAGGTCACGCCGGCCTACCGGGACCAGCCGCTGTCGACCGTGCTGGAATCGCTCGCGAAGCAGGCCGACGTCGCGATCCACCTCGACCTCGTCGGGCTCGAGCAGGAGGCCGTCCGCAGCGACACGCCGGTGACGCTCGCGCTCGACCAGCCGATCTCGCTGAAGAGCGCCTTGAAGCTGCTGCTGGAGCCCCTCCACCTCGGCTACGCGGTGCGGGACGAGGTGCTCAAGGTGACGAGCCCGAGGCTCGTCCGGGGTGACGTCTTCGCGGTCACATACCCGGTGGCCGACCTCGTGCTTCCGATCCCCAACTTCTCGTCCGACGGCCTCGGCATCACCGGCGCGCTCCGCGACGGCTATTCCCAGGCCGCGGCCCGCAACGCCCTCTCCGTGCAGGTCGGCCCGCCGCCGGCGGGCATCAAGGCCCTCGACCAGGGGGCGGGCGAGGCCCGGGTGGACGCCGCGAGCCTCGCCCAGTTCGCGGGCCGGCCCGGTGGGCCGCCGTCCTCGGGCTCCACGCCCTCCATCCCCTTCGGCCCGCCCACCGTCGGCGGCGGCCAGGCCGACTTCCAGTCGCTCATCGACCTGATCCAGACGACGGTGGCCGCGGAGACATGGGACACCGTCGGCGGCAAGGGAGCGATCAAGCCCTTCGACACGAACCTCAGCCTCGTCGTCAGTCAGACCCAGGAGGTCCACGAGGAGATCGCCGACCTGCTCGAGCAGCTCCGCCGCCTCCAGGATCTCCAGGTCACCATCGAGGTGCGGTTCATCTCGCTCAACGACACCTTCTTCGAGCGGATCGGCGTCGACTTCGACTTCAACATCCAGACGAACGTCAAGGAGCCGCTCAACATGACGGCCGTGCCCACCAGCGGCAACGGCTCGAACTCCCCCTCCACCTACGGCATCCAGCAGTTCGGCCCCAACAACGGCTCGCAGACGATCGGTCTCGACAACAGCGGCAACCCGGGCGTGGCCCTCAATCCGCTCGCCGGCATGCCGACGGTGGGGGCGTCGCCGCAGAACTCGCCCACGACGAGGAACATGTTCTCGATCCCCTTCCGCCAGAACAGCTTCGGCGCCGCCACCGTGCCCTCGCTGCCGGGGCTGCCCGACCCCGCCACGTCGGCCGCCAACTTCGGCTTCGCGATCCTCTCCGACATCGAGGCCTACTTCCTCATCCAGGCGGCCCAGGGGAACACGCGGTCGAACGTCATGCAGGCGCCGAAGGTCACCCTCTTCAACGGCCAGAACGCCTTCGTCTCCGACACCCGCCAGCGGCCCTTCGTGACGGCCGTGATCCCGGTCGTCGGCGACTTCTCCGCGGCCCAGCAGCCCGTGATCACCGTGCTCAACGAGGGCACGGCGGTCAACGTGCAGGCCGTGGTCTCCAACGACCGCCGGTTCGTGCGGCTCACGCTGGTGCCCTTCTTCTCGCAGATCGGCCGGGTCGAACAGTTCCAGTTCGAGGGGTCGCGGTCGACGAAGTCCAAGAGCAGCGAGGGTCAATCGGGCGACGACGAGAAGGCGGGCGACGGCCTCATCGACCTCACGAAGGACGTCGACCGCAGCCAGGAACTCGAGGTGCAGTCCAACGGCACGACCATCCAGTTGCCGGAGTTCCTCTTCACGACCGTCACGACGACCGTGAGCGTGCCCGACGGCGGCACCGTGCTGCTCGGCGGCATCAAGCGGCTCCGCGAGGGCCGCAACGAGTTCGGCGTGCCGATCCTCTCGAAGATCCCCTACATCAACCGGCTCTTCAAGAACGTCGGCCTCGGTCGGACGACCGACAGCCTCATGCTGATGGTCACGCCGCGGATCATCATCCAGGAGGAGGAGGAGGAGAAGTTGCTCGGGGCCAGCCGGCCGTGATCGGGCCCGCCTCCGCTCCCGACCGGCGCCGTCCTCCAGGCCCCGCGGCCCGTGCGGTCCCGCGGTCCCGGGGAACGCCATTCCGGGAGGTGCCATGCTGACGCGAATCTGCATCGCGGCCGGGGCCGTGCTCGGAGGGCTCGGAGTCGCGGCCGGCGCGTTCGGCGCCCACGGCCTGCGTTCCTTCCTGGAGGCCGCCGGCCAGGCGGCCAACTGGGAGACGGCCTTCCGCTACTGCCTGGTGCACGCTCTGGCGCTGGTCGTCACGGGCCTGGTCGCCGCCGTGCCGTCGGCCGTCGCCGCGCGACCGCAACTGGCGGCCGCCGCCTGGTGCTTCGCGGGGGGCACGCTCATCTTCAGCGGCTGCCTCGCGGCGCTGGCCCTGTCGGGCGTCCGGGTGCTGGGCGCCATCGTGCCGATCGGCGGCACGCTGCTCATCGCGGGCTGGGTGCTGCTCGCCGTCGCCGC
>JBIIUP010000039.1:0-16979 GCA_044339885.1 Pirellulales bacterium | reverse complement strand
GGTCGTCAAGAGCTTCATCGGCCAGGGATACCACGGCACCTACACGCCCGGCGTGATCCTGCGGAACATCCTGGAGAACCCCGCCTGGTACACGGCCTACACGCCCTACCAGGCCGAGATCAGCCAGGGCCGCATGGAGGCCCTCGTCAACTTCCAGACCATGGTCTGCGACCTGACGGCCCTGCCGATCGCCAATGCGTCGCTGCTCGACGAGGCGACGGCCGCCGCCGAGGCGATGACGCTGGCCCGCCGCTCGTCCACCGCCACGAGCCCGGTCTTCCTCGCCGATTCCGGCTGCCATCCGCAGACGCTCGAGGTGCTCCGCACGCGGGCCCTGCCCCTGGGGATCGAGGTCGTGACGGGCGACGTCGCCGCGCTCATCGAGCGGCACGAATGCTTCGGCGCGCTGGTGCAGTATCCCGCCACCGACGGCGGCATCCGCGACTGGCGCGGCCTGGCGGAGCGGGTCCACGCCAGGCAGGGCGTGCTCGTCGTGGCGGCCGACCTCCTCGCGCTGACGCTCCTGGCCCCGCCGGGCGAGTGGGGCGCCGACATCGCCGTCGGGACGACGCAGCGGTTTGGGATGCCGATGGGCTGCGGCGGCCCGCATGCCGCCTTCTTCGCCTGCCGCGATGGCTTCAAGCGGTCGATGCCGGGCCGGCTCGTCGGCGTGAGCATCGACGCCCACGGCAAGCCCGCCTACCGGCTGGCCCTGCAGACCCGCGAGCAGCACATCCGTCGCGAGAAGGCGACCTCGAACATCTGCACCGCCCAGGTGCTCCCGGCTGTGGTCGCCAGCATGTACGCCGTCTACCACGGCCCCGAAGGGCTCGTGCGGATCGCCCGCCGGGTGGCCACCCTCACCTCGATCCTCGCCGCCGGCCTGCGGGAGCTGGGCTTCGCGCCGCGCCACCAGCACGCCTTCGACACGCTGGCGATCGAGACCGGCGACCGCACGGCTGAGATCGCCGCCCGTGCCGGGCAGGCCGGCATGAACCTGCGGACGCTCGACGGCGGCCACTTGGTGATCGCCCTCGACGAAACCGCCACTCGGGACGACGTCGTGGCGGTCTGGCAGGCGTTCGCCGGCGCCGGCCGCGTGCCGGCGTTCGCCGCCGTGGAGCAGTCCGCCGGGCAACTCCTGCCGCCGGCCCTGGAGCGGACGAGCCCGTTCCTCGGGCATCCGGTGTTCACCGCCCACCACAGCGAGACCGGGATGCTCCGGTACATCCGCGAGCTGTCCGACCGCGACCTGGCCCTGGACAGGAGCATGATCCCGCTGGGGAGTTGCACGATGAAGCTCAACGCCACCAGCGAGATGATCCCGATCACGTGGCCCGAGTTCGCCCAGATCCATCCCTTCGCCCCCGCGGATCAGCGGGAGGGCTACGCCGTCCTCGACCGGCAGCTCCGCGAGTGGCTCTGCGAGGCCACCGGCTACGCCGGCATCAGCCTCCAGCCCAACGCCGGCAGCCAGGGGGAGTACGCCGGCCTGCTCGTGATCCAGGCCTGGCAGCGGGCCCGCGGCCAGGGGCATCGCACCATCTGCCTGATTCCGTCGTCGGCCCACGGCACGAATCCGGCCAGCGCCCAGATGGCGGGGATGGAGGTGGTGGTCACCGGCTGCGACGCCAGCGGCAACGTCGACCTCGCCGAGCTCGAGGCGAAGTGCGAGCAGTATTCCGACCGGCTCTCGGCGGTGATGATCACCTACCCGAGCACGCACGGGGTCTTCGAGACGCAGGTCCGGCGGCTCTGCGAGATCGTCCACCGGCACGGGGGCCGCGTCTACGTCGACGGCGCCAACATGAACGCACTGGTGGGCGTGGCGGCCCCCGGCGAGTTCGGCGGCGACGTCAGCCACCTGAACCTCCACAAGACCTTCTGCATCCCGCACGGCGGGGGCGGACCGGGCGTCGGCCCGGTGTGCGTGGTCGCCGACCTCGTGCCGCACCTGCCCAGCCACGCCACCGGCGGCGTCCAGGCCGGGGACGTGGGCGCCGTCTCGGCGGCGCCGCTGGGCAACGCGGCGGTGCTGCCGATCAGCTGGATGTACTGCCGGATGATGGGGGCGGAGGGCCTCCGTCGGGCCACCGAGGCGGCGATCCTCGCGGCGAACTACGTGAGCTTCCGGCTGCAGGACCACTACCCGACGCTCTACGCCAGCGCCAACGGCCGCGTGGCCCACGAGTGCATCCTGGACCTGCGACCCCTCAAGGATTCCAGCGGCATTTCGGCCGAGGACGTGGCCAAGCGGCTCGTCGACTACGGCTTCCACGCGCCGACCCTGAGCTTCCCGGTGCCGGGCACGCTCATGGTGGAGCCGACCGAGAGCGAGACGCTCGCCGAGCTCGACCGCTTCGTGGAGGCGATGATCGCGATCCGCGCCGAGATCCGCCTCGTCGAGGAGGGCCGCTGGCCGCGGGAGGACAACCCGCTCAAGCACGCCCCCCACACGGCGGCCGCCTGCCTCGCGGAGCCCTGGAGCCGGCCATACCCGCGGGAGGTCGCGGCCTTCCCCGCGCCGGGACTCCAGCGGCGGAAGTACTGGCCGCCGGTCGGACGGGTTGACAACGTCTACGGAGACCGGAACCTGTCGTGCAGCTGCGTGCCCGTCTCCGCCTGGGCGGAGGACCGCCCAGGAGACCCCTCGTGATCATCGGCTGCCCGACCGAAATCAAGACCCGCGAGTACCGCGTCGGCCTCATCCCTGCCTCGGCCTACGAGTTGACCACCGCCGGCCACACGGTCCTCGTGCAGCGGGGCGCCGGCAACGGCTCCGGCATCGGTGACGACAAGTTCGCGGCGGCCGGCGCCGAGATCGTCGACGACGCGGCCGACGTCTGGGCCCGGTCCGACGTCGTCTGCAAGGTGAAGGAGCCCCTCGCCGCCGAGTTCCCGCTCCTCCGCGAGGGGCAGATCCTCTTCACCTACCTCCATCTTGCCGCCGAGCCGGCGCTCACGAAGGCCCTGCTCGACCGGAAGGTCACGGGGATCGCCTACGAGACGATCCAGGTGGGGCAGGCCCTGCCGCTGCTGAAGCCGATGAGCGAGGTGGCCGGGAAGATGAGCGTGCAGGTCGGCGCCTCGTGCCTGGAGCGCGAGCACGGCGGCAAGGGCATCCTCCTGGGAGGCGTGCCGGGGGTGCCGCGGGCCAAGGTCGTGGTGATCGGCGGCGGCGTGGTGGGGACCAATGCCGCGAAGGTGGCCGTCGGCATGGGGGCCGACGTGACAATCGTCGACAACTCGCTGGAGCGTCTGGACTACCTGGAGGACGTGTTCCTCGAACGGGCGCAGACGCTCTACTCGACCCGGCAGTCGATCGCCGAGCAGGTGCGGACGGCCGACCTCGTGATCGGCGCCGTGCTCGTGGCCGGCGCCCGGGCGCCGCGGCTGGTCACCCGCGACCTGCTCGCGCAGATGGAGCCGGGTTCGGTCATCGTCGACGTGGCCGTCGACCAGGGGGGCTGCGTCGAGACGATGCGGGTCACCACCCACGACGACCCGACGTTCACGGTCGACGGCGTCGTCCACTACGGCGTGGCGAACATGCCCGGCGCCGTGCCACGAACCTCGACCCTGGCGCTCAACCACGCCACGTTCCCCTACCTGCGGCTGCTGGCGAACAAGGGGCTCGCCGAGGCGGTGAGGATGTCGGATCCCCTCGCGAAGGGCGTCAACACGTTCCGGGGCCACGTCACCTACCGCGCCGTCGCCGAAGCCCACGGCCTCGACGAGCGCCCCCTGACGACGCTGTTTTAGATTGCTTCGGTTTCTGGAGATCGCCGGCTTGGGGGCGGCAAAAGTCTCGTCGCTGTGGGCCGAAGCGGCCCAAGGCTCCTCGAGCGTTCGCCGACCCCCTTCGCCTCGTCACTTGGTTCGCCTGGGCTTCGCTCCACCTATCGAACGCGCTCTCGGGCATCCACCCGCGGTGGATGGCCGGCACGGGACGGCCCCGCGGGCACACGATCCGGGGGACGTCAAGTCGGCCGGCGGCCATTTTCCAGGGCCAGAACCCGCCTGGCGCCCGGTGATGGCGGCCGTAGCCGTCGCGCCGCGAAATCGCCCCGTGGCGGTTTTGTGCGGCGTGCGGCCCCCGGGCCCCGGCGGCGAAATCCGCGGCGGCCGCGGCCGATCTTCACTAACGAGCGTTTCGTGCGGACCGGCACCGTGCCCCCGCCGGCCCGCCTCCTTTGTTCCAGCAGTGCAGGAGCCCCTCCCATGCAGCGCGCCCTCTTCGTGATCGCGATCGTCTCGACGATCGTCATCGGTTCGTCCGCCTCCGCCACCCAGGCCAGCAGCCGTCAGCAGATCGGCGCCGCCCGCAAGGGCCCCGTCGCCAAGCTCGTCGAGCTCGAGCGGCGGAAGAACGAGTGGCTGCGGCAGCGGTTCCTCGGCCGCTGATCGGTCCCCGTCACGCGTCCCCGTCGAGCCAGTCCGCGGCCGATGCCGGACCGGCTGATACAACTCGAGCAGCGCGGCCGGCGGCCCTCCGGGGTCGTCGGCCCGCTGCTCGAGCCATTTCCCGACGCGGTGTGAGCACGATGACGCCGGAATCCAGCGGCTGGCTCGAGGACCTGCGGACGTTCGCGGCGGAATTACGGCCCCCGGCGGCCCCCGCGGAGTCGGCCGAGTCGGTCGCCGAGCGGACCGTGCTCGGCGGGCACCTGGCCGCCTGGCTGGCCGACGTCGAGACGCTGCTGGCACGCCGCCGCGAGTTCGCCCGCGACGACCCGCGGCGCGACGCCGCCCCGGCGATCGTGCTCACGACGTCCCCCGCCGGGATTCTCGTGGCCGAGGCTTTGCTCCGCCGCCCCGACCTGCCGGCCGCCGGAATCGCCGCGGGCGTCGCCTGCGTGACGGAGCGGGAGTACCGGCGGCACTGCATCCGCCGGCCCGACGAGCACCACCGCCTCCACGTCAACGTCTGGAGCTGGATCAAGACCCGCGTCCCCCGCCGGCGGGAGGCTGAGTTCGCCCGCCATCCGCTCGCCGCCGGCGAGTGCTACTGGCTCCACCGCACGGGCATCGCCGGCGCCGGCACCGCGGACTGCCGGGACTGCCACCTCTGGAAGTGGAACGGCCGTCATCCCGCCCTCCTCGAGGCGTTCGTGCGCGAGAGCGGTGTCCGCGGGGCCGGGGGCAGCGGGACGGGCGGGCCCGCGGCCGGTTGACCCCGCGGTCGATTGTGATTTCGCTGCAGACCCGGTAGTTTCTCGCACGTCCCCACCCCGCTCGAAGGCATCATGAAGCCGCGCATCCTCCTCACGACCACCTCGTTCCAGGACACCCCCGGAGAGCACCACGCCGCCCTGGCGGCCACCGGCTGGGAGATCGTCACCGCCCGCGGACCGCTCTCCGAGGCGGACACGCTGGCCGCCGTCGGCGAGGTCGACGGCTACATCTGCGGGGACGATGCGATCACGCGTGCCGTCCTGGAGAAGGCCCGCCCGCGGCTCAAGGTGCTCTCGAAGTACGGGATCGGCGTCGACAAGATCGACGTCAGGAGCTGCACCGAGTTCGGCATCCCGCTGCTCTTCACGCCGGGGGTGAACCACACGACCGTCGCCGAGCACGCCTTCCTGCTGCTGCTCGCCCTGGAAAAGAACCTGCTGTTCCATGCCGACTCGACCCGCTCCGGCGGCTGGAAGCGGCAGACCGGCCACGAGCTGCTCGACAAGACGATCGGCATCGTGGGGATGGGGCGGATCGGCAAGGAGGTGGCCATCCGGGCCAAGGCCTTCGGCATGCAGCCGGTGGGCTACGACGTGTACTGGGACGAGGCCTTCGCGCGGGAGCACGGCATCCCCCGGGCGGCCACGCTCGACGATCTCTTCGCCAGGGCCGACTACATCTCGCTGCACACGAACCTGACTCCCGAGACCCGCGATCTCGTCCGCGCCGAGTCGATCGCGAAGATGAAGCCCGGGGTCATCATCCTCAACTGCGCCCGGGGTGAGATCGTGAACACGGCCGACATCGCGGCCGCGCTGAAGAGCGGCCGCGTCCGCGGCTACGGCACCGACGTGCTCGACGAGGAGCCGCCGCCGGCCGACCATCCGCTGACGCATCTGCCGAACTGCCTCGTCACGCCGCACGTCGGCTCGCGCACCCACGAGAGCGTCCAGCGGCAGGCCATGGCGGCCGTCACCAACCTGATCCGGGCGCTGCGGGGCGAGAAGCCCCTGGCGCAGGTCAATCCCGAGGTTCCCGTCACGAAGGTCGTCTGAACCATGCCCGAGACGTTCCACGTCGTTCCCGTCGCGGCCCACGAGTCCCTCGTCAAGGCGGCGTATGCCGCCCGCGGTTTCGACGCGGCCGAGGCCGAGCACGCGGCGAAGCTCGCCACGGCCGCCACCCGGCACGGCATCCGCACCCACAACGCCATCAAGGCGCTCCACCTCGACGACCTGTTCGGCTCCAAGGCCGGCGGCTGCGTGCCGCGGGCGGCGATCCGCCGGCTCCCGGGGCGGTTCCAGGCCGCCGAGGCCTGGGACGCCGGCAAGAAGCTCGGGCAGGCCGTGGCCTGGGAGGCGGTCGATCGCTGCATCGAGCTGGCCGACACCCACGGCTGCGGAACCGTCTCCGTCGACAACGCCTTCCATTATCTCTGGGGAGGCGGCTACGTCATGGAGGCCGCCCGGCGGGGCTACATCGCCTACACCAACTGCACCGCGTCGCTGGCCGAGGTGGTCCCCTTCAAGGGCGTGTTCCCCACGCTCGGCACGAACCCGCACTCCTGGGGCTTCCCCACGGTCGACGCGGTCGGCTTCCCGATCGTGATCGACTGGGCAACGAGCGTGATCGCCATGGGCCGGGTCCAGCAGCTCAAGCGCGAGGGCAAGCCGCTGCCGCCGAACGCCGCCGTGGACGCCGACGGCAGGCCCACCACCGATCCGGCGCAGGCGGTGTCGCTGCTCCCGTTCGGCGAGCACAAGGGCTACGGACTGTCGCTCATCAACGAGCTCGTGGCCGCCCTCATCGGCGGCTCGCTGCCGACCATCCGCAGCCGGGCGCCGGTGGCCGGCGAGAAGCAGGGGTGCGCCTTCTTCTTCCAGGTGATCCACCCCGAGGCGCTCAGCGGTGGTGGCTTCGCGAAGGGCCGCTCGCAGCAGGCCAACGTCCAGGCGGTGATCGAGGACATCCTCGGCCACGGCAACGAGGCCTGCATGCTGCCCGGCCAGCTCGAGGCCGAGGCGGCCGCCCGCAGCACGCGGGCCGGCGGCCTGCTGTTCTCGACCGCCGAGGTCGAGGCCCTCAACGAGATCGCCCGCGAGGCCGGGGTCGCCGCATTCGACACCGCCGCCCTCCCCACCGCCTGAACCGACGCGAAAGGAACGCCGCATGCCGCTGCCGCTGAAGAGCCGTGACGCCTGCACCTTCGACCAGGTCTCGCTCGGCGAGATCATGCTCCGCCTCGACCCGGGGGAGGGGCGGATCCGCACCGCCCGGCAGTTCCAGGCCTGGGAAGGGGGGGGCGAGTACAACGTCGCCCGCGGGCTGCGGAAGTGCTTCGGCCTGAAGACGGCCGTGGTCACCGCCTTCGTCGACAACGAGGTCGGCCACCTCATCGAAGACTTCGTCATGCAGGGGGGCGTGGCGACCGACTTCATCCAGTGGCGGCCCGACGACGGCATCGGCCGGTCGGTGCGGAACGGCCTCAACTTCACCGAGCGGGGCTTCGGCATCCGCGGCGCCGTGGGCGTGCCCGACCGCGGCAACACCGCGGCCAGCCAGCTCAAGCCGGGGGACGTCGACTGGGACCGGCTGTTCGGCACGCTCGGCGTCCGCTGGTTCCACACCGGCGGCATCTTCGCGGCCCTCTCGGCGACGACCGCCGCCCTGACGATCGAGGCTGTCACCGCCGCCAAGAAGCACGGCACGATCGTGTCGTACGACCTCAACTACCGCCCCAGCCTCTGGAAGAGCATCGGCGGCCAGGCGAAGGCCCGCGAGGTCAACCGCGAGATCGCCCGGCACGTCGACGTCATGATCGGCAACGAGGAGGACTTCACCGCGTCGCTCGGCTTCGAGGTCGCGGGGGTCGACCACGAGATCTCCGCCATCGAGACCGACGCCTTCAAGCGGATGATCGAGACGGCGGTCAAGGAGTTCCCCAACTTCAAGGTCGCGGCCACGACCCTGCGGCGGGTGATCACGGCCACGAAGAACGACTGGAGCGCCATCCTGTGGCACGACGGCACGTTCTTCGAGAGCCGCCGCTATCCGGAGCTGGAGATCCTCGACCGCGTCGGCGGCGGCGACAGCTTCGCCAGCGGCCTGGCCTTCGGGTTCCTGGAGTTCGGCGATCCGCAGAAGGGGGTCGACTACGGGGCGGCCCACGGGGCGCTGGCCAGCACGACGCCCGGCGACACCTCCATGGCCACGCGGGCCGAGGTGGAGAAGCAGATCAAGGGGGGCGGGGCCCGGGTGGTGCGGTAGCCGAAAACGGCCGCGACCTGCCGTCACCGGGTGGACAGCCCTTCGATCGCCTTGACGAGCGCCTGCGTGCCGAGGCGGCCGTCGCCCTGCTCGACGAGCTTCGCGTACAGGCTTTCCACCAGGGCGAGCCCCGGCAGGTCGAGCCCCATCCGCCGGCATTCGGCGAGGGCCAGCCGCATGTCCTTCACGAAGTGTTCGACCATGAAGCCGGGGGCGAAATCGCCCCGCAGGATCCGCGGCGCGAGGTTCGTGAGCGACCAGCTCCCCGCCGCACCCGGCTGGATCGCCCGCAGCGTCGTCTCGACGTCGAGACCGGCGCGGGCCGCGTAGACCAGCGCCTCGCACATCCCGATCATCCCGGAGGCGATGGCGATCTGGTTGACGAGCTTCGTCTGCTGACCGCTCCCCGGGCCGCCGCAGGCGACGACCGTCCCGGCCACCGCCCGCCAGCAGGCCTCCAGGGCCGAGCTGGCGGCGGCGTCACCCCCCACCATGACCGTGAGCGTGCCCTCGCGGGCGCCCCGGTCGCCGCCGGACACCGGCGCGTCGAGCGCGTGCACCCCCCGCGTGCCGGCCGCCGCGGCGATCTCCACGGCCAGCCCGGGGGCGCTCGTCGTATGGTCGACGAGGATGGATCCCGGTCGGGCGGCCGAGAGCACCCCGTCGGGACCGAGCACGACGGCACGGACGTCGTCTGGAAAGCCCACCATGACGAAGGTGGCGTCGCTCGCCGCCGCCACGGCGGCGGGAGAGTCGGCCCACGCGGCACCGCGCGAAAGGAGCGGCTCGGCCGACTCGCGCCGGCGGCTGAAGAGCGTCACGCCGAAGCCGGCGTCGAGGAGCCGGCCGGCCATCGACCTGCCCATCACCCCGACGCCGATCCAGCCGAGCCTGGCGATCCCGGGCAGGATGGGCGGCGGCTCCGTGGAGGAGGATCGCGGACGCCGCGTCGCCTCCGCCCCGGGATCGCCCGACGCCGTCATGTTCGTGTCCCGGTGTGCCGCAGGATGTTTCGCGATCGTACCCTCTGGGCCGCGGCCCCTGCTATCCTCGCAAGCGGCGCGGCCCTGCCCGGTCCGCCGCCGACCTGGGGGCTCCCACGCCATGACGCGCTGCGGCCGAATCATCCTGACCTGGACTTTCTGCCTCGCGGTCGCGAGAGCGCTCGCGGCCGCCGAGCCGCCGGCCGACGACGTCCTCTGGGAGGCGGGGATCCAGTACGCCACGCCGGGCGACCGTCCGCTGTGCCTGAACCTGGCCCGGCCTGCCCGCGGCGCCGGCCCGTTCCCGGCCGTGCTCTGCATCCACGGGGGCGGGCTGTGCCGTGGCAAGCGGGAGTCGTGCGACGCCCTGTGCCGGAAACTCGCCGGCCGCGGCTACGTGGCGGCCACCCCCAGCTATCGCCTGGCGCCCGAGCACCGGTTTCCCGCCGCGATCCACGACGTGAAGGCCGCGGTCCGCTGGCTCCGGGCGAATGCCCAGACGTACGCGATCGATCCGGAGCGGATCGCCGCGACGGGCATCTCCGCCGGAGGGTATCTGGCCCAGTTTCTCGCCGTCACGCCCCGCGTGGCCAGGTTCGAGGGGGACGGCGGGAACCCCGAGCAGTCGAGCGCGGTCCGCTGCGTGGTGAACGTCTGCGGCCCCAGCGACTTCGTCAGCGACTGGGATACCAGCGTCGACGGCAAGGACGTGCTGCCGAAGGTGCTCGGCGGCGGCCTCGAGACGCACCGGGCGGCCTACATCCTGGCGAGCCCGCTCGTCTGGGTGACGCCCGAAGCCGCACCGACGCTGTGCATCCACGGCACCGCCGACCGGTACGTGGCCCACGAGCAGTCGCAGTGGCTCGTGGAGAGACTGCGGGCGGCCGGCGTCGAGGCCGACCTGCTCACGCTCGAGGGTGCCGGCCACGGGTTCAAGGGAGCCGACGCCGAGCGGGCCGACAGGGCCCTCATGGAGTTCCTCGACGGGCATCTGCTCCGCTGACCGCGGCCGGGCGGGCCGCCGGCAGTTCACCGGATCGACAGGCCGACGTGGAGCCGTGGCCGCGAATCCCCCGGGACGAGCGCGGGCGTCTTGCCGTCGGCGGGAAACGTCCCTGCGACCGCCGCGGCCAGCGCCCGGGAGAGGGACTCGACGTCCGCGGCATGGGCGGGATCGTCCGCGAGATTCCGCAGCTCCCGCGGGTCGGCGTCGTGGTCGTAGAGTTCACGCCCGCGGCGGCCCTCGTCCCACTCCGTGTAGCGGAAGCGGGGCGTGCGCAGCGAGTAGCCGGTGACGGCGCCCGCTCCGGGGCGAACCACCTGCGTGACCGCCCAGCCCCGACCGACCGCCCCGGGGTCCCGCAGCAGCGGCACGAGGCTCTGCCCCTGGAGCGTCGCCGGCGGCTGGAGCCCGCAGAGCTCGGCGAGCGTCGGGTAGAGATCGACGAGGCTCACCGGCGCGGCCACGACGGTGCCGGGACTCGACGCGCCCGGGGCGACGACGAGCAACGGCACCCGGCAGCTCTCCTCGAAGAGGCTCTGCTTCTGCCACAGCCCGTGCTCGCCCATGTGGTAGCCATGGTCGCTGGTGAACACGACGATCGTCTCGTCGGCCAGGCCCGTACGATCGAGGGCGGCCAGCACGCGGCCCAGCTGCGCGTCGACGAAGCTGATGCTGGCGAGGTAGGCCTGCCGGCACCGGCGCCGCAGGTCGTCGGTGAGCCGGTCGTCGTCCGGCGATCGGCCCGTCAGCGCCTCCGCCGGGATGTCGGCCCGATCCTCAGCCACGCCGGTGACCACGGGCATCTCGGCCTCCGGGTACATGGCGAACCAGGGCTCGGCCGGCGCGACGAAGGGAGTGTGCGGCCTGAAGAATCCGACTGCCAGCAGGAAGGGCCGGTCGCGGTCGGTGGCGAACTGCTCCAGCAGCCGCTCGGCCTGGCGGGCCACGAGCCCGTCGGTGTGCTTCTCGTCGGGAGCGGGCGATGCGTACCAGGAGAGCGTGCCCCCGAACTTCCCAGGCGCGAGCGTGAAGATTCTCGGCTCCTCCTCGAGCCGATCGACCCCGGCCGGATTGAATTTCGCCTCCCACGACGCGGGATCGTCGTGCCCGTCGGTGCCGATGCTCGCCGGCACGTTGTAGTGGTAGAGCTTGCCGACGCGAACCGCCGTGCCGCCCGCCAGGCGGAAGAGCTCCGGCAGGCTCACGTGGTCGGCGATCGTCTGCCGGAATATCTGCGCGTTCTTCAGGATGCCCGTGGCGTTGGGGTAGAGCCCGGTGAGGAACGAGTTCCGGCTCGGGCCGCAGAGTGGGAACGTGCAGTAGGCCCGATCGAACCGGGCGCCGCGCGCCGCCAGCGCGTCGACGTGGGGCGTCCTGGCGGTGCCGCCGCCGTAGCAGCCGAGCATCGTGTTGAGGTCGTCGCAGACCACGAAAAGCACGTTGCGGCGCGGCGGGGCCGCCGGCGCCGCGACGGCCGGCGCCATGGCCACGAGAATCAGGATCAGTCTGGCCGCCGACATCGTCGTTCGCGCTCCTCCACCTCGCACTCCGTGCTCCTCTTCCGCGGGACCGAGGCTCGCCGGACCGCCTGCCCGGCGGCGGTCAGGCGCACGCCGCATCGTCACGGAGATCCACCCACGATCGGCAGCCCCCGTAGTCGTCGTGCCAGGGGTGCACGAGCGGCTCGGCCAGCGGCTCGACGTCGACGACGAGGACGTGCAGCTCGTCCCTCCAGCGCTGGAACCGCTCGACGACGACAGAGTCGGACCAGACGTGCCGGTCGCGCCAGGCTGCGAGGCCCTCGAGCGACGTCACCCGGTGGGCCTCCCGAATCCGAGCCCGGTGGCGGAACACGACGCTCCCGGCCGGAGGCCGGTCGGCGTCGATGTCGAGCAGCAGATCCCGGGCCGCCGGCACCAGGCTCTCCGGCGCCTGGTGGACGAACGTGGGCAGGAGCAGGAACTCCCGGGCCGCGACGGTGAAGCCCCCTGCCGGCTCGACGATCCCGCCCTTGCGCAGGATGACGTCCTGCCGGCCGGCCGCCAGGGCCCGGCAGATCACCGCCCATTCCTTGAAGGCCGTGGTGGGCATCGCCGGACCTCTGCCGTCACCGGGCCGCAGGCCGGACGTGGATGCCGTCGGCAGTGATCTGGAGCACTGGAATCCCGAGCTTGGGGTCGAAGACCCCGCTGCCCCGGATGACGACGTCCTGGCCCTCCTGGATGCCGAAGAGCGTCCGTGCATCCAGCGGCAGTTCCTTGCCGTCGTCGCCCACGAACTGCACGGCGGCGATCGGGGCGTTCGCCGCCCGCTTCTTGCAGAACGGGCAGTCGTCGGGCTTGTGCCCCGGTTTCTTCGCGTGGTCATCGGGGATTTCCAGCAGCGAGAAGGAGGCCTTGTCCTTCACGAAGGCGTCCATCCCCTTGCCGCCGATGCGTCCGGCGATCACGACCGGCTGGGGCGTGGTCGTGAGCTTCTCCTTGGCCGCCGCGAGCGTCGTCGCCCCATCGGGCTCGGCCGGCAGCACGAATCGGCCGCGGGCCGCGGCCACGTCGACCTCCGCCGCCGCCGGAGCCGCCAGCCAGGCACCGATCATCACCATCGCCGCCACCGTCGCCGTCGTCCGCATGGTCACTTCTCCCCGGTCCGTGGTTTCACCGCACCCTCGATCCCCCCGAGGGCCGCCTGGATCCGCTCAGCGAGCCCCGCATGCACCTCGGCCGGCGGCGCCGACTTGCCCGGCGGCGCGTGGAGGGCCGTGTCGAGATCGTCGAAGCAGTCGAAGAGGTCGTTGACGCCCCGCTTCACGGCGGCGACCGCCTCCTCCGGAAGCTCTGCCTTCGGCAGCAGCACCTGCAGATCCTCCAGGACGTGGCCGACCATGTGGACGGCGTCGTCGGCAGCCTCGGTCCTGCCGGCCGCGAGATCGTCGCCGATCGTGGTCAGGAGCTTTCTGAGTTCGACGACGCCCGCGGCGAGCGTCTCGGGGGAGCGGTGGTGCTCACCCTCGCCTCCGTGGCCGTGATCGTGTTCATGATCATGCTCCCGCTCCGCGGCATGGTTGCCGGCGGCCGTCTCGCGGGGCAGGGGGGCGGGGCCCGGTTGGCAGCCAGCGACCGCCCACGAAGCGATCGCGACGAGCGCCAGGACGGTGGCACGGGACATGATGATTCTCCTCGGAGTCGCAGCAGGACGCCGCAGAAATATCCTACCGCTCACGGCGCCGACACGGCAACGCTCGCCGAAGCCCGCCTTGGCTCGGCCACGAGGCAGAGGAGCGATCGCTCGGGCATGAGCCACGGCAGCTCGGTGTCGAAGAGCGGGCCGGTGGCGTCGGGATGGATGTCGTCGGGCGGGTCGGCCGCCGTCTGCACGAACACCCGCCAGCGGAGGCCGCGGAGGATGGGCGGCTCAGGAAACCGAAACGTCCGCGGCGCCGAGCCGGCATGGGCCATGATGAGCACGTGGCGGGGCTCGCCCTCGATCCCGCCGGCGGAGAGGTCGTCGCCGGCGAGCAGCTTGTCGCGCGTGGGCGCGCCGAAGAAGCAGGTCAGGCTGCAGTCGGCCGCGTACCAGTCGATGTGGATTCCTTCCGGCGAGAACCATTCCACGTCAGGGAGCGTGCCGCTCGCACTGACGCCCCCCTCGAGAAACGACCGCCGCCGCAGCGTCGGATTGCCCAGCCGGAAGCGGACGAGCTCGCGGACAAAGCGGCCGAAGTCCGCGTGCCGGTCGACGAGCGTCCAGTCGAACCACGAGACCGGATTGTCCTGGCACCAGGCGTTGTTGTTGCCCTGCTGGGTGCGTCGGCACTCGTCGCCCGCCAGGAGCATCGGCACGCCCTGGCTGAGCAGCAACGTGGCGACGAGGTTGCGGGCCTGCCGTGACCGCACGGCGACGATCTCCGGCCGCTGCGTGGGCCCCTCGACGCCGTAGTTCTCGGAGAAGCTGTTGTCGTCGCCGTCGCGGTTGCCCTCGCCGTTGGCCTCGTTGTGCTTCTCGCGGTAGCTCACGAGGTCCTCGAGCGTGAAGCCGTCGTGCGAGGTCACGAAGTTGATGCTGTGGCAGGGCTGGCGGCCGTCGTCGCCGTACAGGTCGCTGGAGCCGGCCAGCCGCGTGGCGAGGTGGCCCGTCTGGGCGAAGTCGCCCCGCCAGTAGCGGCGAACGTCGTCACGATACCGGCCGTTCCACTCCGCCCAGCGGAGGCTGGCGAACGAGCCGACCTGGTAGGCGCCGGCCGCGTCCCAGGCCTCGGCGATGATCTTCGTGTCGGCGAGCATCGGATCCTCGGTGATCGCCTCCACGACCGGCGGGTTCGGCAGCAGGTCGCCGTTGCGGTCACGGGAGAGGATGCTCGCGAGGTCGAAGCGGAAGCCGTCGACGTGGAAGTTGTGGACCCAGTGCCGCAGGCAGAGGAAGATCAGCTCCCGGACGATCGGGTGGTTGCCGTTGATGGTGTTCCCGCAGCCGGTGTAGTTGCGGTAGCTGGATCCCCCGTCGCCGAGCATGTAATAGACGCGGTTCTCCAGGCCCTTGAAGGAGAGCGTGGGACCGAGGTGGTTGCCCTCCGCTGTGTGGTTGAAGACCACGTCGAGGATCACCTCGATGCCGGCGGCGTGGAGCGCACGGACCATCTCCTTGAACTCGCGGACCTGGCAGCCCGGCTCGGTACCCGCCGCGTAGCCGCGGTGGGGCGCGAAGAAGGCCAGCGGGTCGTAGCCCCAGAAGTTGACCCGCGGCGGCCCTTCGGCCGCGGGCATGGACGCCACGAACTCATGCACGGGCATGAGCTCGACGGCCGTCACCCCCAGCGACTTCAGGTAGGGGATCTTCTCGATGACGCCCAGGTAGGTTCCCGGATGGGCGACGCCGCTCGTCGGGCTCTGCGTGAAGCCGCGGACGTGCAGCTCGTAAATCACCGTGTCGGCGAGGCCGCGGCGGAGGTGGCGGTCCCCCTGCCAGTCGAACGAGTCGTCGACCACCACGCACTTCGGCGGCAGCAAGAGGCCGTCACGTCCGATGGCGAACCCGCCCGCCAGGGCTCGGGCGTACGGGTCGACGAGCCGGGCCCGGCCGTCGAACCGCTGGCCGCGCTCCGGATCCCAGGGGCCGTCGGCCTGGAAGTGATAGAGTTGGCCCGGCTCCAGGCCGGGCACGAAGATGCTCCAGATGTCGCCCCAGCGGTCCTTGGCCGGATCGAGTGCGATCACCTCCGCCGGCTCTGGGTCGGCCTGGTTGGCGTAGAGCAGCACCCGCATCGCCGTCGCGGAATGGCTGTAGACGACGAATTGGACCCCGCGGGTGCCGCGGGCCGTGCCCTCGTGGAGGACCGCACCGTAGGGCAGGGGGTGGGTGAACTGCAGCGGCGGCAGCGGCTCGTGGCCGTGCCGCCGCTCGGCGGGGACTCGTTTCCTGGGGGGCATGGGCCAATGATACCAACCGACGCCCGTCGCGGCCGCGGCGGCCCGCCCTTGCGGCCGTGCGGCACGCGGCGATGATACGGGCGTGAGCGGAGCCACCTACTCCAGCGCCGGCGTCGATCTCGAGCTCTACCGCGAGGGCATGGCCCGCCTGCCCGCGCACATGCGGCGGACGCAGTGCCCCCGGGTCATGAGCCAGGAGGGGGGCTTCGCCGCCCTCTTCCAGCTCGACCTCAAGGGCCTCTTCTCCCGCGGCTACGAGGATCCGCTGCTCGTGTCGTGCACCGACGGCGTCGGCACGAAGCTCAAGGTCGCCGTGGCCGCCGGCATCCACGACACCGTGGGCTTCGACCTCGTGGGCATGAGCGTCAACGACGCCCTGTGCACCGGCGCCGAGCCGCTCTTCTTCCTCGACTACGTCGCCCTGTCGCGGGACGATCCGGGCCTCCTGGAACGGATCGTCCGGGGGATCGCCGACGCCTGCGTGGAGTGCGACTGCGCGCTGGTCGGCGGGGAGACCGCGATCCTGCCCGACATGTACCACCCCGGCGAGTACGACCTCGCCGGATTCTGCGTGGGCGTGGTCGAGCGGCGGAAGCTCGTCGACGGCCGGGCGATCGAGCCGGGCGACGTGGCGATCGGCATCGCCTCCAACGGCCTGCACTCCAACGGCTTCAGCCTCGTTCGCAAGGCGGTCTTCGACATCGGCGGGCTGTCGGTCCACGACCGCGTGCCCACGCTCGACGGCCGCACCGTCGGCGAGATCCTGCTCGCCCCCACGCGGCTCTACGCCCGCCCCGTGAAGGCGGTGCTCGGGCACTACCGGGTGAAACACGTCGTCCACGGCATCGCCCACATCACCGGCGGCGGCCTCGTGGAGAACCTCGCCCGGATCGTGCCGCCGACGGTGCAGATCGTGCTCGACCGCGGGTCGTGGTACGTGCCGGCCGTCTTCCCCTGGATCCAGAACCTCGGCGGCATCGCCGGCGACGAGATGGACCGGGTCTTCAACATGGGCGTGGGCATGGTGCTCGTCGTGTCGCCCCACTTCGCCGATTCGATCCAGGCGCAGCTGACCGACCTGGGCTTCCAAAACTCCCGGATCGGCACCGCCCGCGGCGCCGAGGCCTC
>JBIIUP010000218.1:0-4887 GCA_044339885.1 Pirellulales bacterium | reverse complement strand
CGGGCCCACCCGGGCGAGCAGGTCGCGCCGCAGGTGCTGCGCGTGGAACGCCAGCCGATCGTTGGCGGCCCGGATCTCGCGGCAGCGCCGCCGCGCGAGCGTGGGCGTGGGAAACGTCTCGATCCAGCGCCGCTTCTCGGTGACGAGATCGCGGACCTCCGCCACCTGCCCCTCCGGCGCCCCGAGGTGCCGCTCGGGATGGAACTCCAGGTCGCGGAGCGCCCGCTGCACATCCGCCAGCCGGGCCTCCGGGTCGGCGGCGTCGAAGCCCGGGAAGGACCGCTCGACGGGCAGCCGCAGCGTGCCCGAGACGACCGCGTGCCGCGGCGGATCGCAGCCCGTCAGCCGACGGACGATGTCGTCGGTGATCCGGTCGTAGACGGCCCCGCCGATCCCGTGCACGAACACGTCGGCCACCAGCACCCGCGAGACGAGCGTCGTCAGGATCGCCCGCGGCCGCAGCCGCAGCTGGTGCTCCTCCATCCGCGACAGGGCGTCGACCCACCGCGACGGCGACACGTCGGGCGCGATCGGCAGCTCGACCCGGAGGGTCTCCATGTCGGAGAGCGCCAGCGTGCCGGGCGTGGAGACGTTGGCGAACACCCGCCGGCGCCGCGGGTCGTCCTGCGACCAGAGCCACCACGGGACCTCGAGCCATTCGCCGGACTCGTCGGTCCGCACGGCGAGGTCGGGCATCGGCCGACCGCGGCCGCGGACGCGGGCCGCCCGTCGGTAGCCCGCCAGTGCCGCGTTGTACGCCTCGTGCAGGGGCCGCGCGTGGGCGAGCAGCCAGCCCATGAAGACCATCACCGTCGGCAGCCGCACCAGCTCGCTGACCGGCAGTTCGAGCGTCTCCAGCCCGAAGCGCTCCTCCAGCGCGTGCCGCGCCTGGGCCAGCGCCAGCCCGAGCCGGTGAGCGCCGCGCGCCCGCTCGACCGCCAGCGGCCACCACCGCCTGACGATCGGATCGGGCACCAGCGGCGCCAGCCGCTGGGACACGCGGTCGCCGAAGCTCGCGAAGCACTCGGGGTCGAGGATGCCGCGCTCCTCCCAGGCGATCTCCGGGCCGGCGGCGTCGAAGGGAACGTGCTCCAGCCGGGCCTCGGCCGGAGTGCCCACCGGGACGGGAACCGTCGTGCCCGCGCAGCGGTCGGTGTCGACCACGAGGTTGATGGCGGTGCCCCCGACCTGGCGGGCGTAGGCGTCGAGCGCCGAGTTCTTCAGCCAGACGCCGGCGTGGAACAGGTCGGGCTGGTGCCCCCCCATGATGATCGGCCGGGCGATCCAGTCGGCGACGTCGTCGGGGCGGACGACGTCGCGGTAGCTGCCGGTGTACTCGGCGGCCACGGTGAGGACCTCGCGGCGGGTGGCGGCCACCAGTTCCCAGAGCCGGAGGTCGCCGACCCGGGTGTCGAACGCGGCCCGCAGCAGCCGGTTGTTGTCGACCAGGGCGTCGATCGAGCCGCCCTCGGACCCGGCGACGACGGGTGGGTCGATGAGCCGCCCGCCGGACGCGGCGGGGGCTTCGTGCGAGCGTCGCAGGGGAGTCATGCCGCGGACCGGCCCTTCCGCCTCGGGAACCACACGGCCTCGACCTCGCCGCGGGCAAAACGCCGCCCGTGGCCTCTTTCAGTGCGCGGCGGCCACGGCCGCTTCGGCCCGGTCCAGCACGCGGCGATAATAGGCCAGACGGGTCGCGGCATCGTCCAGTGCGCCCCCGAAACTCCGCGCCAGATCGAGGTACACCAGCGGCACCGGCAGTTCCACGATCCGCAGGCCCGCCGCCGCCGCCTGGACCCACACCTCCAGCGGCATCGCGTAGCCGGTCTCGCGGACGTGCAGCGTCCGCAATGCCTGCCGCGAATAGGCCTTGAAGCCGCAGAAGGCGTCGGTGATCGCCAGTCCGAGCCGATCGTTGATCTCGGCCGTGATCTCGGCGTTGATCCGCCTTCGGGCGGCCGGCGGCTGGCTGTCGCCGGGGAACCGCCGGAGATACCGGCTCCCGCTGACGATGCCGCAGCCGGCCAGGGCCGCCGCGAACTCCGGGATCAGCCGCGGCTGGTGCTGGCCGTCGCAGTCGATGGTGATCAGTCCGTCCCAGGGGCCCGCGAGCGTCTCGCGGAAGGCCGTCGCCAGAGCGGAGCCGTAGCCGGTGTTCACCGGATGCCGCACGACGCTGACGTCGCGGCGGCTGGCCAGCAATTCGGACGTGCCGTCGGTCGATCCGTCGTCCACGACGAGGACGTCCGTCGCGAACTTGAGCACCTCGTCGAGGACCGCGTCCACGTGGCCGGCCTCGTTGAACACCGGCAGGGCCGTGAGCAGTCTGGGCATGGGGGCCGCCTGGGCGGGATGGGGGGGCGAACGGCCGACGAAATCGGCGGTCGCTTCTGAAATATACGCGGCTGGCGCCGCATTGCTCGCCGCCGGCGAAAATCGGGTGCTCCCGGCCCTCGTGGGCCCTGCCGGCCCGCCCCTGCGGGCGAGCGTGTTCAGGCGAGTGGCGCGAAGGGATCGCGGTCGTCGGCGCTCGCCCAGCAGGCGAGGCCGGGGAACGCCTCGGCGATCCGGGCGGCGAGCGACGACAGCGCGAACCGCTCGCTGGCGTGGTGCCCCACCGCCACGACCGTCAGGCCCGCCGCCTCGGCCTCCAGAGCGTGATGAAGCCGCAACTCACCCGTGAGGAGCGTGTCGCAACCGCCGCGGCGGACCTGGGCGATGGCATCCCCGCCGGATCCGCAGACCACCCCCACCCGTCCCGCCGGCCGGGCCTGGTCGCCCACGATCTGCACCGTGGTCGCGGCAAGCCTGCCTCCGGCCAGCCGCGCCAGACCCCCGACCGTGAGGCCGCGGGGAGCCGACCCGGCCCTCCCGAAGCCCGCCAGCGGCAGTTCGGCGTCGGGCTCGATCGGCGCCACGTGCTCCAGGCCGAGCATGGCGGCGAGCTGGTCGTTGACGCCTCCGGCGGCGGAGTCCCACGCCGTGTGGCTGCTCCAGATGCCGCAGCCGGCATGGATGAGCTCCAGGAGCACGCGGCCCGGGCCGGAGTCCGGCGTGATCCGGCCCACGGGTCGGAAGGGGAGCGGATGGTGGGTGACGACGAGGTCGGCCCGTTCCCGCACGGCCTCCGCGGCCACCGCGGGGGTGAGCGACAGGCAGGTCATCAGGCGGCCGATCGACTCGCGGCGGGGCGCCACCAGGAGGCCGACGGAGTCCCAGTCCGCGGCCAGCCGCAGCGGTGCGATCCGCTCGAGATGGACGACGAGATCGGCGAGCACGGCCATGCCAGCAGGATACTATGGAGTCGGCTGCGCCGTGCCGGAACGGCCCCCCACCCGCCGCGAACCTCGCATGGAAACCTCCCGCCTGTCGGTCGCCGCGGTCTGCCTGTCGGCCGACCTGCGAACGGCGCTGCACCGGGCCCGGGACCTCGGCTGCCGCGGCGTGGAGCTCGATGCCCGGGGCGGCCTGGCACCCGAGCAGGTGACGGCCACCGGCCTGCGGCAGATTCGCAAGTGGCTCGGCGACGCGGGGGTGGAGGTGGCCGCCGTGGCGTTTCGCACCCGCGGGGGCTACGCCGATCCCGAGCGGCTCGAGGGGCGGATCGCGGCCACGAAGGCGGCGCTCCAACTGGCCCACGGCCTGGGAGCGCCGGTGGTGCTCAACCGGATCGGCGACATTCCCGCGGAGTCCGCGGGGCCGGAGTGGCGGCTGCTCGTCGACGTCCTCTCCGACATCGGTGCCTGGGGCCAGCACGTCGGCGCGACCCTCTGCGCGGAGGCGGGGGCCGCGGCTCCCGGCGATCTCGTCCGCCTCGTCGCGGCGCTCCCGGGCGGTGCGCTCGCCTGCGACCTCGTCACGGGATCGCTCGTCGTCCACCGCCACGACCCGGCCGACGCGGTCGCCGCGTTGGGGCCGCACATCGCCTTCGTCCACGCCACCGATGCGGTGGCCGGCCCGTTCGCCGGGCGCGGCCGGGCGGTCGTCCTCGGCACGGGGGACGTCGACTTCGTCGCCGTCCTGGCCGCACTGGAGGAGCGGGGCTACCGGGGCTGGGTCGGCCTCGAGCCGGTCGAGGACCGGACGGCGGGAACCGAACTGGCCGCGGCCGTCCGGTATCTCGCAGCGGTGTGATCGGGGTTCACGCCTGAGCCGGATGAGCCATGAACGGCCGTGCGGGCGGGGTTTTGACCCACCCCCGGGCACCGCGTAAGCTCGCTTTCATGGGCTCTCGAAACCGCATGCGCCGCACGCTCGGCTGGTTCGCCGTCTGCGGCTACACGCTGGTGGTCAGTGGCCTGCCGCTGCCGATCGGCCTGGTCGCGCCCGGCGCGGCCGACCCCGTGGCCGCCAGGCGGCTGGCGGGCAAGGATCGCTCCCGGCCGTTCCCTTGCATGGACAAGCCCTGCGGCTGCGCGACGGCCGAGCAGTGCTTCGCCGACTGCTGCTGCCACACGCCCGTGGAACGGCTCGCCTGGGCGCGGGCGCACGCCGTCGAGGCCGCGGTCGTGGAGGCACTCCAGCGCCGTGTCGCCGCGCAGCCCCGGCCCGTTGGCGGCGGTTCCTGCTGCACCGCGACGGCGCAGCCTTCGTGCTGCGAGGCGGCGACGCAGCCGGCGTGCTGTGCGACCCAGGTCGAGCCACCGGCGGAGCCGGTGAGTCCTGAAAGTCCCGAGCCGGCCCGCCCCCGCACCGTCTCGCTCCGGGCGATGCTCGCCTGCGGCGGAATCGTGGCCCAGTGGTGCGGCACCGCCGCGGCACCGCCGCCGCCCAGGGTCGAACCGGTGGTCGTGGAGCCTCCGCGGGAAAGCCTCGCGCTCGACGACGATGCCGCTGCGCCGCTGGCCGACCCGCCGGCCGCTCCGCCCCCCCGCGCCGTCTGACGCG
>JBIIUP010000217.1:0-4958 GCA_044339885.1 Pirellulales bacterium | reverse complement strand
GTCGCGTCGCGCCGCGACGAGCAGGCCGCCCGGATCGAGGAGCGGTTCAAGGAGGCTGCCGAGAAGCGGCGGACGACGCTGGCCGAACGGATCGCCGCCACCGCAGCGAAGCGGGACCAGGCCCTGACGGAGCTCGACGGCAAGTACACCGCGGCGACCGAGTCGCTACGGCAGAAGGTCGCCGCGGCCCGCGACGCCGCGGAGAAGAAGTATCCGCCGCGGCTGGAGGCACTGGAGACCGGCGCCCGCGAGGACCGGCAGCGGCTGGAGGCCAAGCGGGACGAGCGGCTGGCGGCCGCCGACAGGCGGCGGGAGGAACGGTGGACCGAGATGACGGCCGACTGGCAGCGGACGCGGGAGGAGACTGGGGCCGTCTACGCCGAGGCCGGCCGCATCGACGCCGCGGCGTTTCCACCGTGGGAGGAGCTGGCACGTGACGATGTGCCGCTCCCGGCCGAGCCGCCGCCCGGGCTCCGGTTCGGCCACGTCGAGCTGTCCCTGGAGAAGGTGCCGGGGGGCGTGTCGGCCGTGCCCGAGCTCAACGCCTTCGGCCCGGTGGCGTGGACGCAGCCGGCGACCGTGCCCTACCCCGTCAACGCCTCGCTGCTCATCAAGACGACGCCGGAGCAGAAGGAGCTTTCGTCGGCGATGATGCAGGCCCTCATGCTCCGCATCGCCACCGGCATCCCGCCCGGCCAGAGCCGGTTCACGATCATCGACCCGCTCGGCCTCGGGAAGCAGTTCGCCGGCTTCATGCATCTCGCTGACCACGACGAGCTGCTCGTCACCAGCCGGATCTGGACGGAGCCGCCGCTGATCGAGGAGAAGCTCGCCGACATTACCGAGCAGATGGAGACGGTGATCCAGAAGTACCTGCGGAACGAGTACGCGTCGATCGGCGACTACAACGCCGACGCCGAGGTGCCGGAGCCCTACCGGTTCGTGGCGGTGGCCAACTTCCCGGCGAACTTCACCGAGACCAGCGCCCGGCGGCTGGCGAGCATCGCCGCCTCGGGGCCGCGGTGCGGCGTCTACGTCATCGTCTCGATCGACACGACGCAGATGATGCCCTCGGGCTTCAGCCTCTCCGACCTCGAGCAGCACGCGACCACGCTCGTCGTCAAGGACGGCGTGGCCACCTGGAACGATCCCGAGTTCTCCAAGTGGCCGCTGACGGTCGAGCAGGCGCCGAGCGACGAGGTCTTCACCCGGATCATCCAGCGGGTCGGCAAGGCGGCCAAGGCGGCCAAGCGGATCGAGGTCCCCTTCGACCGCGTTGCCCCGAAGGAGGAGGACTGGTGGAAGGGGAGCACCGCCACGGAGGTGCTCGCCCCGCTGGGGCCGGCCGGCGCCAAGAAGCTCCAGTACCTCAGGCTCGGCCGGGGCACCAGCCAGCACGCGCTCATCGCCGGCAAGACCGGCTCCGGCAAGTCGACCCTCATGCACGCGATGATCACGAGCCTCGCGCTGCAGTACAGCCCCAACGAGATCCAGTTCTACCTCATCGACTTCAAGAAGGGCGTCGAGTTCAAGCTCTACGACCACTACAAGCTGCCGCACGCCCGCGTGATCGCCATCGAGAGCGAGCGGGAGTTCGGTCTCTCGGTGCTCCAGCAACTCGACGCCGAGCTGAAGCGCCGCGGTGACCTGTTCCGCGAGCTCTCGGTGCAGGACGTGGCCGGGTTCCGCAAGACGGGCCATCCCGACCCGATGCCGCGGATCCTGCTGCTCATCGACGAGTTCCAGGAGATGTTCGTCGAGGACGACAAGCTCGCCCAGGACGCATCGCTGATCCTCGACCGGCTCGTCCGCCAGGGCCGGGCCTTCGGCATGCATGTGCTTCTCGGCTCCCAGACGCTCGGCGGTTCCTACAGCCTGCCGCGGGCCACGATGGGACAGATGGCCGTCCGCGTGGCGCTGCAGTGCAACGAGGCCGACTCCAGCCTGATCCTCTCGGAGGACAACACGGCGGCCCGGCTGCTCACCCGTCCCGGCGAGGCGATCTACAACGACGCCAACGGCATGGTCGAGGGCAACAACCCGTTCCAGGTTGTGTTCCTCAACGACGAGCGGCGCGAGCGGTACCTGGGCGCGTTGCGGGCCCTCGCCGACCGCCGGGACGACATCCCCAAGCTCCCGCGCATCGTGTTCGACGGCAACGAGGCGGCCGACCCGGCCGGCAACAAGCTGCTTTCGGAGCTGCTGGCCTCCGGCACGGTGCACGGCAAGGAGCCGGTGGCGCCGGTGGCCTGGCTGGGCGACGCGATCGCCATCAAGGACCCCACCGGCGCGATCTTCCGGCGCCAGGGGGGCGCCAACATGCTCATCGTCGGCCAACGGGAGGACCTCGGCACGAGCCTCTTGGCGATGTCGATCGTGAGCCTGGCGTGCAACGCCGACCCGCACCCCGGCGGAGCGCTCGGCCGGCCCGCCCGGTTCGTACTCCTGGAGCCCGCGATCGCCGACGAGAAGCCGGACATCCTCCTGGCGAAGCTGGCCGAACGGCTGCCGCACGAGATCGAGCAGGTGGGCCGCTTCGGGGTGGGAGAATCGATCGACGCCCTGGCGGCCGAGATCGCCCGGCGGATCGAGGAGCAGGTGGTCGACGGCGAGGCGGTGTTCCTGGTGATCCGCGACCTGGCCCGGTTCCGGGAGCTGCGGCGGAACGAGGCCGACTTCGGCTTCTCGATGGGGGGCGAGCAGAAGGCCACGCCCGCGCAGAACTTCGTGACGATCCTCAAGGACGGGCCCACGGTGGGCATCCACACGATCATCTGGTGCGACTCGCTCACGAACCTCCAGCGGACGTTCGACCGCAACACGCTCAAGGAGTTCGAGCTCCGCGTGCTCTTCCAGATGAGCGGCTCCGACTCCAGCCAGCTCGTGGACAGCCCCCTGGCGAGCAAGCTGGGACCGCAGCGGGCCCTGTTCATCCACGAGGAGACCGGCACGCTCGAGAAGTTCCGCCCCTACGCCTTCCCGAGCCCGGAGTGGCTGGCGACGATCTCGGCGGAGATGAGGCAGCGGCCCCAGGGCACGCCGGGCGAGCGGCCCGCTGCCCGGCCGGCCGATCCGGCGAAGAAGAACGCGGCCGGCGAACCGGGCCTGGACGACACCTTCGGTGGCGGCTTCGGCGACTTCAACTTCGCCAAGATGCTCGACGACGTTCCGGGCGCGGCACCGGACCGGCGGACCGCCGGTGACGCGGCGGCCGCCGACGATCCGGGCTCGCCCGCCGTCCCAGATCAGGGCTGAGCCCCGCGGCTTCGGCTGGCGCGGCGATGGTGCGCAGGCCGGCACGCGGGACGAGTCGGGTCGAGGGCGGCACTCGGATCACGCTTGTCACTCGGGCGTATGAGAGCCCGAACCATCGATTGCGCGAGGGGTTGCCCGTGCCGGTGAGCCGGCGTTGCTGGCCGAGCGAAACCACGACCACTCCGCCTGCGGCGGATCGGTGCCCGGTGAAGCGAGGGCAGCACCGAGTGAGTGCAGGCCCGGAGGGCCGAAGAGAACGTCCGGGCGAGACGGCACGGGCAACCCCGGCCCCCGCGACGACTGCGGATCACGTGCGATCCGGATCAGTCCTCCCGCGGCCGCCGTCCGATGCGGACGTCGACCGCGAGTTTCTCCCCCTCGCGGACGAGGTCGAGAACCACCTCGCGGCCGACCTGGGCGCGGGTCAGCATGAGCACGAGTTCCGCCGGCTCGTCAACACCCTCACCGTCGAAGCCGACCACGATGTCGCCGGCCATGATCCCCGCGCGGGCCGCCGGCGATCGCGGTTCCACGGCCACCACGACGGCACCGGCCGGCGCGGCGAGCGATTCGGTCGCCCGCGGCAGCGGCCGCAGCGACATGCCGAGGTAGCCGCCCTCGACCTCCCCGTGGGTCAGGATCGCCTCGCAGACATGGCGGGCGGTGTTGCTCGGGATCGCGAAACCGATGCCGCTGTACTCCTGCCCCACGATCGCCGTCGTGATTCCCATGACGTGCCCGTGGACGTCCACGAGCGGCCCGCCGGAGTTGCCCGGGTTGATCGACGCGTCGGTCTGGAGGAACTCCTGGTACGGGCTCTCCAGCACGCCGCGGCGGCCGACGGCGCTGACGATGCCGTACGTCAGGGTGCGGTCGAGACCGAACGGGTTACCGAGCGCCCAGACCATCTCCCCCACCTCGACGGTGTCGCTGTCGCCCCACGTGGCCGTCGGCAGCCGCTCGGCGTCGATCCGCAGCACGGCGAGGTCGGTGGCCGCGTCGGCCCCGACGAAATCGGCAACGAACCGCCGCCCGTCGGCCAGCGAGACCTGGATCTCGTCGCTCTGGGCCACCACGTGGTAGTTCGTGAGGATCACCCCGTCCTCCGCGACGATGACGCCCGAGCCAACCGTCTCCCCCGTGGCCCCCAGCGGCGCCTCCCCGCGGAGCACCGAGATCTCGTCGGCGACCGTGAGCACCCGCCGCGTGGACGTGACGTTGACCACCGTCGGCCCGATGAGCCGCGCCAGCGTCGTGAACAGCTTGCCAACCGAGGAGAGTTCCGCGCCCCGCGCCGCGTCGCGGATGGCCCGCAGGTCGGCCCGCGTCCGGGCATACTGGATCCGGCCGACGAGCGATGGCCAGGTGATGAGGCCGACGAGCCCCACCAGGCCCACGAAGAGCACGAGGGTCCGCCGGCTCGCCGACACGCTGCCGCTCATGGTGCCGCTGCTCCCTTCGGGTCGCGGACGGCCAGCGTCCGCCGGACGAGATCGACGGCCGTCTTCGCGGCCCGCGGTCCGGCGACCGCCGGACCGCCCCCGAGGACGTGCTCGACTTGGGTCGTGCCGGCGGGCCCGTCGAGCACGATGTCGACGATCTCGCGGCCATCCGGCCCGGGACGCCGTCGGCCCGCGGCCAGGGCCACGTCGGCGTTGCAATCCCGCTTCACGTCCGCCGCCAGCCTGCCGGCGTCGCCGGTC
>JBIIUP010000038.1:0-17364 GCA_044339885.1 Pirellulales bacterium | reverse complement strand
GGCCGCCACTCTCTCCGTGTTGGCCGCGCTCCGCCATCCCGGCTGCGCTTGCCAACAAGGCCGGCTCCAGGGCACGGGCAACCCCTGGCCTATGTCGTCGATCGGTGAGGACGGCAGAGCGACGCTGGGATACGTGGCGCGGCGACTCAGCAAACCAGGTGACGAGGCGAAGGGGGTCGGCGAACGCTCGAGGAGCCTTGGGCCGCCGCGGCCCACAGCGACGAGACTTTTGCCGCCCCCGAGCCGGCGGTATGCGCATGAGGAATGCGTGCCAGCCGCGAGAATCGTCGACGAGCCGTGGGACGTGTCGGTGGATCCCGCGGCGGAACGGAAAAGGAGGCAGCCCGCCGGCTGGGCGTGCGTCCCGCCTACTCCAGCGGCACGGTGATCGGCCAGCCGGGATACTGCGTGGGGCGACCGTCGGCGCCCGGCCGGGGAAACCGCGGCCAGCACTCGAAGGTGAGCGTGTCGGCGCGGCCAGCCGCGCGGCCGCCGAAGTCGAACCGGGCGATCCCGTAGCCGTCGCCCCGCTGCGTCTCGTCGTTGACGTCGCCGGGATTGGCGTAGGCCAGCATGGTGATCTTGTTGCCCAGGCCGTCCTCGTAGTCGCCGGTCCAGGGCAGCGGGCTGTCGGGCACCGCGTGGGGACCAGCCCGTTCCTCCGGCGGGTGCCACCAGCGGCCGTAGATGGTGTTGACGATGGCGGGGGCCGTGAAGGCCCACGGTCCGTCGCCGTGCGCGTCGATCCCGTGCCGGACCACGACGGCGAGGTGCTGGTCGCCGCAGAGGTGGGCGGCCTTGGCCTTGGAGAGCATCCGCAGCGCCTCCCTGCGGCCCGACTGCGGCCAGCCGTTGCAGTCGAGGTCGGCGAGCAGCCGGTCCCGGTTCGGCCCGTGCAGGTGGACGGCGCCGCAGAACGCGGTCTGCGAGAGGGCGCACTTCGCGCGGACGCCCTGCCGGTCCTCCGCCCAGCGGTCGAGCCAGGCGAGTTGTCGCCCGCCGAGCAGCTCCAGTCCCGGCAGGTCGATCGCCGCGCGGTCGTAGGCCGGATCGGTGATGTGGTCGGGACGCGGTCCCAGCGCGGGGATCGCGCCGTAAGGCCCGGTCTTGAACTTGCGGTCCTCGAGGATCGCGAAGTCGACGCCGCCGAGGACCAAGCGGGTGAAGGAGACGCCGATCCCCTGCCCGACCGGCTCGGGATCGACCGGGTCCGGAAGGTGCCAGGTCTGCTGTCGCTCGACCATCCTCACGTAGCTCGGCGGGAAGAAGTAACCGCCGTCGGCGCCGTCCTTGCGGAGCGACTTCCTGCCGCCGGCACCCCAGAGGTTCGGGTGACCGACGTCGTGGTCGTCGGGAATGGTGATCGTGGGGCGGTCGCGGATCACGTCGCGGAACTGGAGGCCGAACTCGAGCCAGGCGTAGGTGTGCTGCTCGTGGCGGTACGACTGGTCGCCCGCGAAGAAGAGCAGGTCGGGATCGGCGGCTGCGAGGCCGGCGACGATCTCGGCCCGTGGCCCGGGCGTCTGCGACGAGTTGCAGGACAGGACGGCGACCGTGATGGCCTCGCGGTCGACCGGATCGCGACGGACGACGCCCTCGAACACGGCCTCCGCGCCGTGCCGCACGCGGTACGGCCAGTCGCGGGTGGCATCCCAGTGCTCCACGCGGAAGTGGGCGTCCCAGCCCGGATAGTGGACCTCCGCACGGCCGACTTCCCGCCACGTCTCCCCGCGCCTGACCTCCAGGCGAGCCTCGCGCGGCTCGCCGGGCAGCAGCGGAAAGAGCTGGGCGGTGAGCTTGAGCGTGGCGTCTTGCGGGGTGGCCCGGCCGCCCTGCACCGGATGGACGGTGACGGTGTAGACCGCGAAGGCGATCACGTCCCGCCGCGGCACGTCGAGCGGCACGGGCTGACGGGGCCGACGCGTCCACCAGTCGCCCGTCGTCCAGCCGTCGAGTCGCGGGAATTCGGCTCCGAACGGCTGCGGGTCGGGGTCCGCGTCATTCCCGTTCGCCATGCGGCCGCCGGCCGGGAGGAGCGTCAGGGCGAGCAGGGCGGCGATCAGCGGGCGGGTCGGTCGTCGGACGTCGATCGGTGGCATGTCTCGTCCCGGGGTGCCACAATCCTGGGGCTTCGCCGCTGGGAACACAACCGGGACACGAGTGGAGGTGCCCATGCGAAGGCCGACGACCATCGATCGACGCTGCCCCCTGTTCCCGCGCCGGTTGCCAGCCGCGCTGGTCGTCGCGACCTGGGCGCTCGCGGCGGGCGGTCGGGCCCCGGCGGCCGACGCTGCCGCGGCCGATCCCGCGGCACGCCCCGCGCGGGTCCTCGCCGTGACGGTGACCGTGGGCTACCGGCACTCGTCGATCGGCACCGCCGAGGCCGTCCTCGAGGAACTCGGCCGCTCCAGCGGTCTCTTCCACGTCGACTTTCTGCGGATGCCCCCGGGCCGGCTGCCCCAGCCCAGGCCGCCGCGTCGCGAGCAGTCCACGGGCGACGCGGAGTGGCGGGCGCAGCAGGAGGCTTACCGGCAGGCCGAGGAGCGGTTCAGGAAGGACGACGCCGGCTGGCAGGAGGCGCTCACGGGGGCCTTCGCCCGGGCCTTCTCCGCGGAGTCGCTCGCCGGCTTCGACGGCGTGATGTTCGTGAACACCACGGGCGACCTGCCGGTTCCCGACCTGGCGGCGTTCCTCGACTGGGTGAAGTCCGGCAAGTCGTTCGTGGGGATTCACGGGGCCACCGGCACGTTCAAGTCCTCGGACGACTTCAGCGACTTCATCGGCGGCATCTTCGCCGGCCATCCGTGGACGGCCGATGCCGAGCATGCCTTCGTCGTCCACGAGTCGAGCCATCGGCTGACGGCCATGTTTCCGCCGCGGTTCCGCTGGCAGGACGAGATCTACCAGTACGACGGGCGGTTCAAGCCGGAGAACGTCCGCGTCCTCCTCAGCCTCGACATGCCGGCGAGCAATCCCCGGGAGCCATGGCACGTGCCGGTGTCGTGGGTCCGAGACTACGGGCAGGGTCGGCTCTTCTACACGAGCCTCGGCCACAACGACGCGACCTGGCGGGAAGAGCGGTTTCAGAAGCACCTGCTGGAGGGCATCGCCTGGTCGCTGGGGCGGTTCGACGCGCCGGCGGAGGCGAATCCCGCCGTGCAGGCGGCGGAGTACCTGCGGAGCGTCGTGGCGGCGGCGGCCTCCGCCACGGGTCGCGACGTCGACGAGCTCGTGGCCAGGGCCGAAGCGCGGATCGCCCGCGATGCGGACTGGGCCGTCGGCCTGCGGCCCATGCTCCTGGAGATCCGCGGCATGGGTCGCGAGGAACGCGCCGCGGCCTACGCGAAGGTGCTCGCGGAGATCGGCCGGTAGCGGGGCCGCGGATCGGCAGCCGTCGCGGTCGGACCCGCGCTTCGGCCCGGGGTTTTCCGCGGCGGGCACGGGCGAAACGCCGCGGGTTGCCCCTGGAGGCTGCCGCGCCCGTCTTCAGGGTGTGGGCGCGATCGGCCGCCGTGGTCGTTTCGGCCCCCCCTCCCCGGCCGTCGGTGCCTCATGCGGGATCTCGTGCGTGATCTCATCCGCGGGTGGACCGTGGCCCGGTCCGGCGCCCGCCGCGGAGGCGGGGCGTGGCTCGGCTGGCTGAGAGCCCGCTGTCGAACCGAGCCCTTGCCCGGACGCCCCCTCGTCGTGGTCGCCCTGTGCCTCGCCGCCGGCTGCGCCGCCGCACGCTGGCTGCCGCCCTGTGCCGACGCCACGGGGGCCGCGTCGCTCTGGGGATGTGCCGCGGCAGCCCTCGGCGCCTGGTGCTGGCTTCTCCGCCGCGGTGACAGCCGGAGGGCTGCGTTCGCCCTCGGTGCCGCCGTGGCATGCGCGGGCGGGGCGTGGTCGGCGGCGCGGTTCGATCTCTTCGGCGTCGACGATCTCGCCTGGCAGCTGACCGAGCACCCCGCGCCCGTCGCGATCCGCGGAACCGTCGTGGAGGCCTTTCGCAGGCTCCCGACGGCCGACCCGGTGTCGGCGCGGACCATCGCCATCGGCCCGTCGAGCGAATGCGTCGTGGCGCTCGAGGCGGTGCGCGACGGCCGCCGCTGGCGACCGGCCTCCGGCCGGGCCGCCGTCATCGTCGAGGGCGATCCACCCGCCATCCCGACCGGTAGCCGCGTCCGCGTCCTGGGCCGCGGCCTGCGACCTGGACCGGCGCTCAACCCGGGAGAGTTCGACTCCCGGCTGCGGGCCCGCTCCCTGCGGTGTCTGTCGATCGTGCGGGTGTCCTCCGCCGCCTCGGTCCGGTTGGTCGCCCGGCCGACGTCGTGGTCGCTGGCGTCCCGCCTCGATGCCGTCCGGGGCTGGGGCGTGGGCGTGCTCCAGTCGCGGCTGGCCGCCGACCGCGCGGCCCTGGCCGCCGCACTCCTCCTGGGCAGCCGCGAGTCGCTGCCGCGCGAGGAGGCCGACGACTTCCTCGTCACGGGAACCGTGCACGTCCTCTCGATCTCGGGCCTCCACGTGGGCCTCTTGTCGCTGGCGTTGTTCGCGGCGTTCCGCACGCTGGCGGTGCCGCGGGCATGGGCGCTCGCCGCGGTCGCCGGATGCACCGGGGCGTACATGCTGCTCGTCCGCGCCGAGACGCCCGTCGTCCGCGCCACGCTGCTGGTCTGGCTGGCGTGCCTGGCCGCGGCCACCGGCCGCCGCTCGCCGGCGATCAACGCGCTGGCGGCCGCGGCGGTCGTCGTGCTGGCCTGGCGGCCGGCCGAGGTGTTCAGCACCGGCGCGCAGCTCTCGTTCCTCTCCACGGGCGTGCTCGTCGGGGTGGCCGCCGCCCTGCCCCAGCTCGAAACGCCGTCCGATCCGATCGACAGGCTCATCGAACGCAGCCGGTCGCCGGTCGAGCGGCGGGTGCGGCGGCTCACCTGGCAGGCCTGGGCGGTCTTCCTCTCCGGCGCCGTCGTCTGGGGGGTGACGGCGCCGGCCGTGGCGGCCCGGTTCCACCTGGTGAGCCCCGTGGGCCTGGTCCTCAACGTGCTCATCGCGCCGCTGGTGGCCGCGGCGATGGCCGCGGGATTCCTCTGCCTGCTGGCCGCCGCGGTCGCGCCGCCGCTGGCCGTCCCGTGCGGCGCCGCCTGCGACGCGGCGCTCGCCGCGATCGGCTGGCTCGTGACGAGCGGTGCCGCCATTCCCGGCGGTCACCTGTGGCTGCCGGGACCGCCGCCGTGGTGGGTCGCAGGCTGGTATGCGTTCCTCGCGGGATCGCTCCTGACGCTCGCGCCGGCCGTCCTGCGGCGGCCCCGCACCTGGCTCGTGCTGGCAGGGGCCTGGTCGGTCGTGGGGATCGTCGCCATCCCGGCGCTGCGGCTCGTGAACCCGGCGCCGCAGGGCCTGCGGGTGATCGCGGCGGCGATGGGGCACGGCTGCGGGATCGTCGTCCGCTCGCCGGCCGGTCGGTGCCTGGTCTACGACGCCGGTCGGCTCGGGGCGGCGTCGGCGGCGCGGCGGGCGATCTCGGCCGTCCTCTGGAGCGAGGGAATCGCGCGGATCGACACGCTCGTCATCTCGCATGCAGACGCCGACCACATGAACGCGGTGCCCGAGCTCCTGGAGCGGTTCTGCGTGGGTGAGCTGGCCGTGGGGGAGGCGTTCGTCGAGAGCGATGCCTTTGCCGTGCGGGATCTCCTGGCGAGGGCCGCAGCGCGGGGAGTCACGGTTCGCAGGCTGCGGTCCGGCGACTCGTTCGCCGTCGACCCGCTCTGCCGGGCGCGGGTGCTGCATGCGGACCCCGCACCGGGGGCCCCGAGTCCGCGGGATCGCGACAACGAGACGAGCCTCGTCGTGGCCATCGACGCCGCGGGGCGGAGGCTGCTGCTGACGGGCGACCTCGAGGGCCGGGCTCTCGCCAGGTTCGTGACGGCCGAGCCGGGGCCGTGCGACGTGCTCGTAGCACCGCATCACGGCAGTCGCACGAGCCTGCCGCCGGACATCGCTCGGGCCACCACGCCGGCGTGGGTCGTCGTCAGCGGTGCCGGGGGGGCCTCGTGGCCCGAGGTCCGGGCGGCCTACGAGGCGGCCACGCCGAGCCGGTCGGCCGCGGTCCTCAAGACGGGGGGCGAAGGGGCGATCGCCCTCGCCATCACGGCCGGCGCGGTGACGGTCGAGCGGTTCGCGGGCGGCCGCTGGCGGCCGGTCGCGCCGCCGATCAGCCGGCCACCGCCGGCCCTCCGGCCGCAGCCCCGCGACTGGGCCGGGTCAGCGCCGCCCCCGCCACGATCAGGATGAGCTGACTCAGCACGTAGCCGGCCAGAAGCATGAGCACGCCGCTGGTGAACCCGTAGCTGTGGAGGCCGATCCCCAGCTGGTTGGTGCCGAACCAGCTCCAGGCCGTGACGATGTTCCCGCCGATCGAGAACAGCGCGAAACCCCGCGGGCCGATCCAGCGGTCCCACCGGGCGTGGAGCGCGGCCGCGTTCCAGAGCACGATCATCAGCGCGCCGTTCTCCTTGGGGTCCCAGCCCCAGAAGCGTCCCCAGCTGTCGTCCGCCCACAGGCCGCCGAGCACGGTGCCGATGAAGCTGAAGAACAGGGCGAAGCAGACGACTCCGTAGGTCATCCGGAACAGGTCGTCCTGGATTTGCCGGTCGGCGGCCTCCTGGACCGGCGCCCCGCGGCGGGCGAGCCGAGCCCAGGCCCGATGGACGATCGCGCAGGTGCCGAGCAGGCCAGCGAGGAACGTCGCCCCGTAGCCCAGCGTGACGGTGACCACGTGGGTCGAGAGCCAGAACTGGGTGTCCAGCACCGCCTGGAGGACGTGCATCGTGTCGCCGGAGTCGAGGCCGTAGGCCACCATGAGCGTCAGGCCGCCGCTGACCGTGGCCACGAGGTTGCCGATGCCCCCGCGGTTCAGCGACTCCAGCGCCATGCCCGCCAGCACGCACGCCCACCCGATGAACACCGCCGAAGAGTAGAGATTCACCACCGGCGGCCTGCCGGTGAGGTAGATCCGCGCGGCCAGGGCGAAGGTGTGCAGCAGGAAGGTGCCCAGGAGCAGCGCCGAGACGAAGCGGTTGAGCGGCCCATGCCAGACCAGGAAGCTCGAGAAGCAGAGGACGACGGCGAGGACGTAGAGCCACTTGGCGAGGTCCGTCGGGTTGAAGGCGTTGAGCCAGGCCTCGAAGGCGGCCCGGGGGCCGGCCGCGGCGGCCTGCGGCAGGTTGCCGATCGCGGTGCGGAAGTTCGCGAGGGTCGTGTCGAACTCCGCGGCCGTCCCGTCGACGGCCTCCAGCAGGGCGATGAACGCGAGGATCGCCGGGTTCATGGCGGCGGGCATTCCGCCGGCCGAGCGGTCGACGAGCTGGCTCACGACCGCCGTGGTGACGGCCGGATAGAGCGACTGCCAGCGTGACGCCGGGCCCGACGGGGCGGCGTCGGAACCGGCCGGGCCGGCCGGCGGGATCACCGCCGGCGGATGGTTGTCGTCGATCATCCGCGCCGTCTGGACGAGCCTGCGGACCTCCTCGACGACCCGGCGCCGGGCCTCCTCCCCTTCCCCTTCGGGCCGCGGCGGCAGCGGCGGGACGTCGTAGGAGAACCGCAGGAGGTCGTAGGCCATGAGCTTCTGCTCGATCTCCGCGTACTTCTTCTGCACGAAGGACCGCTGGTCGGCGGGCACCTCGCGGATGGCCTGCATCTGCGTCCGCAGGGCCTCGCGGCCGGGCTCGAGCTCGGCGAAGCTGTAGCGATGGCCCGGTCGGCGGGCGAGGTCGAAGAGGTCGACCACCTCCTTGGCGTCGATGCGGAACACCGGGGCGCGGGCGGCCCAGTCGCTGCCCGCCATCGTCGCCAGGAGCCACCGCGTCGCGGGAACCCGGCCCTCGGGGCCCGGATTCCCGGTGGGAAGCGTCACGCTCGTGCGGTTGCCGAGGAGCTGCAGCGTCGTGCGGGCGACGCTGTCGAGCGGCTTGATCCGCCCTTCGTGCATCGCCGGCAGCTCGCCGGCGGCCCGCCAATCGGCCGCATCTGCCGCCGGCTTCCGCGGCACCGCCGCGGCGAGGGCGCATGCGGCGACCAGGCCGAGGGCGAGCGTCGGTGCGAGCCAGCGACCGCGGCCGGTGGTGGTCGCGGGGCCGCCTGGTCCGCGGTCGCGCCGCGCGGGCCGTCTCGCCACCGGGCGGTGCTCCGCTGGAGGGCCGCCTGCCGGCGGCGCCGCCGGCAGGCGGCGGTCGTGGCGATCGGCGAACCGCAGGAAGGTGCCGCCGAAGTGCACGAGCATGCCCCAGAAGGCGAGCACGCAGGCCACGTAAGGGATGAGCCAGCCGGCGTTCTCCACCACCTGCAGGCCGGTCATCTCACCGACCCGGCCGCCGCCGAGGTCCACCTGCGAGTACTGGCTCTGGTAGAAGGTCTCGCCGCGGTAGCGGACCGGGTTGTTCATCCAGATCCGCCCCTTCTGCTCGGCCTTCGTCGCGCGGTCCGCGAAGGTCACGTAGGACGAATAGTCGCGGGGCGTCTCGCTGGCCGAGTAGTTGATCCGGCGGACGTCGTCGAGCGTGACGGCGTAGGGCTTGTACTCGCGGCGGTACCGCAGCTGGAGCCGCCAGGGGCGGCCGCCCGCCTCGACGGTGTCGCACTCGTCCGCGCCGGCGCCGACGAAGATCTGGGATTGGTCGTTGAGGAACTGCGTGACGAGCCGGGTGCCGAGGTCGCGGCCCGTGCCCCGCTCCACGATCCGGACGTAGGCCGAGGCGATGTTCGCCTTCGACGAGGCGCCCCCCTGAGGCGGCTGCGCCGCCGCCAGCCACTGCCTGCCGAGGCCCGTCGTGGCCGGGTTCGGGGCGACGGGCCCGATCCGGGTCACGTTCGAGTTGGGGAAGTACTCGAGCACCTCCACGTCGAACGGCAGGTCCGCTGCGACGATCGGCGGGCCGCCGGCCCGCGCCGCCAGCAGCCGGGCCGAGATCGCGGTCACTCGCTCCGCGGCCGGATCGGAGGGGTCGACGACGGCGAGCTCCGTCTCGTCCGTGCGGAAGGCCACGCTGGTCGTCTGTCCTTCGACGAGGTTCATCCGCTCCTCGATCTGCCGGTCGCCGAACACGAACTGGCCGAGCATCAGCAGGCCGACGGCGACGTGGATGAGGACGTTGCCTCCGCGGGCGCCGAACACCATCACCAGGCCGGCCAGCAGCACCAGCGCCGCGCCGCTCGACTGGATGAGCTGCCACATGATCCGCAGCCCGGGGTCCGACATCCGCCAGGCCTCGCCCCCCAGGATCGTGAGCACCACCGGGACGCCCACGGCCGCCGCCGCCAGCCCGCAGGCGATCCGCACGAGCCGGCGCGGGCCGCGGATCGCGGCCGCGACGAGACCGGCGGCGAGGAGCAGACCCCCCCCTTGCACCAGCCGCCAGACCGCGTCGTAGCCCAGCGGGGGCCGGCCCTGGAGGCCGTCGGTGTGGTGGCCGGTGAGGACGACGGCCAGCGTGAGGGCCGCCCCGAGGAGCGTCACCGCCGATCCCCAGGCGAGCCGCGGGCCATGGGCCGCCACCTGAAACCGGGTGGCCTTGGCCGCGATCAGGTTCATCAGGAGCACCAGGCCGATCGTGGCCCCGCCGGGGAACGGCAGCCAGCCGGTCAGCCGCGACGGGCCGAAGATCGTGACCGGGAAGAAGTCGGCCAACGGGACCTTCGCGATCCAGCTGTTGAAGTACTCGGCCTTCACCTCCGGCAGGTTCTTCTCGTCCTGGGCGAGCGTGCCCACCAGGAGCAGGATCTCGGCCGCGAGGAACATGACGACCGTGATCTTCAGCGACCCCAGGCCGCGGAGCAGCGACCAGGGCGTCGTGGACGAGACGCCGTACCGGCCGGCGGTCGGCGCAAGCGATCGAGAGAGCCGAAGATCCGCGGTTGCCATGATGGTCGAATCCTTCCCGTCCCGGGACGCCGGGGCGGCTAATTCCAGCGAACCGAACGCACGAACCGCACGAAATTGCCGCGCTCGCGGCGGGCCACGTCGGCGTCGCCCTTGAATTTCACGAACAACGCGGCGGAATCGTCGCGGGGGATCATCGCGCCGAGGATCACCTCCCCGGCGTCATCCTCCCCGGCGGCGGGCCCGCCGACGGTCACCAGCGTGGCCGTGCTGCCGTCGACGTCGAACGATTCCGCCTCGGCGAGCGCCTTGTCCACGGCCGCCGCCCGGGCCGACTCGTCGGCGCCCGCAGCGAGTTGCCCGTGCCACCGCTCGACGTTGCCGCGCAGGGTCCCGGAGGCCGGGATCACCGTCACCTCGCGGCCGTCGGCCGGGTCGCCGATCGCGAGCGTCGCCAGCCGCATGCCGCTCGCCCCCCGGTCCGACCAGCCCTCCGGCACCTCGTACCGCAGCCGCTCGCCGCCGGCTGCGGGGGCCGCGGACTGCCGGGGCGCCGCCGCGATCGGCTCCGACTCCAGCCCCCGCGGCACGGCGTAGCTGCGGATGTCGCCCGGCCGGACGTCGGCATCGCGGCCGCAGCCGCCGGCCAGCGGGACCAGGCACGCCAGCACGGCGACGGGCAGCCGTCGAGAGCCGGATCGGCAGCGACGCAACGGTGGGGGCGGACGACGCACGGGGGTGGGCACCGCGGGGCCGCGGCCGGCGCTTCCGGACCGCTGCCCGAATTCTAGCAGCCGGGTGCGGCGCGGCGGCCCCGCCGACCGGGAGCTACCAGGAGAAGGTCTTCGCGAGGGCCTCCAGGAGCGGCGCCGTGAGGGCGGTCTCCCGGGGGGCGCGAATCGTCCACACCAGGTCGAGCATCACGAAGGCCGCGGTGAGCAGGAGGAGCGAGCAGCTGGCCAGACCCAGGATCTGCCAGACGCTGAAGGTCGTGTCGACCGCATACTCGGCGTAATCCGGCAGCGCCCCGGCGAGCACGGACGATCCGTCCCGCGAGCTGCTGGGGTCGTCGAAGGAAACCGAGGCCGAGTCGTCGAGTGCAGCCCCGAAGAAGCTCGAGTCGCCCGACTCCTCGGTGGCGATGACGACCGAGGCGCTCTCCTCGTCCCCCATGTCGCCGCCGAGTTCGAAGGCCTCGCCCGCGAGCGATACGCCGCTGGAGGCGGCCGACCCTGCGATACTGCCCCCTGCGGACCGGATGCCCGACACGGCGAGCTCGACGTCCTCCAGCGACAGCCCGCTGTCCAGCGGACCCGACAAGGCGGCCCCGGCGCCGGAGGGCGCGCTGCCCAGCAGCGAGCCGGTGGCCCGCGACCCGGGCTGCGGGCCGGAGCCACCACCGGTGACCGCAGAGAGATCGATCTTCAGGCTCCCATCGTCGGGCTTGCCCCCATCCAAACCGGATCGCGGGAGCGACGGGGACGAGGCGCCGACGAGCGACTCCAGCGCCAGGTCGTCGCCGACCGAATCATCGCGGCCACCGTCGAGCGAAATCGCTGATGCCGCCGCCGCCGCGGCCGGCGGCTTGTCGCCCTCGCGGACGATGGTCTGCGACGCCGACTCCACCCCCGAGGCGCCTCCCAGCACCCAGTCGGCATCGTCAACGGCGTCGCCGATCGCCAGTTCGTCGTCGGCCGCGGCCGAGCCACCCGTGCCCGAGAGCCCTGCGCCGTCGAGATCCAGCGACAGCCCGTCGTCCTGCGAGCTCTCGTCGCCGAGCGAGGAGGCGAGCCGCTCGACGTCGTCTGCCTTGAACTTGACGCCGGCGCCGTCCCGCATCGGGAACAGCTTCTTGCGGTCGACGAGGCGATTGACCTCCTCGACGCTGACGCCGAGCAGACGCGCCACCTCCTCGAGCGTCAGGAATTTTCCAGCCATGGCTGCCACCGCATCCCGGGTGCCGCGGGCGGCACGTCGAACCCCGTGGGTTGTTTTCGACCCGCCCGTCTCCCCATTCTACGGCCAACCGCCACCGGCGGTGCAGCCGGCACGCCCGCTACAGGCCGCCCCGACCGGTCATCGAACCGGCTGGGCCGGCTGGATGCCGGGGCCGGGCTGCCCCTGGAGCATCTTCTTGAGGGCCGCCGGACGGGGTTCCTGGCAGTTGAATTCGTCGAGCATGAGGTCCCAGGAGATGTCTCGCGTGCTCTTCAGCGCGAGCGTGCCGGCGGCGGAGTCGACGTGGTAGACGGCCGCGTGGCGGCCGGACGGGTCGACCACGATCAGGAGGCGGCGGGCCTCGTCGAGCGGCGAGTCGGAGATCCACAGCCCCTCCGCAGCCGCGGTCACCTGGGGGCCGGCTGCCGAAGGACGGGAGCCGGCGAGCGGCACGAGTGCGACGGCCGCGGCCAGGACCGCCAGGGGAGCCCAGGCCGCGGACGTGTTCACGCGGGGGAATCGATTCATGGCACGGTCCTCGGGCGTCGGGGGATGCTGCGGCGGCGGAAAGCTAGGGGGCTTGCGCGGCACGCCGCAAGCCCGAAACCGGCGGGGGGAAGGTTTCGGCTCAATCGCCTGGGGCGACCATACCGATGCAAGGGAAAATGCGGGCTTTCCGGATTCGGCAGCCCGCTCCGCGTCCGCCCCGGGAGGTGACTGGTGTCGAAGCTCAACGCCCTGTCCGCCGCGCTTCTGCGCTCGCCGCTGCTCTGGGGCAGTGCGCTGGCATTCTGCTTCTTCGGGCTCATCCACGGCGGCATCGTCACCGATGCCAACGTGATCCGCTACCTGGCGGGACACTGGGTCGAGTACGTCGAAGTCCACCTCTTCGGGATCGGCCTGGCGGCCCTGGCGCTCAAGGCGGGCGAGGTCCTGCGGCAGCGCCGCGACCTCGATGCGACCGTGCTGGGGCCGATCCCCGAGGGGGGGCAGTCACCCGCCGAGGCCGCGGGCCTGGCAGCCGCGCTGCCTGATCGTGACACCGCGCCCGGGTACCTGCCCGGGCGGCTCCGCGACGCCCTCGACTACGTCGCCCGCACCGGCTCGGCCGACGACCTCGAGTCGCACCTGAAGTACCTCTCCGAGATGGACGCGGCCCGCGCCGCCCAGGGGTACGGCCTCGTGCGGTTCGTGGTCTGGGCGATCCCGATCATGGGATTCCTCGGCACGGTGATCGGCATCACTGTGGCGATCGCCAGCCTGTCGCCGACCCAGCTCGACAACATTTCCGGCGTGGTCGCCGGGCTCGGCACCGCGTTCGACACGACCGCGACGGCGCTGGCGCTGTCGATGGTGCTCATGTTCGTGCAGTTTCTCATCGACCGTTCCGAGCAGCGGCTGATCGCCGACGTGGACGACGCCGCCTGGCGGGCGCTCGCGGGGCGGTTTCAGTCCCTGGCCGGCAACGAGGGCACGGCCCTGGCGGTGGCCCGGATCGGCGAGACCGTCAGCCGCGGATCGGCCCGGCTGCTGGAGGCGCAGGAGCAGGCCTGGAAGGCGCTCGAACGGGCGGCGGCCTCCGGTCTGGGGCAGGCGATCGACGAATCGGCCGGCCGCCTGCAGGCCGCGCTCGGAGAGTCGCTCGACGCGGCCATGCACCGCTGGGGCGAGTCCCTCGCGAGGACGCAGGACGAGCTCGCGGCCCGCCGCGAGCACCGCTGGACCGCGGCCGCGGAGTCGCTCGCAGCGGCCGTCCGGGGGCTCGAGCAGCACCAGCAGACGCTCGCCGAGCAGACGGCGATGCTCGGCGGCGTGGTCGAGGCGACCCGCGACCTGGCGAGTCTGGAGCGGTCGCTCGACTCGAACCTGGGCACGCTCGCCGCGAGCCAGCGGTTCGATGAGACGCTCGCGACGCTCTCCGCCGCCGTGCAGCTCCTGGCCGCGCGGGCCAACGACCTCACTGGGGATCCGCGCCGCCTCGACCTGCACGCCCATCGCGGCATCGGAAAGGCTGCATGAGCCGCCGCCCCGCCGCCTCCGGGCTCACCATCTCGCTGTTCCCGTTCCTGGCCGTGCTGCTCTGCATGATGGGGGCGCTGCTGGTCCTGCTCGTCCTCTTCAGCCGCCAGGCGCAGCGGGCGGAGTCGGCCCAGGAGCAGGCTGCCCGGCGGGAGTTGCAGGAGTCGCTGACGCTGGCCCGCGAGGAGTTCGGGTGGCGGCTGGAACAGCTCCGCGGCATCCGCGACCGAACGGCGGCGGACCTCGCCCGGGCCCGCATGGCGCTGGCCGGCGTCGAGGAGGACTCGCGGAAACTCGCGGACGAGCTCGACGGGCTCCAGCGCGAGGCCGGGGCGCTCGCCGCGGCCCCACGGCGCGACGCGGATCGGGACGGCGCCGCTGCGATCCGCGAACTCCAGGAGGCGGTCACCGCGGCGACCAAATCGCTCGACGCCCTCCGCGAAGGGAAGGCGTCGCGGCCGCCGGCCTACGCCGTCGTGCCCTACGAGGGGGCCAACGGCACCCATCGGCGGCCGCTGTACATCGAGTGCTGCATCGACGGCGTCTTCCTCCAGCCCGAGGGCGTCCGCCTGGGGCCGGCCGACTTCGAGGGGCCGCCCGGCCCCGGCAATCCGCTGGCCAGCGCCCTGCGGGCCGCCCGCGAGCACGTCGCGCGGGGTCCCCGGGAATCCGGCGATCCGGCCGCGCAGCCGTATCCGCTCCTGCTGGTGCGGCCGTCGGGCGTGATGGCCTACTACGCAGCCCGCGAATCGATCCAGTCGTGGGGCAGCGAGTTCGGCTACCAGTTCGTCGACGAGGATTGGCAGATCGACTACCCGCCGCCGGATCCGGCGCTCGCCGAGGTCGAACTGCGGGCCGTCGAGGAGTCCCGCCGCCGCATGGCGTGGCTGGCGCAGAACCGTCCCGCCCGTCCGCCGCGGCCGACGAAGCAGTACCGGGCGGCGACGAGCCGCGGCGGTGTGGTCGCCGAGGGCGGGCCGAGCGTCCTGGGTGACCAGTCGCGGTTCGACTGGACGGAGGAGCGTGCCGGGGTGGGCGGCCGCGGTGGCATGGCCGGAGGGGACGCGCCGGGCGCGGGTGACGTGATCCTCGGCGGCCAGGGCTCCGGCGGCGGCAGCGGCAGCGGCTCCGGGAGCGGCCCCATGCCGGCGACGGCTGGCACCGCCGGCGATCGGTATGCCGGCCCGTCACGTTTTTATGCGGCCAACCCGCCGGGCGCGGTGGGAGCGGGCGACGGTTCCGGTCACGAGCCCGGTGGCTTCCCGGGGGGCATGCCCGGCGGGACCGCAGCCGCCGGGAACGCTGTGGCTGGGAACGGTGCCACCGCGGGCCGCGGTGCCGCGGGTGGAACCCGGGCCGGCGGCGGACCTGGCGGACCTGCGGGCTCTGCGAGCACCGGAGCCGGCACGTCAGCGGCATTCGGCGGCAACGCAGCAGGCGGCGCGGCAGGCAACGCAGCAGGCGGCGGAAGTTCGGGCAGCACGTCGGAATCCGCCTCCGCCGCCACCGGCGGCGGAGGCGGCGACGTCTCCGGGCCGTCGCTGCCCGGCATGCCGCAGGGGCAGGCCGGCGGCACGGCCGGCTCCGCCTCCGGCCAGGGTTCAGCCAGCGACTCGGCCTCGCTCGCCGGGAGCCGCGGCAGCAACTGGGCCAGCCTCGCGACACAGGACCGGCCGATCCCGCTGACCCGTCCGATCCGCATCGAGTGCTCGGCGCGGGAATTCCGCATCCTCGACGATGCCAGCGGACGGGCCGAGGCGCGGGTCGCGATCGGCACGGAGACGGTGACGGCGATCGATCCGCTCGTGCAGGCCATCCACGCGAAAGTAGCCCGCTGGGGCATCGCCGGCCACCGGATGTACTGGAACCCCGAACTCATTCTCGGCGCGACGGCCGACGGCGAGGGTCGTCGGGAGGATCTCGAGCGGCTCCTCGCCGACAGCGGGCTGCAGACGCGTCGACGCGCCGCGGCCGACGACGTGCGCCGCCTGCCCCCCGTCGAGCGGACGACCGCGCTGGCTCCGCGGCCCTGAGCCCGAAGGACCATCCCATGCCCCGCCCGAAGCCGTCCGAATCGAACGACGCCGGTCAGGACTCGTTCCTGGACGTCGTCTCGAACATCGTCGGCATCCTCATCATCCTCGTGATGGTCGTCGGCGGACGCGTGCAGCAGCTGGCCCACAAGACGGCCGCCGCCCCGGCGGCCGAGACCGCCGAGCTGGAGCGGCAGGTCGAGGAGCTCCAGACCACGGTCGCCTCAACCGAGAGCGACATCGAGGAGCTCCAGTCGCAGGCGCGGACGGTGGCGACGGCGGCGGCCCTGGCGGGGGAGTCGCGGCTGGCGATGGCGACCGCGGTTTCCGCGGCGAAGGTCGAACTCGCCCAGATGAAGGCCGCCGTCGACTCCAACCGGGTCGCGGCCGCGGAGGCCGCCGTGCGGCGGACCAAGCTCGAGGAGGATCTCGTGCGGCTCAACCGCGAGATCGAGGCCGCGAAGCACGTGCCCGCGACGACGAAGGAGGTGCTCGCCTACCCCACCCCGATCGGCCGGACGGTCAACGGCGAGGAGATCCACTTCCGCATCGCCGGCGGGCGGATCGCCTACATCCCGCTGGAGGAGCTGTTCCAGCTGGCCAAGCAGCAGACGCAGCGGCACTCCGGGTCGCTCGCCGCGCTGGCCTCCCGGATCGAGACGGTCGGTCCCGAGCAGGGCTTCACGCTCGACTACGTCATCGAGGCCAAGGTCGACCAGGCCCGCGGCCAGGTGCTCGTCCGCTCGCGGGAGTGGGTGGTGCGGCCCACGAGCGAGCCCGTCGGCGAGACGGTCGACGAGGCGCTCGCCGCGACGTCGAAATTCCGCCGGTCGCTGGCGAACACGCATCCGGACACGACCGTCACGCTGTGGTGCTACCCGGACAGCTTCGCGGCCTACCGCCAGGTCCGCGAGGAGCTCCACCGCCTCGACGTTCCCACCGCCGGCCGGCCGTTGCCGGAAGGGGCGCCGATCGGCGGCTCGACCGAGGGCAGCAAGTCGGTCGCGCAGTGACCCCCGGCAGAAGGCTCCGCGGCGCCGCCGTCGCGGCCCCCGGGACGATCACCCCGGCGTCCGGCCTCCCACCGGTACGGCCCGGGGCTCCGTCGCGGCGCGGATGCCGGCCTCCGCGGCCGCGGCGAGCCGGTCGAGCTCCGCGAGGGTGATCGACAGCGGCGGCATGATGACGACCACGTCCCCGAGCTGCCGCAAGATCGCCCCGTGCCGCCGCGCGGCGAGGCAGGCCCGGGTGCCGCGCTGCTCCGCCCACGGGTAGGCCGCGCCCGTCGCCTTGTCGGCCACCAGGTCGATCCCCGCCACGAGGCCGCACTGCCGCACGGCCCCGACGTGGTCGAGCCGCGCCAGCCGCTCCCCGTGCTCCCGCAGCCGCTCGATCTTCGGGGGGAGCGACTCCAGCACCCGCTCGTCGCGGAACACGTCCAGCGAGGCGAGGCCCACGGCCGCGGCCAGCGGGTTGCCGCCGTAGGTGTGGCCGTGGAAGAACGTCCGGCGGTCGGCGTGG
>JBIIUP010000216.1:0-5038 GCA_044339885.1 Pirellulales bacterium | reverse complement strand
CTGGCCTGCGGCAGCACGACGTCGATCGAGCGGTCGTTCTCGTCGAGCTTGCTGGCGACGAGGAAGAAGATCATGAGCAGGAAGACGATGTCGATCATCGGCGTCATCTCGAGGCCGCCGCCGAGTCGGCCCTTGTCGATCCGCACGCTCATGCCCGCTCCGTTCCCGCCGGCTCGGCCGCCAGCTGCTCGGGAGTGACGCGGCCCTTGTGCTCGTACCGCTCGAGGTGGGGCAGCACGCGGGCCACGAGGGCGTCGACGTCGCGGAAGCCGCGCAGGATCCGGCCCTCGAGGTAATGGGCGATGATGGCCGCGGGAATCGCCACGCAGAGGCCGGCGAACGTCGTGATGAGCGCCACGTAGATGCCCTGCGCGAGCTCGGCGGCCCGGTTGGCGCCGGCATCGAGCGTCGCCGTCGTGGAGAAGGCGATGATCATGCCCTGCACGGTGCCCAGCAGGCCGAGCAGCGGCGTGACCGTGACGGCCAGGCCGATGGGGCGGATGTTGGCGTAGAGCCGCGAGGCCTCGCGGTCCTTCTCCACCTCGACCGCCCGCTCGATCTCGGGAATCGGGCGGCCGATCTTCTCCAGCAGCGTCTTGAGCACGTCGGCCGCCACGGAGGGGAACTCGGCGCAGAGCCGGTAGGCCTTGCGCGGGTCGAACGCCCCCTTCGCGCAGAGGCCGGTGATGCCCGTGGCGAGCCGCTTGGGCACGAACCGCGCGTGCCGCAGGGCGACGAGCCGCTCGATGCCGAACATGACGACCACGAGCGACATCGCCACGATCGGCCACATGAGCAGGCCGCCGGCCAGGAACAGCTGCCAGAGGGTTTGGATCCGTTCGACGCCGTTCATCAGGGGCGGGCTCCAGGGGGGGACGACGGGGCGGGGCCGAGGGCCTCCAGCCGCTTGCGGGCGGCGGGCGTCTGCTCCGAGTCGGGATAGCGGTCCGCCAGTTCGGCGTAGAGCCCACGGGCCTGGTCGGGCTTGCCGAGCACCTCGAAGCACCGGGCGGCCTCGAACGTGGCCTGGGCCTGCCAGGGGTGGAAGGCGGGCGGCGCCGCCCGCTCGCCGTATCCGTAGGCCACCTTGAAGAAGGCCTTCACGGCCTCCTTGTGCCGACCCTGCTCGAAGAGCACCTCTCCCTCCATGAGCCGCGCGCGGGCTGCCGTCTCGGTTCGCTCGGCGTCGGCGACGGCGCGGTAGCCGGCAGCGGCCTCGTCGAGGCGGCCGAGGTTCTGCAGCGCCCAGGCGGCGGCGTAGCGGGCCTGCGGCAGCCGCGGTGACTGCGGCGCCGCCGCGATCATCCGCTCGGCGAGCTCCAGGCTGCTGGCCCACTGGTCCGTGCGGGCCGCGGCCTCGGCCGCCCGGAGGAAGGCCACGTCGCGGAGCTCGGGCGACGAGAGCTTCGCCGGATCGGCCAGCGCCGCCGCGAGCGCCTGCCCGGCGTCGGCCGGCTTGTCCAGCGCGAGGAGCGCCTCGCCGAGCAGCGCCCGGGCGTCGGCCGCGAGCGGCCCTTGCGGCGCCGCGGCCAGCTGCGCGCCGAAGGCCTCGGCGGCCGCGGCGTGATCCCGCCGCATGACGTGCGTCCAGCCGAGCTTGTGTCGGGCCTGCTCGACGACGGCGGGGTCCTTGCCGGCGGTCGCCGCCGTGTAGGCCGCGGCGGCGTCGGCCCACTGCTCGGCGGCGAACCGGGACTCGCCGAGCTCGAGCCACGCGTCGGCGGCGTAGCCGCTCTTCGGGAACCGCTTCACAAGGTCGGCGAACGTGGCCGCCGCGTCGGCGGCCTTGCCGTCGAGCGCCTCCGCCACGCCGAGCTCGAAGAGCACGCGGTCGGCCGCGGGGAATCCGGGCTGCTCCGCCAGCAGCGTGCGAAACGCGGCGGCGGCCTGGGCGTGCTTCTTCTCGCCGGCGCAGGCGAGCCCCTCGAGGAGCCGCGCCTCGCCGCGGGCGGCCGGCTCGAGCTCGACCACGCCGGCCTTGGTGTCGGCGAGCAGCCGCTGGGCGTCGGCGAGCGCCCCTTTGAAGTCGCCGCCGCGTCGCCGGGCGTCGCCCCGCGCCAAGAGCGCCGCGGCGAGTGCCGGCGACTTCGGATGGCCGTCGACGAGCGTCGTCCAGGCGGCGATCGCGTCGGACAGCCGCCCGTCGGCCTCGTGGCACCAGCCCGTCGCCAGCAGCGCCCACGGCGCCCGCGGGCCCTTCGGTTTCACGGCCTGGCACTTCGCGAACGCCTCGATCGCACCGGTGCGGTCCCCCGCCTCCTGCCGCAACTGGCCGAGTCGATGCCAGGCGACGTCGGCATTCCTGCCGTCGGGAAAATCCTTGACGAACCGCTCGGCGGCGGCGCGGGCCGCCTTCGAGTCGCCCTGCTCGCGGAGCGCGCGGACGGCCAGCAGCAGCGCCTCGTCGCGCCGCCGCCAGGGGGGCTGTGCCTTCTCGAGTTCGGCCAGCATGCGGGCGGCGTCGGCGGGCTTGCCGAGCTCGACGAGCGCCGTGGCGTCGAGCAGCATCGCCTCGGCCCGCTCCTCACCCTTGAGCGCCGGAGTCGCCGCGGCCAGCGCGTCGTGCGCGGCCTTCCAGTTCTTCGCGGCCGCGAAGGCCGCGGCTGCCCGGGCCTGCCAGGCCGCCTTGGCGGCCGCCTGCGGGTTGGCCGCCACGAGGTCGCCGTAGGCCTGCGCGGCGTCGGCGTGCCTGCCGAGGGCGAGCAGCGTCTCGGCACGGATCGCGCGCAGGTCGCGCACGACCTCGGGCTTCGCGGTCGCGGCGTGCGCGGCGAGGAAGGCGTCGACCTTGGCGAGCGCGTCGGCGGGCTTCTTCTGCTCGACGAGCCCGAGTGCCGCGATGACGAGCGCGGGTCCGGCCGCCGGCGACGCGGGATGCTTCACCACGAGCGCGGCGGCGTCCGCGGCGGCCTCGGCCTTCCGGTCGGGGATCTGCCAGAGCGCCTCGGCCCGATCGAGCTCGAGCCGGGGGATGAGCGCGGGGTCGACTCCCGTGCGGCCGGCCGCGGCGAGCAGTGCCCTCGTGGCCACCTCGAGCGCCCGGGCCGGGTTCTTGGCGTCAAGCTCGAGCATGGCGAGGCGGTGGGCCGCGTCGATCGCGTCGGCCCCGGCGCCCGCGGCGGCCTGCTCCAGCAGCGGCCGCGCCTCGGCGGGCCTGCCCGCCTCCACGAGCGCGCGGCCGGCCGTGATCACGGCCTTCTTGGCGAGCGGCGAGCCGGGGTGCTCGGAGGCGAGCCGGACGAAGGCCTCGGCTGCGCCGGTCCAGTTCCCCTGGTTCCAGCGGGCCTGCCCCAGGCGGTCGAGGGCGTCGGCCTGCCGCGAGCCCTTCTTGGCGGCGACGGGGGCGAGGATCTTCTCTGCATCGGCATGCCTGCCGGCCTTGGCGGCGAGGTCGGACCGCCAGAGGGCCACGTCCGGGGCCAGCGGATGCCCGGAAAACTCCTTCGCGAACCGCCCGAGCGTCTGCTCTGCGTCGGCCGCCTTGCCGGTCTCCGCCTGGCCGACGCCCAGCGCGTAGAGCACCTCGGGGAGCCGCTCCGCCTGGGCGTGGTCCCGCACGCAAGCCTGCCACTCGACGAGCGCCTCGTCGCGGTTCCCCGCTTGCCAGAGCGACTCACCGAGGAAGTAACGGGCGTCGGCCGCCTGCGGCTGCCCGGGCGCCTTCTCCAGGAACTCGCGCAGCCGCGTGGCCGCCGCCGCGAACGCCTCGGCCTGCGGCTTCTTCTGCGCCGCCGCGAAGAGTCCGCGGCCGAGTTCCCAGCGGGCGAGCGCGACCGTGGCCGGGTCGGCCGCGCTCGCCACGACCGCCTCGAGCGTGACGCGGGCCTCGGGCCAGTGGTCGCTCTTGAGCTGGCAGATGGCGAGGTAATAGCGGCCCTTGAGCGCCAGCGGATCCTGCGGGTGCGCGGCGAGCAGAGCCTGCCACTCCTCGGCGGCGAGGTCCCAGGCCTCGCGGTTCTGCAGTGCCGCTGCGGAGGCGTAGGCGGCGCGGGCCGCGTCGGTCGACGCGGGCTGGCCGGCCGCGGCGCCGGAGAGCCCGCAGGCCACGAGGCAGGAGGCGACCACCGCGACGAGCGGCGGCGAACGGCGGCGGGGCCCGGGCATCGGCGACTCTCCAGGCGGTCGTGGCGGGCGGCGTGCGGGGGCGACTCGAACGGCGAACGGACGACCAGACCCGGCCCCTGCAATGTACCGCCCCGCCGCCGGGCCCGCGTGGTGACGCCAAGGTCGTCGGGTGAGCAGCGGCTGCATCGAGTGAACCGGCGGATCCTCCGCCGGATCATCCGCGCCGGCCGGAGGTCACGGTCTCGGTGAGGAGCGGGCGGGCCGGGGGTCCGAGCGGCACGAGCGACGCAGCCGCGCCTATGGCCAGTTGGACGACGAGGGCCAGCGGCATCATCCAGAACACGCCGATTCCCGGTCGGCCGGTGAAGTCCGGCCACCAGGTCACCGCCACGACCGTGGCAATCCCGGCCGCCGCCCCCGCCCAGACGCCGAACACGGTCGCGCGGCGCATGAACATCGCCATCAGGAACATGCCGGCCAGGGGCGCCGTCAGCGCGTTCACGATCTTGTTGCAGAGCTCGAAGATGTTGCCCTCGACCTGGCTGACGGCCATGCCCATCGCGACCACGGCCAGGCCGATCGCCCAGGGCAGGATCCGGGCCGGGAGCGTGCCGTAGAAGTCGGCCGCGCGGCGGCCGCCGAGCCGCTCGACGAAGTCCACGGTGACGACGGCGGCCACGGCGCTCAGACCGCTCGACAGGCTCGACATCGCCGCGGCGAGGAGGCCGCCGACGACGAGGCCGCGGATGCCCGTCGGCAGGGCCTGGGCGATGAACCGCGGAAACACCGCGTCGGCGTCGGCGGCCACCGCGGCGGGGTCGCCGAGCAGGCCGGGGTGGGCCTGGGAGTGGGCGAGGAGTGCCGCGCCGACGAGCACGAGCAGCACTACCACGACGCCATTGCAGACGAAGCCGGTGGCGAGCATCCGGCTGGCGGCTGCGGCGTCGCGGGTGGCGAGATACCGCTGCACGGC
>JBIIUP010000037.1:0-17518 GCA_044339885.1 Pirellulales bacterium | reverse complement strand
TGGCCAGGACGCTCGTGATCCCCAGCGGCAGCCGATGCGCTGCAATGGTGACGGTCCGCGGGCCCGAGCCGGCGAGCCCTTCGGGCGCGGAGACCGAGAATCCTCCCTCCCGCGCGACCGCCGCGGCAGCGCGGGAGGCGATGGCAGTCCGGTCGAGCCGCGCCTCCGGGGCCGCTCCCGGTGGCGGCTGCGGCTGCGGGACGCCGCGGCCCACGGGCCGCACGCGGCCGCCCACCGTCCAGCCGGCCAGCGCGCCCCCCTCCCCGCCTCCGGCCCGCACGGAGCAGCCGCCCGCCACGTCCGTCACCCGCCAGGCATCGCCCCGCTCGGCATCGACGAATTCGACCGTAGCATCGAGCACCTCCAGGTCGAAGCTCGGCAGCGCGGCCGCCGGCGGGGCCGCCAGCCAGGGCGCGAGAATGTCCTCCAGAGAACTCGATCCGCGGCGGACCTCGATGACCGCCTCAGGGGCCACCAGCCGCACCGTGCCGATGTCCCGCGGGGAGAGTGCCAGTCCCAAGAGCCCCCGGTCGACGACCAGCTGCGGCACCATCACCGCGGCCTTGCCGGCGCGGTCGCGGAGCACGACGTCGCGGAACTCGACGCGGCCCAGCCAGTTCCAGGTCGCCGCGCGGCTGGAGACGCCGCCATCAATGCCGGCGAACACGGCCTCCAGCGGCCGGTCCCGCAGCCGCGTGAGCACGAGCACCGTGGGGGCCATCCACGCCGCAGCCCCGAGCACCGCGAGCGCCGCCCACGAGAACACGGCCAGCCGCCGGGGCCGCTCCGCGCCGTGTCGGGAATGTCGCCGGGCCATGGAGGCGGAGTATAGAAGTGCCCCCTCAGGCGGACGAAGGGGGGATTTTCCCGGCGCGGATGGCGTCGACGTCGGCCGGCGTGTCCACGTCGAGGAACGATTCGAGCCCCGGATCGACGGTCCGCACCAGGCTCTCGGGCACCGGCCGCCAGGCGACCGCCGGGTCTGCTAGCAGCCCCCGCACGTCCCGCAGGCCGGCGGCCAGTCGCGCCTCGATCCGCGCCGCCAGGCTCGGCCGCATGGCGGAGAGCAGAACCTGCGGATGACCGTCCACCACCGGCACCGCCCAGTCGCCGCCGTCGGCGAGGAGGAACTCCAGGAGCAGTCGCACCAGCCCGCGGCGGACCAGCGGCACGTCGCACGACGCGACCACGACCGCCCGCGGTGGAGCGGCTGGCCCCGCCAGCAGCAGAGCCAGGCCGTCCCGCAGGCCCGCCAGCGGCCCGGACCCCGGCGCGGTGTCGCGCACGATCTCCACCGCCGGTGCCAGCGGCGGCAGCGGTTGCTTGGGCGCCGCGACCACGATCACCCGGGCCGTCTCCGCCGCGACGGCCGACGTCACCCGCTCCAACGACGTCCGGCCGCCGAACTCGACCCAGGGCTTGCCCCCCGGAGGCGCCGCGGCGGCCAACCGCCGGCCCGCGCCGCCGGCCAGCACGATCGCGGCGGCGGCGTCCCGCATCGACGTGCCATCCTGTCGGGTGTCCGGGCCACGGCGGGCGGCCCGCGGCCGAACGCCCGCGGGGCATCGTAGCCGACGGCCGGCTCCGGGGCGGACGGCGGCACATGCACAACTGTCCGCGCCGTCGCCGCGGCGCCGCCCGGCCGACCCGTGACGGCGGCTTGCCCGGCCCTCCGCGGCGTCCCGAGAGTTTCGCCTGGAGCCCTGTGGCGAACCGAACCCGCTCGGGAGACGGTCATGGCGGTCGCGGATCTCGAGACGGTGTCGTTCGAGCACTTGTCGATCGAGGCGGTGCGGTCGCTCATGGAGCCGCAGCCGCCCCCGTGCCTGTCGCTCTACCTGCCCACGCACCGCCGCGTGCCGGACAACCGGGTCGACCGGCCCGCGTTCCGCCATCTCGTCGAGTCGCTCGAGGCCGCGCTCGCCCTGGCGCATCCACGGGACGCCATCGAGCGGCTGCTGCACCCGCACCGCCTGCTCGCCGACGACGTCGGCTTCTGGGAACACGTCCGCGACGGCGTGGCGGTGCTCGCGGCGGAGGGCCGGGCCCGCGTCTTCCTCCTGTCGCGGCCGGTGGAGCCGCTCACGCTGGTGGCGCCGCGGTTCCACACCGCGCCGCTGGTGCGGCTGGCAGCTGCCCGCGAGGACTTCGACGTGCTCACGATCACCAGCCGCGTCGCCCGGGTGTACGCGGGCACCGTCTGGCACGACCCGCAGGGCACGACCGGCGACCGGCTCGCCCCGATCCCGGTCCGATCGACGACGTCCGCGGCCCCCGCCACCGCGATCGTCCGCGCGGACGTCGTCGACGAGGAGGTCATCCAGCCGCACTCCGTCGCCCGGGGCATGGGCCCGGCGGGGCCCGGAACCGTGCACGGCGGCTGCGGGTCGAAGCAGGACGACGTCGACGCCGACACGGAGATCTTCCTGCGGCACGTCGACGACGTCGTGCACGAGCAGGTCTCGCGACGGACGCGGCATCCGCTCGTGCTCGTCGCCGCGGGCCGGCTGGCCGCCACGTTCCGCGGCCTGTCGCGGAATCCCTTCCTCCTGGAGGCGCACGTCGCCAAGGATCCGCACCTCATGACCGACGCCGAGCTCGTCGCGGCGATCGCGCCGCTGTTCGCGGCGGCGCGGTCGGCGGCGATCGACCGCGACGTGCGGGCCTTCCAGCAGGCGGGCGATCGGGGGCTGGCCTCCGGCGACCTCTCCGACGTGGCGCGGGCCGCCGTGGCCGGTCGGGTGGCCACGCTGCTCCTCGAGGCCGACCGGTTCGAGCCGGGCCGCTTCGACCGCCAGACCGGCGGGATCGAGCCGGGCACCGCGGCACCGGCCGCCGAGCTCGCCCGCCGCGGCGGGCGGGCGGCGACCGCCACCGAGGACCTGCTCGGCGCCGTCGCCGAGACGGTGCTCGCGAAGGGGGGCTCCGTCGTCGCCGTCGAGCGAATCCGCATGCCGACCGAGAGCGGCATCGCGGCCGTCTACAGGTACTGAACCGCGGGCTGGGTAGACTCGGGGGCCGCAGCCGATTTCCCCGGCACCGTCCCCGGCACCGCCATGTCCCGCCATCCTTCGGCCGATCCCGCGTTCACCAGCTGCCCGGACCGCCGCCACACCGGCGCCGAGAAGTGGGACCGTTGGCAGGGCCGCGACATCCTGCCCACCTGGGTCGCCGACATGGATTTTCGGGCGCCCGAGGAGGTGCTCCGGGCGATCCACGAGCGGGTCGACCACGGCGTCTTCGGCTATACCCACGATCCGCCCGGCTTCGCCGGGGCGCTCGCCGGCCACCTCGCCCGGCTGCACGGCTGGGAGGTCGATCCGGCGCGGATCGTCGGCACGCCGGGCGTCGTCACGGGGCTGGCGCTGGCGGCGCGGCTGCTCGCCGAACCGGGGGCGGGCGTGATCACGTTCACGCCGGTCTACCCGCCGTTCCTCACGCTGCCGGCCAGCGCGGGCCGGAGGACCGTGCCCGTGCCGCTCCTCCAGGGGCCGCGGGCCTGGTCGATCGACTGGGACGCGCTGGAGGCGGCGGCCCCGGCGGCCCGGCAGCTCTGGCTCTGCCATCCGCACAACCCCACCGGCACGGTCTTCGGCCGCGCCGAGCTCCTGCGGATCGCCGACGTCGCCGAGCGGCACGGCCTGACGGTGGTGAGCGACGAGATCTGGTCGGACCTGGTCCTCGACGCGGAGCTGCCCCACGTGCCGTTCGCCAGCCTCGACCATCCGGCCGCCCGCCGCGCCGTCACGCTCACCGCGCCGTCGAAGACCTGGAACCTCGCCGGGCTGGGCTGTGCCGCGGCGATCCTGCCGGAGCCCGCCCTGCGGTCGCGGTTCCGTCCCGCCGGCGGCGGCCTGGTGCCGATGGTCAACCCGCTGGGGTACGCCGCGGCGGAGGCGGCCTGGCGGCACGGCGACCCCTGGCGGCGCCGGCTCGTCGCCCTCCTGGCGCACCACCGTGAGCTCGTGCAGGAAGCGGTCGCCGGCATCCCGGGGCTCTCCTGCGTTCCCGCGCAGGCGACCTACCTGGCCTGGATCGACTGCCGCGGCACGGGCGTCGCCGATCCCCAGGCCGCCTGCGAGGCAGCCGGGCTCGGTCCCTCAGACGGCCGCGATTTTGGCACGCCCGGGTTCATCCGCCTCAACACAGCCTGCCCGACCGACCGCCTCGAGGAGATCCTCCGCCGCCTCGCCCGCGCGTTTGCCGCCCGCACGGCCTGAGCCTCCGCGGCAGCGGCGACGCGTTGCGAAGTGCCGGGCCGCGAGGGAGACTGCTGCCGGCCCGACCGCGCCGGAAAAAACCATGCGCCACGCCCCGATCGACCCGCAGCTCTTCGTCGCCCATCGCAACCGGCTGGCGGCGCTGCTGCCGCCGCAGGCCGTGGCGATCATCCACGCCGCCGACCAGATGCCATCCACGGGCGACGGCATGCTGCGGTACCACCCCGCCGGCGACCTCTTCTGGCTGACGGGCGTCGAGCAGGAGGAGAGCGTGCTCGTGATCGCCCCCGGGGCGGCGAATCCCGCGCACCGTGAGATGCTCTTCCTCCGGCGGCCGTCGGAGCACCTCGCCACCTGGGAGGGCGCCAAGCTCTCGGAGGAGCAGGCCCGGCGGATCTCCGGCGTGGCGAAGGTCCGCTGGCTCGCCGACCTCCCGGCGACGATCCACGCGCTCCTCTGCGAGAGCGACCGGGTGTTCCTCAACGCCAACGAGCACGAGCGGGCGTCCACCGAGGTCGCCTCCCGCGACGAGCGGCTGGCCCGCCGGCTCCAGGAGCAGTATCCGCTCCATCGCTACGAGCGTCTGGCGCCGCTGCTGCGGCAGCTCCGCGCCGTGAAGGACGAGGCCGAGGTCGCCCTCATCCGCCACGCGATCGAGATCACCGCCGCCGGCTACGAGCGGCTGCTGGCCGCCCTCCGTCCCGGCGTGATGGAGTACGAGCTGGAGGCCGAGCTCGGCGCCGAGTTCACGCGCCGCAGGGCCCGGATGGCCTACGAGCCGATCATCGGCTCCGGGACCAACGCCTGCGTGCTCCACTACGTCGACAACGCGGCGGAGTGCCGCCAGGGAGACCTCCTGCTGGTCGACGTGGGGGCCTGCTACGCCAACTACAACGCCGACCTCACCCGCACCTACCCCGTCGGGGGCCGATTCACGCCGCGGCAGCGGGCGGTCTACGACGCCGTCCTCCGCGTCTTCAAAAGCTCGGTCGCCCGGACCACCGCGGGCACGAGCCTGCGCGACTGGAAGCGGGCCGCCCAGGTGCAGATGGCGGAGGAACTGGTGAAGCTCGGGCTGCTGGAGCAGGAGGCGCTCGCGGGGGACTCCAGCGACGAGCCCGCCTGCCGGAAGTACTTCATGCACGGCCTCGGCCACTCGCTCGGCCTGGGGGTCCACGACCTCGCCCCCGTCGACGGCCCGCTGGAGCCGGGCTGGGTGATGACGGTCGAGCCGGGCATCTACATCCCCGAGGAGGGGCTCGCGGTCCGGCTGGAGAACGACGTGCTCGTCACCGAGTCGGGCCCCGTCGACCTCGCCAGCCAGGTGCCGATCGAGCCGGACGAGATCGAGGACCTGCTCGCGCGGCGGGCGCGGACATAGAGCCGTTCGCACCGCTCCCGGCGGGCCTGCTATGCTGGCCCCGTCACCCGCCGACCCCCCGGAGCCCGCCCCATGCGCTTCCGCGTCGCCGCACTCGCCGCCTGCCTCGTCATCCCTTCCCTCGCCTCCCCGGAGATCACCGTGGCCCAGGATCAGAAGCTCCCCGCCCTGCCCGCCGGTGCCGGCGCTCCCGACGCCGACGCCCCCAAGAAGTTCGAGGCCACGGCCTCCGGACTCCAGTACCGGGTCCTGCGGAAGGGGTCCGGGGCGAACCCCAAGGCCTCGAACACCGTCAAGGTCCACTACCACGGCTGGCTCGACGACGGAAAGGTCTTCGACAGCTCCTACGAGCGTCGCGAGCCGATCGAGTTCCCGCTCTCGGGCGTCATCCCGGGCTGGACGGAGGGCATGCAGCTCGTCGGCTCGGGGGGCATGATCGAGCTGGCGATCCCCGGCAAGCTGGGCTACGGCTCCCGGGGCGTCCCCGGCGTGATCCCAGCCGACGCCACGCTCCACTTCCTGGTCGAACTCATCGAGGTGAAGTGACCGGGTCGGGGTGGTTCCGTAGCGCTTCGCCGATGGCCGTGTGGTCGTCGGTCCACGGCCTGCCGCCCAGGTCGCCGGCCCGGGGTTTCCAGTCCCAGCGCTGGCTCGTCGGCTGCCGGTAGATGGCCCCGATGACGTCGAGCGAGCGGCTCAGCGCCATCCAATGGGAGGCCACCCGCGCGTAGTCGGAGGGCACGTCGTAGTCGTGCGCCTCAAGGGCCATCCAGCCACCGTCGGCAGCCACCGCGTCCACCACGGGGGCGAAGTCGAGGTACTTGTTGGAGATGTGCAGGGCGACGACGCCGTCGGCCTTGAGCTTGCGGCCGTAGAGTTTCAGAGCCTCCCGCGTCAGCAGGTGCGTGGGCACCGAATCGCCGGTGAAGGCGTCGATGACGAGGATGTCGAGTCCGCCGTCGGGTTCCCGCATGAGCGCCAGCCGCGCGTCGTCGACCACGATCGAAACGTCTCCTCGGCAGTCGGCCAGGTAGGTGAACCACCGCTCGTCCCGGGCGATCCGCACCACCGCCGGGTCGATCTCGAAGAACCGAAACTGCTGGCCGAGTCCGGCGTAGGCGGCAATCGTGCCCACGCCGAGGCCCGCGACGCCGACACATTCGACCGGTCGATGGCTCTGAAAGCCCTGGAAGATGCTCCCCAGCGGTCCGGCCTCGTGGTAGTACGACAGCGGGATCCGCCGGCGGTCCGGGTCGTCCGAGATCAGCTGCACCCCATGCTGGATGCTGCCGTGGAGGAGCTTCCGGGACGGGCCGTTGCCCTCCTCGGTGAGACGCAACACCCCGAAGAACGTGCGGGTTCGATGGACGACGCCGCCACCGGCCTCGCTCAGGGTGAACGTCCACAGCAGGAGGGCGACGAGGGCGACGCTCCGCTCCCAGCCCCGCAGGCAGAAGATCGAGATCACCACCGCCGCGGCCACCAGGGCGAGCCAGCCCGGGCGGCTCACGGGCACCAGCGGCGCCAGCGCCACCGCGGTTCCCAGGACCGCCGCACCGGCGCCGACGGGCCACCAGCGCAGGGGCGCTGCGGCGAACCGCCGACTGGCGGGCACGAGGGCCGCGACGGCCGCAACCGCCAGCGGAAACTCGTGGTGGGCATCGAAGAGCAGGGGCGCCGCCAGCGCGTTCCATAACCCGCCGCAGGCCCCCCCGGCGGCCAGTGCAAGGTAGAAGCTGCTCAGCCGGCCCACGTCCGGCCGGTCGTCGACGAGCATGCCGTGCAGGGCGATGCAGACGACGCCGAATGCGGCCAGATGCAGCCCGATCACCAGCGTGGTCGGCTCCGTCACGTCGCCGGCGAGCAGCCAGGCGACCAGCGCCACCGCCACCGCCAGGCCGCCCGGCTCCCACGCCCGCAGGCGGCGGCCACCGGATGCGAAGACGACCACGAAGCTCGCCAGGTACACCGCCAGCGGCACGACCCAGAGCAGCGGGATGGGGGCCACTTCGACGGTGGCGTAGGTGGTCACGCTGGCCAGCCAGGAGGCGGGCAGCGCCGCGATCGCCGCCCACCGCAGCCACTGCGACCAGGGCACCGCCGGCGGATCCGCGCCGGACCGTGCCGCAAAGCCGCGGCCGGCGGACCGCGCCGCGGCGAGCCCGCAGCCCCCGGCCAGCAGGGCGGCGGTCGCGAACAGGACCGCGGCGAGCGTCGCCTGGCCGGCGAGCCCCAGGGCGGGCTCGATCACCAGCGGGTAGCCGATCAGGGCGGCGAAGCTGCCGGCGTTGCCGGCGGCGTAGAGCCCGTAGACGTCGGGCCGCGCCGCGTTCCCCAGGCTCCGCCAGTGCGCCAGCAGCGGCGCCAGCGTCGCCAGGGCGAAGAACACGGGTCCCACGCTCACCGCCAGCGCCACCAGCACGGCCACCGCCAGCGGCAGGCGACCGGCGGGCGGCGCCGAGACGACCGCGGCCATGCCCAGGGGAGCCGCTGCGGCCGCCGTCGCGAAGACCGCTGCCTGGATGGCGAACTGCCACCCCGGCCCGGCGGAACGGATCAACCGGTGGGCGTGGAAGTACGCGGCCACGAGCACCAGCTGGAAGAACGCCAGGCAGGAAATCCAGACCCCCGGCGCGCCGCCGAACCGCGGGAGCAGCAGCTTTCCGGCGAAGAGCTCGACGAGAAACAGGCACGCCGAACCGCAGAAGGCGGCCACGACGGGCAGCGTGGCGACGAAGCTGGCGGGAGCGGCGGCGGGCATGCGCGGGGAATTCACCTGGCGACGCCTCCGCCGAGGCGGCTGCCGGCGACGCATCGCGGAGGCATCGTACCCCGACCGCCCGAGCCGGAGCGTGAGGATTCCATGTTTCGGCTCCCGGTTTCGCCACGCGCCGGCGACGGCGTCGTCAGGGGGAGGCGTCCGTGGGTGCGGACGGCCCGTCCGCCGACTCGTTGCCCGACTCGTTGCCCGACTCGTTGCCCGACTCGTTGCCCGACTCGTTGCCCGACTCGTTGCCCGGCTCGGCGTCGGTCGCCGGCGGCGGCGGGAAGGCGCGGTCCGGATCGAGCCCGGCCGCCTCGGCCTCGGCGCGGAGCGTGGCGGCCAGGTCGTCGTGCGTCGCCCGCCGGAGCTGCTCGGGCGCCCACGACCAGATTCGGACCTTCGTGAGCACCGGTTCGCCCGCCTGCCGCATGACGTTGGCGAACGAGTTCTCCACCAGCTTCGGAAACGGCAGCAGGCGGGACTCGGCGAGGACGTACTTCTCGTCGGGCCGGCTGGCGGCGTACCGCCGGTCGTAGACCGAGTGGGCCACGCGGATGTAGCGGCTGAAGACCCGCAGGTCTCCCTTGGCCAAGCCCTCGGCGATCGCCCGGCGGATCATGGCGTCGAGAAACTGCCGCAGGTCGGCCAGGTTCACCTGGACGATGCCCGCGAACCGCATGGCGACGAAGTTCTCGAGCGTGTCGGCGTACAACGGCTCGTCGCCGAAGCCGCGGTCCGCCGCGAGCTCCCGAAGCAGCTGGAAGTACCGCACGGCCTCCGCCTCGTCCCCGTAGAGGTAGGCCAGCGCCGTGGCGAGGTTGAGAAATTTCTCGTAGCCGTCGAGCAGGTCCTCGGCCTCGGCCGGGCCGAATTCGGCCGCCGAGACGCCCGTCGCGGAATTCACCAGCTCGAACGCCTCCGCGATCGCCCGCTCGTAGGATCTGGCGAACCGGGGGTCGGGGAGCAGGTCGATGCGGCCGCTCGCCGGGTCGAAGTCGACGCGGCCGGACCGCATCAGCTCGATGAGCTGCTGCAGCCTGCCGCGCAGGTACATCAGTTCGTTGACGTCCTCCCGACGGGCCAGCGACCGCGACACCTCCATGCCCGTCTCGGTCCAGTAGATGCCGTGGGCGTCCGGGTGCCGCCAGTCGAGCGGGCCGTATCTCTCCATCGCCGCCAGCATCGCCGCCGGCCGCATGCGGTAGCGGTCCTCGAGGATCTTTCGCTGGAGGTGCGGCACCAGGTGGTCGAACAGCAACGCCGCCGTCGCGCGGTCGTCGCGGATGGCCCGCAGGAGGGGCACGTTCGTGCCCGGCGGCAGACGGTCGGTGGCCAGGAGCGTGGCGTCGAAGGAATTGGCGAACATGAGCGCCCGCCCGAGCATCCGCATCGTCCGCTCGTCGGCCGCGGCGCCGTGAGCCTCCAGCAGGTCGAGCGCCCGGCGGGCGGCGGGCGTTCGCTCGAGGACGCCGGCGAGCGTGGCAGGAGCGTCGGCGATCCTGCGGAACCGGTCGATCGCCTCGGCCGTCGTGCGGCCGCCGGTCATGTCCCCGAGGAACTCCTGCATCTCCTCGGCGAGCTTCGCCTTGTAGTACCAGTGCTGCTGGTCGCCCGGCCGGCCGATCTTGTTCTGGTAGATCCAGGCCATCTCGAAGTACAGGTTGGCCGCCCGCGGGTTCAGCGGGATGCCCCGGGCCCGCAGGAGCTCCAGGCCCCGGTTGACCCAGCCCCAGCGCTCGGCCGGCACCTGCGTCGCCGCCGTGATGTTCCAGGCCATGTTCCAGGCCTGGAAGGCCCACACCTTCTGGAACCGCGGCTGGAGCGTGGTGATCCACTGGGCGAGCGTCTGGGCCTCGAAGAACTCGCCGTCCGTCTGCAGCTTCTCCGCGCGCGACCAGAGAATGTCCACGGCCAGTCCCCGGAAGGTGCCCAGGGCCGCCGTGACGATCGCCACGTGCGGCGGCATGCCCTCGGTGCCCTCGGTGGAGACGACGAGCTCCAGGTCGCGGCGCTGCCGCTGCACGACCGCCGCCGTCGCCCCCGCGGCCACCACCGCGGCCGCCAGCAGCAGCGTCGCCACGACATTCGTGAACCGATCGCCAGTCATCGCGCCTTCCTCAGCCTCCTGAAGTCCCGGAGGTGTTGACGAGGTCGCGGCGCTCCAGGAGGGCCCAGCCGAACGCCAGCAGGACCACCGGGTAGGCCAGGCCGAGCGTGCCGCAGCACCAGCCGACGTCGACCAGCGGGACCACCCGGCCGGAGGCCACGGCGCCGATCGCGTCGCAGGTGGAGAAGGAGGGCACGACCGCCAGGAACCACTCCGTGCAGAACGAGCCCAGCGTCTTCGCGGCATCCCAGAACTCGCCGCGGCCGAGCCGCTCCAGGAGCATGGCACTCCGCAGCCTGACCATCGACGTCAGCGTGGGATCGGCGGCGTCGAGCCCCGTGTAGATGTCGAGAGCGTCGGCGAAGAAGCCGTTGGCGACGGCGGTCACGTAGACCATGAGGCTCACGAGCACGGCCGTGGGGAATCCCAGCCAGGCGGCCGCCGCGAGGGCCGCCGCCGCGATCATCGCCAGCTTCGCCCACATCACCACCAGGCCGCGGCCGAAGTTCGCGGCGAAGCCGCCCGTGCGGTAGAGCAGCTCGAGCCCGTCGCCGGGAGAGAAGGAGATGCTCGTGGCCACGTCCTCCCCGGGCATCACCAGGTTGCGGTTGGCGATCGTCACCCGCAGGGTTCCGTCCTCGGCGATGGCGGAGGTCGGGACCTCGAGGGTGTGCGCGCTACCGGTCCGCAGGGTGTATTCCTCGTGCACGCCGCCCCGGTAGGGGTAGGGCCGCTCGTTGAGCCAGACCACGAACCGCACGTCGGCCCGGCTGATGCCCGAGTTGTTCGCGAAGGGCTTCAGCCGCAGCTGCACGACGCTCGACCGGATCCGCTCCCGGTCGAGTCCCGTGAACAGGTAGCTGGCCACCACGTCGGCGGTCACGGTGTGCCACCGCAGCACGTGCCGGGCGCGGATCCGCTTGCGGGCGCCGGCCGGATCGCGGGCGAACGCGGCGGGGTCGTCCTCCCGAATCTGCTCCGCCTCGGCCGCCACGGCCCGCTCGAATTCCTCCCGCTGCGGATGGTCCGGGCGGGCCGCCGACCGCGCCGTCAGCACCTGCTCGTCGACGCCCCGGCGGTCGGCCGCGTCGACCGCCGGCAGCCGCGCCAGCGTGGCGGCGCAGGCGGCCACCCCGCCCCCCACGAGGAGCACGAGCAGGAGTTCCAGCAGGACGATTCCGATCCACTTGCCGAGCAGGTATTCCCAGCGGCGCAGCGGCTTGACCAGCGTCATGTGGATCCGCTGGGTGTCGATGTCGCCGCAGACGCTGCCGCAGGCCATCACGATGGCGACGAGCGCCAGGATGACGCTCGCCGCGGAAAGCGACCACTCGAGCAGGAACTGCATCCGGTACTCCAGCCGCTCGGACGGATCGAGCACCAGCGGCAGCACCGGCAGGCCGACGAACACGACCGCCAAAAGCAGGGTCGGCAGCCGCGTGCCCAGGGCCTCGGCGACCATGGCCCGGGCCACGGCCACGACCCCGTTGCTTCCCGAGAGCACGACCGCCAGGGCCGCCATTCCCACGCGGAAGCCGACCACGAGCGCCACCGCCCCCACGACCGCCGTGGCCATGGCCGTCCAGCCGCACCAGCGGCAGATCCCGGCGGCGGCCAGCGCGGCGAGCAGGGCCACCACGCGCCGGCCGCGCGGCCCCAGTCGCGGGATCGGCCCGCGGGGCCGAGCAGCCGCCTCGGGGAGGAGCGGAACCGGGGGATTCGTCATGCTCATGGGGGTCACGCCGGCCCGTCAGCGCCGCACGAGATCGTCGAGGAGTCCGGCGTCGACGGCGGTCGGCTCGGCGGCGGACTCCGGACCCGGCCGCACGGCCGGGGCATCGGCAGGGGCGAGGAAGCCGGCCACGGGGCCGCCCGCACCGGCACCCGAGGTCCGCAGCCCCTCCGCGCGGGCCCGCTCCACGATCTCGATGAACAGGCTCTCCAGCGACCGCCGCGGCCGCTCGACCCGCGTGAGCGGCAGGTCGTGCCGCCGGAGCACCTCGCGGACCTCGCCGAGGACCGGGTCGGGGAGCGCCGCGGTCTGCAGCAGCGTGGCGTCCCCCTGCTCCAGCAGGTCGGCGCACGTGCCCTCCGCGCGGACTTTCCCGCCGAACATGATCGCGACGCGGTCACAGAGATCCTCGACGTCGGCCAGCAGGTGGGAGCAGAGGAGGACCGTCTTGCCGCGGCGGGCCAACGTGGAGATCAGGTCCTTGATCTGCCGGGCTCCGACGGGATCCATGCCGCTGGTCGGCTCGTCGAGGATGAGCAGCTGCGGGTCGTTGATGAGGCTCTGTGCCAGCCCGATGCGCCGCTGCATGCCCTTCGAATATTCCCCCACCGGCCGGTCCTGCACCGCGTCGAGGCCGACCATCTCCAGGAGCATGTCGATCCGCTCCTGCCGGGCGCGGTGGCCGAGACCGAAGAGCCGGCCGTAGTAGTCGAGCGTCTCCCGGCCGCTCAAGAACCGGTAGAGATACGACTCCTCGGGCAGGTAGCCGATCCGCCGCTTCGTCTCCACGTCCCGGGGCCGCTTGCCCAGGATCGCGATCCTGCCGGCCGTCGGCCGGAGGAGCCCCAGGAGCATCTTGATGGTGGTGCTCTTGCCGGACCCGTTGGGGCCGAGCAGGCCGTAGACCTGCCCGCGGCGGACCTCCAGGTCGAGCGCCTCCACGGCCCGGACCTTCGGCCGCAGCCAGAAGTCCTGGAACACCTTCGTCACGCCGGCGCAGGCGATGTCGACGACGTCGGCTCCTGTCTGGCTCACTGCTCCTCCTGTCCCGACGTTCCGACCGGCCATGACAGCACATCGGACTGCGGTGCATCAGCGGCTCGGGGGCGGCAAAAGTCTCGTCGCTGTGGGCCGAGGCGGCCCAAGGCTCCTCGAGCGTTCGCCGACCCCCTTCGCCTCGTCGCCTGATTTGCCAAGTGTCGATCCACGTTGCAGGGCCGCTCTAGCGGGACGTCTCCGCCTGTGCCTTCTTGCGGGCCTTGAGCTGCTCTTGCTGCCGCAGCTTCTGGATCTCCGGGTCGCGGTTGAGCTGGAGCTCCAGCTGCCCGGCGACCGTGTAGAAGGTTTCCACGTCGCCGGTGAGGATGCTCTCCCGCGCGTCCTCCCAGAGCTTCGAGAGCACGAGCCGCGGATTGCGGGCGTACTGCGGCAGCAGCTGCTCGAACGCCTGGGCCTCCCCGGCCACCCGCTCCACCACCTGGGTCCGGTAGCCCTTGGCGTTGTTGACCAGCCGGGCGACCTCGCCCCCGACGGGGGTGCCGTCCACGACGAGGCCCTCGATCGCGGCGTCGATCCGCCCGGCGAGGCCGGCGGCCTCCGCGGCGGACCCGCCATCGACCGCCCGCTCGTACGCCGTGATCAGCTCAACCAGCCCGCCGCTGGCCTCGCCGGCCGTCTCGCCGAGGATCCGGGCCCGCTCCTGCTGGGCCGCGACGATCCGGCCGGCCCGGTCGCTCTCGGCCGTCGTAACGGCATCGAAGCTGCCGGCGACCCGCATCGGGGCCGACACCTTGTCGAGCGCCAGCTGGTCGATCACCAGTCCCGTGCGCATGGAGTCCAGCCGCTGCTGCATCACCCCCACGGCCAGCTCCCGGTTGACGACGCCCCGCAGCAGATCGTCGGCCGCCAGCTGCGCCACCGCCTGCACGATGCCCTGCTGGGCGACGAGCCGCACGAGCTCCGCCGCCATGGGCTTGGTGCCGACGTTCGTGAGGTAGGCCACCGGGTCGCCGATCCGCCAGGTGATCGTCCACTTGGCATGGGCGATTCCGGAGTCGCCCGTGATGAGCGAGCCGTCCCGCAGGGGATGGAGCGGCATCGCCTTGCGGCCCTGGAGCTCGGAGCGGGTCAGCCCGCTGTCGTCCTTGGTCGTCTCGAACCAGAATTCCCGGTCGAGCGTCAGGGTCGCCGGCCGCGTGTCGACCTTCACCACCTGCTCGATGGGGAAGGGAGCCGCGAGGTACGTGCCCCGTTCGAGCACCCGATTCCCCGGGTCGCCGACGTAATCGCCGAACCGCAGCCGCAGCGCGACCTCGTTGGAGCCCACGGAAAACGTGCCGCTGAAGGCGTAGGCCACCAGCAGCACGAGCATGGCCAGCTTGAGGATGGCGAACCCCACCCGGAGCGCCTCCTCGAGCGACTGCTGCGCGGGGTCGAGGGCCGGCGGCGGCGCGCCGCCGGACTCCCGTTCGTTGCGGCCCGTCATGGCGAACACCCTCCGCGGTTCATGGTGTCACCGCCGGCTGTGGCGCCTGCGTCTCCGGCGGCCGGCTGAACCAGTCGAGGATCCCCAGGCTCTCCGCCGAGAGCACGAAGGTCGTGTTGTGGTCGAGCATCTTCTTGAGGGCCTCGACCTTGCGGAGAAAGATGGCGAAGTCCTCGTTCTTGGCGAAGCTCTCGTAGAGCCCGGCGGCCTCCCGGTCCCCCTGGGACCGGATCGCCTGCGCCCGGCGCTCGGCGAAGGCCAGGATCCGCTCGCGGGCGCTGGAGGCCTCGCTGCGGATCGCCGAGGCCTGGGCCTGGCCCTCCTGCAGCGCGTTCTCGGCGAGCCGCTCGCGGGCGGCGATCATGGTCTCGAACACCTTGAGGGTCGTCGCCTCCGGGAGAATGATCTTGTGGATGCCGACGCTCTCCACCTTGATGCCGTAGCCGGACTTCGTGAGCGCCGCGTCGAGCGCCGCGGCCGCCTCTCCCTCGATCGCGGCGAGCTTGATCCGACCGCGGTCGGTGTTCACCAGTTCGTCGAACCGGTAGGTGCTGATGAGTCCCCGCACCTCCCGCAGCCGCGAGGAGAGCTGCCGGGCCGCCTCGGCCGGATCCTTGAGGGTCACGTAGAAGGCCAGCGGGTCGGCGATCCGCCAGGTGAGGTACGTCCGCACGATGACGCTCTTGCCGTCGGCGGTCTGCAGCTCCTCGATCTTGTCCTCGAGCACCTGCAGCCGCTTCGAGTAGAGGGTCACCTTGTTGACCGGCCACGGCCACCGCCACTTCAGTCCCGGGGTCTCCTGGACGCTCGACTCGTCGGCCTTGTCGAAGGTCGTGCGGACCGCCACCTGGTCGTAGCGGACCTGGTAGCAGAACATGTGGGACAGCAGGAGCGCGACGAGCAGCGCTCCCATGAGGATGACGAACGAATTCTTCACGGCAGGCATCCTGGCAGGGGGGGCGACGCGGGTCAGTCGGTGAGCAGGGTGTCGATCGCCGACGTCGGATCGCTGAAATCCATGCGGAACACGGGGGTCTCGCCGGCGTCGCCGGCGATCACGAACTTGCGGCGGCCGGCGAGGCCGGTGGCGAGGACCTCGAGGAACCGCCGCGTCCGGTAGTAGCCGGGCGACAGCTGGTAGGCGAGCAGCTCGCCGGCGAACCGCTCGCTGCTGGCCCGCTCGCCGACGACCTTCGTCCACCGGTAGGCGCGGGCGGCATGCACCAGCTCCGCCGCCTCGCCCCGGGCCTCGCCGAGGAGCCGGTCGATCTCCCCCTCGGCGGCGGCCAGTGCGGAGGGATCGCCCGCGGTCCGCAGGGCGTCGAGCCCGCGGATGGCGGCGTCGATCCGCTGGCTCAGCTCGACGCTGCCGGCGGCCTTTGCCAGCTGCCCGATCGCCTCGCGGCGGGCCTGCTGGATGCTCGTCTCACGCTGCTGCACGGCGCCGATCTGGGCATGGAAGGCCCGCGACACCTCGCCGATCGGCGGATGGAGCGCCGTGATCGCCACGGCCACCACCTCGATGCCCGACTCCATGCGGTCGAGACGTCCCTGGATCGCCTCCTTGAGCGCGGCGCCGGCATCGATCCGGCCGCAGCCCAGCAGCGCGTCGATGTCGTGGGTCGCGAAATACAGCGAGACTTCCCGCTGGGCCGCCAGCCGCAGGCTGCGGGCATGTTCCACCGACCCGACCACGAACGTCGGCAGGTCGCCCACGCGGTACTGCACCATCACGTCTGCCGACACCAGCGCCACGCCCGCCCCTTCGCCACCGTCGGCGCCGGGCGCCGGTGCGGCCAGGAAGTACTCCTGGCCCAGGGCCGCGTCGGTGTCGTCGTCCGTGGTCCAGAGGAGCGCGGCCGCCTGGGCGGACCGTCCAGTGAGGTCGCTGGAGACGCGGATCTGCTGCACGGCGCCGACGGGATGCAGCTCGACGGTCTCCACCGGCCAGGGCCACTTCAGGTGCAACCCCGGCGGCAGCGGCCCGCCGCGCATCGCCCCGCACCGCAGGAGGATGCCCCGCTCGTCGGGCCCCACGATGGCGCAGCAGCTCAGCCCGGCGAGCACCGCCAGGGCGAAGATCGACAGCGGCGTCACGGCGCTGCCGAGCAGCCTGTAGAGCCAGCTCCGCGAGACCTCGACGCCGAACTGGTAGCTGATCGTCTCGGCCACGACGCGGCCGAGCGACTCCGGTGCGGTGAGCAGCCCGAGGACGCGGCTGTCGAACGCCGGCCGGGGCACCTCACCGGGCACCTTCGGCCGGTAGGCCTCCAGGAGCGAGGTGGCCAGGATCTCGATGCCGACGAGGATCATGACCGCGGGAATGACGGCGGCCAACCAGCCGAAGAGCCGGGTGTCGTCGAGCACGGCGGCCGTCGCGGCGCCGACGAGGAGCACGGCGGCCACGACGAAGCAGCTCATGAGATAGCTGGCGCCGCCGCGGAGCAGCTGCCAGGCCCGCTGCCGGGCGTAGCCGCTGATCCAGCGGGCCGCCACGAAGGCCGCGAACGCCAGGCCCGCCAGCACGAACATCAACCCCACCGGGTCGCAGCCAGCGGCCAGGCCCGGGGCATCGGCCTCCTGCGGCCGGGCGTGAAACCAGGCCAGCGTCGCGCCGGCCGTCACGAGCCAGGCCGCCACGACGACGCTCACCAGCGGCAGGCCCCAGCGGTAGAGCCGCTCGAGCCGCGCCCGGGCGGCGTCGAGGTCGTCGCTGAGATTGCCGAAGATGGCGGCGGTCGAGTCGCCGCGGAGGGCCAGCTGGTCGGCCGCCAGCCGCTGCCGCCGCTCGGCTTCGTGCTGCTGGTAGACGAGCCAGAGCACGATCCA
>JBIIUP010000036.1:0-17552 GCA_044339885.1 Pirellulales bacterium | reverse complement strand
AGACGTTCGAGCCGATCACCGAGTCGTGGCCGATCCGCGTGGCGCCGCCGAGGACCGTGGCGTTGGCGTAGACCACCACCCGGTCCTCGATCGTGGGATGCCGCTTCGTGCCCCGCACGAGGTTCCCGTCACCATCGGTCTGGAAGGAGAGGGCCCCGAGCGTGACGCCCTGGTAGAGCTTCACCCGGCTGCCGATCTCGCAGGTCTCGCCGATGACGACGCCCGTGCCGTGGTCGATGAAGAAGTGGTCGCCGATGGTCGCACCGGGATGGATGTCGATTCCCGTGCGGGCGTGGGCCCACTCCGCCATCATCCGGGGAATGAGCGGCACCTCGAGTTGGTGGAGCATGTGGGCCAGACGGTGGATCGTCACGGCCTCCAGGCCCGGGTAGCAGAAGATCACCTCGTCGAGCGTGCGCACGGCCGGGTCGCCGTCGTAGGCGGCCTGCACGTCGGTCGCCAGGACGCGGCGCAGCGCCGGCAGCCGCTCCAGGAACTCGACGGCCTTCGCCTGGCCGAGGGCGTCGAAGTCGCCTTCCTCGGTGCACTGCTGAACGACGTCCGGCAGGCTCGGCGGCTCGACGCCCTGCTCGGCGGCGAGCCGCTGGGCGGCCACGCTGTGCCGCAGGGCCCGGCCGATCTGCGTGGTGAGCTTGTCGTGGAGGCCGTCCACGAGATCGCCGACGTGGTACGTGACGTTGCCGAGGTGCAGGTTCTCGCGGCGGCGATAGCCCGGGTAGATGATCTCCTTGAGGTCCTCGCAGGCGGAGATGATCGCCTCGTAGTTGGGCAGCGGGCAGTGGCCCAGGTACTGGATCGTCGGCGTATCGCGGTACGTCTCGACGATCCGGCGGGTGAGCTCGGGCAGCTGCTCCTTGATCCGCACGTCGGTGGCCATGAGAGTCGATCGTAAGGGCGGAACGTGGACCCGGCAAACGATGCACCGGCTACGTCGGCGGCTGCCCGGGCCGGAATTGAGGCTTCTTCCGCGGGAACCACGCCCCGGCCGGAGACTCGGGAAGGGGGGCGGAGTCTGCCGGCGGCGGCCTGCGCCGCTCATGGGTCGGGGCCGCGGCGGCGGGGCTCGGCCACCGGACCGCGGGCTACGCCTCTCCGGCGGCGGCGAGCGCCTCGTCCAGCGTCACCGCCCCCGCGTAGAGGGCCCGACCGACGATGCAGCCCTTGGCGCCAGCCTCGGCCACGCGGCGGATGTCGGCGGCGTTCGCCACGCCGCCGGATGCCACGACGGGAAGCGCGACGGCCGCCATCAGGTCGGCGAGCGCCCGCAGGTTTGGGCCGTTCAGCATGCCGTCGCGGGCGATGTCTGTGTAGACGACGGCGGCCAGCGGCAGCTCCGCATGGCGGCGGGCCACGTCCACGGCCGTCACCGCACTCGTCTCCAGCCAGCCGCGGACCGCGACCCTGCCGTCACGGGCGTCGAGGCCCAGCACGATCCGGTCGGGGAACTCGGTGGCCACCGCCTCCAGCAGCTCGGGTCGCTCGATCGCCAGGCTCCCCACCACGACCCGCGCCACCCCGGCGTCGAGGTAGGCCGCGACCGCGTCGCGAGAGCGGATGCCGCCGCCGAGTTGGCAGGGGACGCCCGCGGCGGTGACCATCCGGGCGACGAGGCCGGCCTGCGTCGGCACGCCGTCCCGGGCGCCGTCGAGGTCGACGATGTGGAGGCGACGGGCGCCGGCGGCGACGAAGTCGCGGGCCATCGCCACGGGGTCATCGCCGAACACCGTCTCCTGGCCGTAGTCCCCCTGGCGCAACCGCACGCACTTGCCCCCCCGCAGGTCGATCGCCGGCCAGAGTTCCACGAATGCTTCTCCGCTTGGGGGCTGGTGGGAAGGGGCTGGCGTCAGGCCGCCGCGAGGAACGACCCGAGCAGGCGGAGGCCCGCCTGCTGGCTCTTCTCGGGGTGAAACTGGGTGGCGAACAGCCGGCCGCGGGAGACCGCGGAGCAGAACGGCCCGCCGTAGTCGGTGACGGCCGCGACGATCGCCGCGTCCCGCGGACGGGCGTGGTAGGAGTGGACGAAGTAGAACCAGTCGGCCGCGGCGGCCGCCGGCCGTGCGCCGTGCCACGCGACGGTGTTCCAGCCCATGTGCGGTACCTTCAGCCCCGCCGCCAGGTCGAACCGGACCACCTCCCCCTCGAGCGCGGCGAGCCCCTCGTGACGCCCCCCCTCCCAGCCGGTCTCGAAGAGCAGCTGGAGGCCCATGCAGATGCCGAAGAAGGGCCGATCGGCGGCCAGGTGGGCCCGGATCGGCTCCACGAGCCCCCGCGTCCGCAGCTCCCGCATCGCGTCTCCGAAGGCCCCGACGCCGGGAAGGACCAGCCGGTCTGCCTCGGCGACGACGTTGGGGTCGTCGGTGATCCGCGCCTCGGCGCCAACCCGTTCGAAGGCCTTCTGCACGCTCCGCAGGTTGCCGCTGCCGTAGTCGACGATCGTGACCATGGGCGGCATTCTACGTCCACCCAGAGCGGCGAGCCATGGGCCGGGTCGCATGAGCTCGGGGGGCCGATCAGTCGGCGTCGGCCGCGGCCCGCTCCGGGTAGATCACCAGCTCGACGCGGCGGTTGCGGGCCCGGCCGGCAGCCGTCGCGTTGGAGACGAGCGGATGGTTGGAGCCGTGTGCCACGAGGAACAGCTGCTTCTCGTGCATCGCCGTCCGCGTCGTCAGGAAGTCGAACACGGCGGCGGCCCGCGCCGTCGTGAGCTGGTGGCGGGATCCCCACGAGCCTCCCGCGAGCGGCTCGGTGTCGGTGTGCCCCTCGATCCCCACGAAGTGCCCGGGATAGACCCGCTCGATCTCCCCGGCGGCCTGGGTGAGCAGGGCGGTGCCCCCCGGGAGCAGGTTCGCCGTGCCCGGGTCGAACAGCCGGTCGGCCGGCATGTCGATCCGCACGACGGCGCCGTCGAACCGCGGCACGACGTCGGGGAGCGACAGCTGCGACATGGCAGACTGCATGACGGCCGGGGCCGACTGCGCGGCGACGGCGGCCGAGTCCGACACCGGCCGCGCCGCAGCCGTGCCGGCCGGCTGACCGGCGGACCGCGCCTGGGCGAGCTGCGCCGAGGTGCTGGCGAGCTGATCGCGGAGCGCCACGATCTCCTCCTGCATCACCTGCGACTCCTGCCGGCTGCGGGAGAGCAGACCCTCGATCTGGCCACCGTCGACGTCTGCGGTGGAGAGGGTCGGCGGCAGCGTCGTCGACACCGGGAGCGTGTGGGCCGGTGCGGCGACGCCGGGGGGCGGCTCCAGACTCAAGGGGCCGGCCGGCGCCGCCGTCCTGAACGGGTTGGAGGCGCAGCCCGCCGCCCCCAACGGCACGAAGCCTGCGAGCAGGACGGTGGCGGGGAGCACGCGACGGTGCATGGCGAAATCCCGGCAGGCTCCGGGGAACGACGCCCCAGGGGGGTCGGGATGGTAGGGGGGGCGGCGAAGCGGGGCAAGACCGCTCGCACCCGGGCGCCAGCGGTCAGCCGGCGACCCCGCGGCCGCGCAGCCACGCCCAGCCCGCGAGCCCCAGGCCCGTCAGTGCGATGACGGCACCCACCACGATCGCCAGTTCGATCGGCCGCTCGAAGTGGGGACCGGCCCGTTCCCAGACCGGCCGCCAGAGGAGCACGACGATCACCGCCGCGAGGCAGAGGCTCGGACCGAAGGGAAGCTCGTTGCCGCGGTTCGAGACGAGCTGCACGAGTCCGTGCACGAGGCCGATCGCCACGCCGAGGCAGCAGACGAGCACCGCGGGCTGCCAGCCCAGCCAGGCGCCCACCATGGCCATGAGCGTGACGTCGCCGAAGCCCATCGCCTCCTGGCCGAGCGCTTGGGAGGCGCCGACCCGGGTCAGCCAGACGATCGACGCAGCCACCGCCAGCCCGGCGAGGGCAGTCAACAGCCCCACCCAGTGGTCGCCGCCGCGAGACCATGCGGCGGCGATGCCTGCGATCCCGCCGGCGAGCACGAGCCAGGACGGGCCGGGCAGGGCGGGGCGGACGCCCCACGGTTCCCGGCCGGTGGCGTGCCAGGCCGCGGTGCAGAACGACCACCAGCCGCCGAACACGACGAGGGCGGCCGCCAGACCCGTGAGGGCCGGACGGGGGCCGAGCCATGCGGGCAACACGGCCGCGCGGAGACCGCCGGAGAGGCCGAGCACGTCGGACTCCAGGAGCGGGGCCGCGAAGGACCGCGGCACCTCTCGGGCGATCGGCGGGAGCGTGTCGGGCAGGGCTGCGGCCCAGACGAGGCCGAGCAGGACGCCGGGCACCGTGATCCAGTCGGGGATCACCCGCTCCCGGAAGTCGACCCACGTCGCCGCCGCGAGCAGCGAAAACAGCACGGCGTGGCCTGCCCAGCGCCAGACGAGTTCGCCCCCCGGATGCTGCCCGACGGCCACGGCCGGCAGCTGGCCGCCGAGAAGAACCTCCCACCACCACAGGGCGGCCGCGGCCCCGACGGCGAGAGGCACGAGGCGGCTCATGCTTCCGCCTCCGGCCGCCTCTCGCCACCAGCGTCGCGACCGTCGAGCCAGGCGACGATGCTGTCGACGATCGTCTCGGGATCGGCCGCCGCCGTGTCCACCGTGAGGTCGGCGCACTCCCGGTAGAGCGGCTCCCGCGTCGCCAGCGCCACGGCCACCTCGGCAAGCGGATCGGCACCGGTGAGCCCGGGCCGGCGCGTGGCGGTCGCCGGGTCCGCGGCCAGGCGGCGGCGCACGACGTCAGCGGAGGCCGTCAGCCAGACGATCGGCCGGCCGAAGCGGTGGAGCAGTTCGCGGTTCCCGGGCCGCAGCACCACACCGCCCCCCGTGGCCAGCACGCCGTCGGACCGCGCGAGCAACTCGGCCAGCATGTCCGCCTCGGCGGCGCGGAAGGCGAGCTCCCCGCGGTCCCGGACGAGGCTCGCGATCGTGCAGCCGTGCCTGCCCTCGAGCGCCTCGTCGGCATCGGTCCAGCCGCAGTGGAGCCGATCGGCGAGCAGCGCCGCGATCGTCGACTTGCCCGTGCCGCGGTAGCCGATGAGCGTGATTCGGGGCATCCGGGCTTTCCTTGGCGACGCCAGATCGATCGTACGACATCGCCTGAGGCGATGCATTCCACCCGCGAAACCGCCGGTGTTTGCCCGATTCCGCCGCGCTGGAGCGGCCCCGGGCCCGTCGCCTTCCGGGCATCAGTCGAGTTGCTTCACCGAAGACGTCGCCTGCTTCAGCGCCTCGCGCATCACGCCGGGCGGCGGCTCGGCACCATGCCACAGCCGGTGCTGGATCGACGCCTGACGCACGAACATGTCCACGCCGGTGACGATGCGGCAGCCGATCGATCGGGCCTCCTTCACCAGGAGCGTGTTCTCGGGATTGTAGACCGTGTCGAAGACGACCATGTAGGCCTTGAGGTGCTGCTTGTCGAATGGAGTCTCGTCGACCTGGGGATGCATGCCGACCGGCGTGCAGTTCACCAGGCAGTCGTAGGGCAGCCGGTACCGGTGGGCCCAGTCGACCGCCTTGCAGTCCACGTCGGCGGCGATCTTGCGGGCCCGTTCAAGGGTGCGGGCGGCGACGGTCACCTCGACGCCCCGCTGCCGCAGCGCGAACGCCACCGCCCGCGCCGCCCCGCCGGCACCGAGCACGAGCGTCGTCCGCGGTCCTTGGACCGCCTCGGTGCCGGCCGAATCCTGCTCGGCCAGTGCGGCCAGGAGACTCTCGACCGCCGCGGTGGCATCGGTATTGGCCGCGGAGATGCCATCCGCCCCGAAGGAGAGCGTGTTCGCCGCCCCGATCGCGGTGACCAATTCGTCCCGCCGCTGGCAGTGCCGCAGGACCGTCTCCTTGTGCGGGATCGTGACGCTCAGTCCCGCCAACGGCCAGCGCTGGGCAGACGAGAGGAACTCGTCGAGTTGCTCGGCCGGCACGCGGAAGGGCACGTAGACCGCGTCGATCCCGGCGGCGGCGAGAGCCGCGTTGTGCACGACGGGACTGAGGCTGTGGGCGACCGGGTCGGCGACGACGCCGTACACGCGGGTCGTGCGGGTGATCGATTCGTACCGGTAGACGTCCCGCATCTGCCGCCAGCCGATCTGCCCCGGGGCCAGCGACCGCTCCTCCTGGAACGTGGCGAACGTGAACGGCGCCCCCGCCCGTCCGGCCAGGATCCGTGACGGGCGGCCGATCTCGCCCATGCACAGCCCGACGGTGGGGACGCGGCTGGAATGCACCAACTCGAGCATTCGCAGGTTGTCCGTGGGGTGGTTGGCCATCGTCGCGATCTTGACGACGTCGGCGTCGAGCGCCGCCAACCGCTTGTGGAGCAGCGTCAGGTCTGCCGGTGTCTTGCCGAAGTCGTGGTGGCTCACGATCCGCTTCGTCTTCCCGTACCGGGGAATCCTGGCGGCGACGTCGTCCTCGAGGTCGACGTAGTCAGCCCCCTCGACGATCGCCGTGCGCAGCAGGACCAGCCGCTCCTCCTCGGAGTGCTCCCAGCGGCCGCCGTCGGCGGTCCGCCGGCAGGTGATGATCACCGGGCAGGGACGGTCGTGGAGCAGTCGCTGGATCTGCACCCGGCCCTGGATGAAATCAAGCCGGAGCTCCACGAGCCCCACGCCGATCTCGGCGAGGTGCCGGTGCTCGGCGATCATGTGCCGATGCCGGCCGCGGCCGATGCTGACGCAGATCATGCTGTTCGTCGCCATGCCGTTGTATCCCTGGCCGAATCAGGTCCGTCGAAACTGCCGATCGAGGTCCTGTCGCGACAGCGTCAGGGAGGTCGGCCGGCCGTGCGGGCAGTGGTGGGACTCGCGGACCGCACGCCGGTCGCGCACCAGCGCGTCCACCTCGACCTGCGAGAGCGGGTCGCCCGCCTTGATCGCCGCCCGGCAGGCCATGCCGTGGAGCACCTCGTCGACGAGCAGGGCCGCGTCTCCGCCGGCCGCCGCCGCCGAAGCCAGGCGGTCGAGCGACTCGCGGACGATGTCCGCCGCGGACGCCGATCCCGCGAGGGCCGGCTTGGAGGTCACGATCACGCTGGCGCCCCCGAACGGCTCGACCCGCATCCCGGCCCGCTCGAGCGTGCCGGCGTGTCGTTCCACGAGCTCCAGCTCGCCCGGCGCCAGATCGAGACGCTCCGGCACCAGCAGCCGCTGCACCTCCAGGCCTCCGGCGACGACGGCCGCCTTGAACCGCTCATAAAGAACCCGCTCGTGCAGGGCATGCTGGTCGATCACCTCGATGCCGTCGCGGCTCTCCACGACGATGTACCGGTCGTGCATCTGGACCGCGAGCTCGTCGGCGGCCGCCGCCGGCGGCGACGCCTCCCACGCGGGCACGGGGCCGGATTCCGGGGGCGGCACCGGCCGAAGAGCCGCCCCGGACCACGGCAGCGGCACCAGGTTCGCCCGGGGTGGGGCCCACGTCGCACCGTCGTCGTCGGCGACCACGGCCGCCGGCCCGGGCCGGCCGGGGGGCACGAGCCGGGTCGACATGTCGCCTGCGAGGAACTTCGACCGCAGGGCCGAGAGCACCAGGCGATAGAGGCGCTGCGGCTCGCGGAAGCGGACCTCCATCTTCGCCGGATGGACGTTGACGTCGACCATCTCCGGCGGCACCTCGAACCGCAGGAACGCGATCGGCTGCCGGCCGGAGAGAAGCAGCCCGCGATAGGCCTCGCCGACGGCGTGGAGGATCGCCCGGTCGCGGAACGGCCGGCCGACGACGAACAGGTGCTGCAGCCGTCCGCTGGCCAGGTCGTCCTCGGGCCGACCGACGAGCCCGCGGACGGAGATCTCGCCATCCTCGGCATCGACCTCGATGAGCCGGTCGCCCACGGCCGGACCAAACAAGTCGGAGATCCGGCGGCGCCAGGTGTCGACGGGGGGCAGGTCGTGGATCCGGCGGCCGTTGTGGGCCAGCGAGAACGCCACACCAGGATGGGCCAGGGCCGTCCGCACGAAGGCCTCGGAGGCGTGGGACCACTCTGTCTGCGGCGACCGCAGGAACGCCCGCCGGGCCGGCACGTTGCCGAACAACTGGTGCACCTCGACCGTCGTGCCGACCGCGCAGCCCTGCGGGACGACCTCCCCCATCCGGCCGCCGTCGACCTCGATCGCGGCGCCCGTGCCCGCGCGGGTCCGCGAGCGGATCACGAGCCGTGACACCTCGCCGATGCTCGCCAGCGCCTCCCCCCGGAACCCGAGCGTGCCGATCCGTTCGAGATCCTCGGCCACCCGCAGCTTGCTCGTCGCGTGGGGGGCGACCGCCAGCGGCAGGTCGTCAGGCTCGATCCCGCCTCCGTCGTCGACGACGCGAACGAGCGCCACTCCCCCCTGCTCGAGAGCCGCGTCGATCCGCGTCGGCCCGGCGTCGAGGGCGTTCTCCAGCAGCTCCTTCACGACGCTCGCCGGCCGCTCCACGACCTCGCCGGCCGCGATCCGGTTCACGACCGACATGGGGAGGGTGCGGATGCGGGCCATGCGGGTCAGCTCAGGTTGAACTCTTTGATCTTGCGGTAGAGCGTCCGCTCCCCGATGCCGAGCAGCTCCGCCGCCTGCTCGCGGTTGCCCCCGGTGAGCCTGAGCGTCTCGGCGATGAAGATCCGCTCCACCTCCTCGAGCGGCCGGCCGACGAGGGCCGAGAGGCCCGACCGCATGTCGACCGCCGCCGCGGCCTCCGGACCGGCGTTCCCGGCGCCGAGCTCCAGCGGCAGGTCGTCGACGTCGAGGGTCTGGTCGCAGTCGACCACGATCATGCTCTCGACCACGTTCCGCAGCTGCCGCACGTTCCCCGGCCAGGCGTAGGAACCGAGCCGGACCCGTGCCGCCAGCGATACGCCCTTGATCGTCTTGCCGTGCCGGCGGGAGAACTGCCGCACGAAGTGCTCGATGAGCAGCGGGATGTCGGCAGCGCGTTCCCGCAGCGTGGGGATGGCGATCGTCACCACCTTCAGCCGGTGGTAGAGGTCGCTGCGGAAGGCCCCGTTGGCGATGGCCTCCTCGAGGTTGCGGTTGGTGGCCGAGAGAATCCGGACGTTGACGCGGACCGGGGTGTTCGAGCCGACCCGGGTGATCTCCGCCGACTCCAGCACCCGCAGCAGCTTGATCTGCGTGGCCATCGGCATGTCGCCGACCTCGTCGAGGAACAGCGTGCCGCCGTTGGCATACTCGAACTTCCCGACCCGGTCGCTCGAGGCGTCGGTGAAGGCCCCCTTCACGTGCCCGAAGAGCTCGCTCTCGAGGATGTTCTCCGAGAGCGCCGCGCAGTTGAGGGCCACGAAGGGCTTGCTCTTGCGGGGGCTGTTCTGGTGGATGGCCTGGGCCACGAGCTCCTTGCCGGTGCCGGTCTCACCCTCGATGAGCACCGTCGCGTCGGTCGGGGCGATCCGCTTGAGTCGCTCGACGAGCGCCAGCATCTGCGGGCTGGAGCCGACGACCCCCTCGAATCCGAACTTCTCGTCGAGCCGCCGGTTGAGCTCGAGGTTCTGCCGCCGCAGCCGCACGCCCTCGGAGGCCTTCTCGACCGCGGCCCGCAGGTGGCCGAGGTCGAGCGGCTTCTGCAGGTAGGTGAAGGCGCCCTGCTGCATGGCGGAGACCGCCGACGGGATCGTGCCGTGGCCCGTGACCACGATCACCTCGGTCTCGGCCGCCGCCCGCTTGGCGCGGGCGAGGATCTCGAGCCCGCCGATGTCGGTCATCATGAGGTCGGTGACGACGACGTCGAACATCTCCTGGTCGATCCGCCGGGCCCCCTCGGAACCGCTGCCGACGACGGTCACGTCGTAGCCCTGCCGGGCCAGGCCCTCGCCCATCGTCCGGGCATGCACGATGTCGTTGTCGACGACGAGCACCCGAACCATGCCGGCGGCGGCGGGCTCCAGACCGGCCGGGGACGCGGCATCCTTGGGCGTGGCGGCAGAAGTCATGACGGCGATGGTACGAAGCGGCGCGGTGGCCCGTCCAGTTGCCGCCTACCGCTCCCGGGGCGGGAGCCGCGGCGGGGCGGGGAGCCAGATCGTCACCTTCGTGCCGCGGCCGGGTGCGGTCTCGATATCGATCGTCCCGCCGTGCGCCTCCACGATCTTCCGCGCCGTCGGCAGCCCGAGGCCGGAGCCCCCCTGCTTGGTCGTGTAGAAGGCCTGGAACACCTTGCCGAGGGTCTCGGCATCCATGCCGGGGCCGGTGTCGATCAGCTCGAGCACCACCCCCAGCCCCGCCGGCCGGGTGCGGATCACGAGTTGCCCGCCCGACTCCATCGCCTGGACCGCGTTGAGCAGGAGGTTGAGCACGGCCGACCGGAAGGTCTCCCGATCGAGCCGGACGGCGGGCAGTTCCGGGTCGAGGTAGCGAACGATGTCGACGCCGGCGTCGCCGGCCCGCGGCGCGAAGAAGTCGAGCAACTGCTCGAGCTCGACGTTGAGGCTCCCGGGCTCGAGGGTCAGCGATTCCTGGCGGGCGAAGTCGAGGAAGTCACCGAGCAGCTTCTGGAGCCGGTCGCACTCCTGCCGCACCAGCTCGATCTTCGCCCGCGCCCGCCGGTCGCGGTGGCGGGAGGGCGACTGGGGATCCTCGGCCGCGAAGTCCTCGGCCAGGAGCTCCATGTTGAGCCGGATCGTCGAGAGCGGATTGCGGATCTCGTGGGCGAGGCCGCCCACGAGAGCCGCGAATTCCGCATAGGTCTCCGTACGCGAGCCGTGCCGTTCGTCGTCGGTCGCCATGGCACCGGCCCGCGCTGACCCGAAAACCCCGGCGGCCCGGGCCGCCTCAGGCCTGGCCGCCTCCCTCCGCCGCCTCGCGCATCGCCGCCTTGCGGCTGAGCTTGACGCGATCCTGATCGTCGACGGCGATGACCTTCACCCGGAGCACGTCACCCACGCGGCACACGTCGGCGACGCTGGAGATGTACTCCTCGGAGAGCTCGCTGATGTGGCAGAGACCGTCCTTCCCGGGCACCAGTTCCACGAAGGCGCCGAAGTCCTTGACGCTCGTGACGCGGCCCTCGTAAATCCGCCCGATCTGGATCGACGCCGTGAGGGCCTCGATCTTCGCCATGGCGGCCATCGCCCCCTCGGAGTCGTGGCTGGCCACGGTGACCGTGCCGTCGTCCTCGACCTCGATGCTGGCACCGGTCGACTCCTGGATGGCGCGGATCGTCTTGCCGCCCGGGCCGATGAGGAGCCCGATCTTCTCGGGGTTGATCTGCGTCCGCAGCAGCCGCGGAGCCCAGGGGGAGATCTCCGGCCGCGGCCGGCGGATCGCGGAGAGCATCGCCTTGAGGATCTCGAGCCGGGCCTCGCGGGACTGCCGCAGCGTGGCCTCGATGATCGCCGGCGAAATGCCGTCGATCTTCAGGTCGAGCTGGATGCCCGTGATGCCGTTCTGCGAGCCGGCGATCTTGAAGTCCATGTCGCCATAGTGGTCCTCGTCACCGATGATGTCGGTGAGCAGCATCCACTTGTCCTCGGACTGCTTCACGAGGCCCACGGAGATGCCCGCCACCGGGTGCGAGATCGGCACCCCGGCGGCCATCAGGCCGAGCGTGGCGCCGCAGACGCTCGCCATCGAACTGGAGCCGTTGGACTCCAGGATGTCCGAGATCACGCGGATGGTGTAGGGGAACACGTCGGGATCCGGCAGCACCGGCTTCACGCTCCGCTCCGCCAGCGCCCCGTGCCCCATCTCCCGCCGCCCGGGGCCGCGGATCGGACGGACCTCGCCGACCGAGAAGGATGGGAAGTAATAGTCGAGCATGAACTTCTTGGAGTACTCTTCGATCAGGCCGTCGACCCGCTGCTCGTCCTTGCCGGTGCCGAGCGTGATCGTGACGAGGGCCTGGGTCTCGCCCCGCTGGAAGAGCGCCGAGCCGTGCACCCGCGGCAGCAGGTCCACCTCGCAGTGGATCGGCCGGAGGGTCTTGGAGTCGCGGCCGTCGGGCCGCTTGCCCTCGAGAATCAACTCGCGGACCGCCCGCTCCTCCAACCCGTGCCAGACGTGCGCGAAGTCGGCGTCGCTCACGCCCCCCGCGTCCCCCGCCTTGGCCGCGACCGCCGGCTCGCTCGGGACGACGGCAGCCTTCGCCTGCTCGCGGAGCGCCTTGACGGCCTGGCCTCGGTCCTGCTTGACCGCGATGGCCTTCGCCCCCTTCAGCCCGACGAGGTAGTCGGTCGCGAGCCGGTTACGGAGCCACGTGTAGTCGGCGAGCACGCACTCCTTCTTCGGCTTGCCGGCCAGCCGCACGAGCTCCTCCTGCATCTCGCAGAGGGTGCGGATGATGCGGTGCGCCTCGTTGAGCGCCTCGAACATCCGCTCCTCGGGCATCTCGCGGGCGAAGCCCTCGATCATGAGGATGGCGGTCGGGCTGCCGGAGACGACGAGGTCGAGATCGCTTTCCTCGAGCTGGTCCTGCGTGGGGAACGGCACGAACCGGCCGTCGATCTGGCCGATCCGCACGCTGCCCAGCGGGCCGCGGAAGGGCAGGGGGGAGACGCAGAGCGCCGCCGACGCGCCGTTCATCGCCAGCACGTCGGGATCGTTCTGGCGGTCGGCCGCCAGCACGTTGGCCTGCACCTGGACCTCATCGAAGAAGCCGTCCGGAAAGAGCGGCCGAATCGGCCGGTCCATGAGCCGGCTGGTGAGCGTCTCCTTGAGCGTCGGCCGCCCCTCACGCTTGAGGAAGCCGCCCGGAAACTTGCCGGCGGCGGCGACCCGCTCGCGGTAGTCGCAGGTCAGCGGAAAGAAGTCGATGCCGGGCCGGGGGGCGCCGGTGGCCGTCGCCACGAGCACCACCGTCTCGCCGTACGTCACGAGCACCGCACCCGCGGCCTGCTTCGCCAACACGCCGGTCTCGATTCCGAGAACCTGACCGCCGATCTGCCGTTCAACTCGCTGCTTCAAAGCTGCTTCCCTTCCTTCCCTGAGCCCCGTCGCGGCGAAAGGCCATGCGCCGGGGACGTTCGTGGTATGCCGACTCGGTGCGGGACGACGTTCGCCCCTGGTCCACGCGGACCCGGGCTTCGCAGCCCGCTCGACCCCTTCCGTGAGGCGGAACCCAGCCGGACCGGAGACCCGGCCCGAGGGCACGCCCGCACCAATCGACGCCACGCTGGCCGTCCGCCCGGGAAATCCCGGCTACTTGCGAATTTCCAGCCGCTTGATGATGTCGAGATACCGCTGCGGCGCGACGCGCTTGAGGTAATCCAGAAGCCGGCGGCGGCGGCTCACCATCTTGAGCAAGCCGCGGCGGCTGGAGAAGTCTTTCGTGTGCTTCTTGAAGTGGTCCGTCAGTTCGGTGATCCGGCCGCTCAACAGCGCGATCTGGACCTCCGCGGACCCGGTGTCGGCGGTCCCCCGCCGGTTCGCACCGATCAACTCCTTCTTCCGTTCTTTCGTGAGCGTCATCTGCCGGAACTCCGCCCGCCGCCATGTCGCGGAGGCGTCGATTGTTGGAAACGAGGATTCGAGAACGAGGAGTGTACCTGCGGGGCCGCGATTTGCAACCGCTCAGGCTTTTTGGCGGCGCCGGTCGCGTCCCACGCCGTGCGGGGTGTGCACGACGTCCCACGCCAGGCCCAGCCGCTCCATGGCCAGAATCACCCAGTAGGTGGTGTCGACCTCCCACCACTTGTGGCCGTGGGCGGCCATCCGCTGGTAGGCGTGGTGGTTGTTGTGCCAGCCCTCGCCGAAGGCCAGGAGCCCCACCCACCAGAGGTTGCGGGAGTCGTCGGTCGTCTCGTAGTTGCGGTAACCCCACATGTGGGTCGCGGAGTTCACGAACCACGTCACGTGGAACACGATCACCATCCGCACCGCTTGCCCCCACACGAGCCAGGAGATGCCCGTGTCACGGCCGTAGAGCAGCCAGCCGGACGCCAGGAGCACCGCGCCGATGAGGAAGTGCCAGAGCAGGAACGTGTCGTGGAGGAACTTCACGCCTGCGTCCTTGGCGAGATCCGGCGCCCAGCGGCGGACGTGGGCCTCGAGCTCCTCCCCCGAGTGCCGCGGAAACAGCCAGAGCATGTGCGACCAGAGTCCGCCGTCGCGGGGCGTGTGGGGATCACCGTCCTGATCGCTGAAGGCATGGTGCTTGCGGTGGTTGGCCACCCAATCGAGGGCCGAGCCCTCGCCCGAGATGCCGCCCAGGAAATTGAAGAAGAATCGCACGGGGGCCGAGGTCTGGAAGCTGCCGTGCGTGAGCAGGCGGTGGTAGCCCAGGCAGACGCCGAGCCCGCCGGTGACCCAGTAGAGGACCAGGCAGATCGCGAGTCCGGACCACGTGAAGAAGAAGGGGGCCGCCAGGGCCGCCAGATGCACGCCGCCGATCCAGAGGACGACCGGCCAGTCGAGGTCGCTCCACCGGTCGCGACGTCCCTCCCGCCGGGGCTCCGGGCGATCGCCACCGGAGGCCCCGTCGGCCATGGGGCCGCTGATCGCGCTGTTGCCGAAGTCGGCGGCCGGATCCGGCGCCGGCCCACGGCCAGCGGTGGTCGGCGGGTCGACGATGAGGCTGTTCGGGGGCGTCATGGGGTTCATCTCCTGCGTGCGGGCGTCGCCCGGGCAATGACCTCGCCCGGAACGCGAATACTGTGACGCATCGGGGCCTGTTTGCCAGCGCCGACAGGCCCTTTTCGCGTTCGGGGTCGGTCAAAAAACGGTCAAAATTCCCGCGATCCAGCCGGGGAGCCGGCCTGCGAGGTCCTCTCCCGGGCACCGCCGCCCGACGGAGGCAGGATCGACATCAACCAGGCTCCGGCTCCGGCGGAGGGCACGTACACCGCCCCCGGCGGTGCCAGCAGCCACGCCACCCGCTCGGCCGACACGGGCATCGCCGGCGGATCGACGAGGACGCCGTTGGCGGCCACCGCCAGGGCGCCGCCGAGGTCCGGCGCGCCAGACACCTGCACGCCCGCCGCATCGATCCGCACCTTGCCGCCGGCCCGGTCGAAGGCCTTCGTGGCGGCGTCGGCGGCGCCGCCGAACGCGGGCCCGGGACGGCAGCCGACGACGCTCACCAGCGCGTCGAGCAACCGCCGATCGACCCGACCGCCCTGCGCCTCGAACTCGAATTCGCAGTCCACGAGCCGCCCGGCGTCCCAGGCGAGGCTGCCGATGGTGAAGTTCACGCTGCCCGAGCCGCTCCCGGCGAGCGCCGAGGTGCACGCCGCGAGGTCGGCATCGTTTACCCGGCCCCGGGCCGATCCCGCCCAGCCGCGGTCTCCGCACGTCGCGGAAAACCCTCCCCTGACCGTCGCCGCCGGCCCCAGCGCGATCGAGGCCAGGGGCGTGCCGGCCGCCACGGCCGCCACGATGTCACAGGGCAACGGCTCCCGGCAGCCCGCCTCCACCTCGAAGACCGTGCCGGCGGCGGCGTCCACTCCCGTCGTCCGCACGATCCGCACCTCGTCGCGACCCCCGTCCTCCGCGGTTCGCACGACCCGCACCGCGCGGGCATTTCCCAGGGCGACGCATTCGACCCGCATCGGGGACGCGGTCGACGCCACCCCGGCCACCCGCCACGACGCCGCGCCGATCTCGACGACGCAGTCGCGGTGAAACCGCGCTGACCGCTGCAGCCACTCGGCGGCCAGCGCTCCCAGCAGCCGGGCGCCGGCCGGGTCGCAGTCGAGCGAATCGACCTTGATCCGCACTTCGTCGGCCGCGGTCTCAACCTCGACGACGGGCACGCGAAACAGCCCGGCTCCGTCCGCGGCCGCGAGCGTGCAGCCCCGGGCGCGAACGGTGCCCGGACGCACGTGCTCCACGGCCTCCAGGCCGACCGGCAGGCCGAGTCCCCGCTCCCAGCCGCGGCGGACCGACTCCCTGTGCGGCGTGGACCTCAGGTGGACCGCCCAGCCGACGAGGATCGCGCAGGGCAGGAGCCCCGCGAGCAGGAATGCCGTGCGGGCGAAGCGGACCCTGCCAGACGAACGGGCGATGAACATCCGTGTCCTGCCGCGGCCGGTCGAAACACCGAATCGAACGACTGATGCGATCTACCGGCTCCGCGCGAGCCGCTGGTAGAGCTCCCAGCGGCCGCGCATCTCCTCCACGCTGTCACCGCCGAACTTGTCGACGAGGGCCACGGCCACCTCGAAGGCGACGACGTTCTCGACGATCACGCTGCAGGCGCTCACGGCGCAGACGTCGCTCCGCTCGTAGGCGGCCTCCTCGGGCTGCTTGCTCGCGAGGTTCACCGACTCGAGCGGCTTCCGGAGCGTGGCGATCGGCTTCATGGCGGCCTTCACGACGAGCGGCTGACCGTTGGTGATCCCGGCCTCGAGGCCGCCGGCGTTGTTCGTGGGCCGCGTGAAACCGAGTTGCGGGCCGCCGCGGGCCGCGGCGTCGTAGTGGATCGGGTCGTGGACCTCGGAGCCGCGGCGTCGGGCGACCTCGAAGCCCATGCCGATCTCGACCCCCTTGATCGCCTGCACGGCCATCACGGCCTGGGCGAGGCGGCCGTCGAGCTTGCGATCCCACTGGGCGTGCGTGCCGAGGCCGATCGGCAGCCCGTCGACGCGGACCTCGACCACGCCCCCGAGCGTGTCCCCCTCCTTGCCGACCCTGTCGATGAGGGCCTCGATCTCCGAGTCGCGCTCCGGATGAAGCGAGTAGACGCTGCTGGAGTCCCGGACGGCCCGCAACTCGGGCAGCGAACCGGGGCGGCCGCCGAGCGGCACGCCGCCGAGCTCCGTCACCCACCCGGCCACCTCGATGCCGAAGACGCCGAGCAGCTGCCGCGCCAGCCCCCCCGCAGCGACGCGGGCCGCGGTCTCCCTGGCGCTGGCCCGCTCGAGGACCGCGCGGACGCCGCCGAGGTGCTTGACGGCGCCGGCCAGGTCGACGTGCCCGGGCCGCGGCCGGTCGACCTCCTCGAGCCGTTCGAGCTTGGCGTCCTTGTTGACCACCTCCAGTGCCAGCGGGCTGCCGAGCGTGACGCCGCGCCACAGGCCGGAGAGGAAGGTCACCGCGTCGGTCTCGATCCGCTGCCTGCCGCCCCGGCCGTAGCCCCCCTGGCGGCGCCGCAGTTCTGCGTCGATCACCCCCGCATCGACGGCGAGCCCGGCGGGGAAGCCGTCGACGAGCGCGACGAGCGCCGGCCCATGGGATTCACCGGCGGTCCAGTAGCGGAGCATGCGAGGCTGCGGGGGCTGGGGGGAGACGGCCGATGCCGGGGGTCGATGCCGCGAGTGTAGTTCGCCGCGCCCGGCGCCCCTAGACCATAAGCGCCCGGGAAGCAGGGCCGGGACGGGGGCCGTAAGGCAGGCTTTCAGGCGACGCCCTCGGGCAGCCGGCCCGTGAGCAGCCGGCAGGCCTCGAGGTACTTCTCCCGGGTCCGGTCGACGACGTCGCCGGGCAGCGGAGGGGGCGCGCTGGCCTTGTCCCAGCCGCTCGACTCCAGCCAGTCGCGGACGAACTGCTTGTCGAACGAATCGGGCACGCGGCCGGCACCGGCCCCGCTGGCCGGCCAGAACCGTGAGCTGTCCGGCGTGAGCACCTCGTCGACGAGGATCACCGACCCATCCGGTAGCCGGCCCCACTCGAACTTCGTGTCGGCCACGACGA
>JBIIUP010000215.1:0-5106 GCA_044339885.1 Pirellulales bacterium | reverse complement strand
CTGGCCGAGGAGACCGCGGCGGCCATCACGGCCCTGGGCGACGGCCGCCGGGGAGTGGCGGTCGAGGCGGACGTCGTCGACCGGGCGGCTATGGAACGCATGTTCGCCCGCATCGACGCCGACTTCGGCCGGATCGACATCGCCGTCGTGAACGCCGCGGTCTCCATCCGCAAGCCGGTCGTCGACTTCCCGCCGGAGGAATTTCAGCGAGTCATCGACGTCGTGCAGATGGGCTGCTTCCACACCTGCCAGCTCGCGGCCCGCCGGATGGTCTCGGCCGGCCGCGGCGGCAAGATCATCGCCATCGGATCGATCCACGCCGAGCAGCCGATCCCCCGCTCCGCCCCCTACAACATGGCGAAGGCGGCCGTGAACCACTTCGTCGCCACGCTCGCCGGCGAGCTGGCGGCCCACCGGATCAACGTCAACGCGATCAACCCCGGCTGGATCGACACCCCCGGGGAGCACGAGACCTTCGGATCCGAGGTCGTCGCCACCGAGGGGCCGCAGCTGCCGTGGGGCCGGATCGGCACGCCGGACGACATCGCCGCGGCGGTCGCCTTCCTCGCCAGCGACGAGGCCGACTACATCACCGGTGCCGCGCTGCGGGTCGACGGCGGCTTCGTGCTCCGCTGACGGTCCGCACGGCCCCGGTCACTTCACCTTGGGATCCTTCGGGCGGAACCGGTAGGCGTCGCCGAAGGCCACGATCTCCTCCAGCGCCAGCATGCCGATGTCGAGCATCTCATCGAGCGTGTCGGGCACGTTCTCGTAGCCCGACGGGAACTCGACGACGAGCGGCAGGGCGCCGCAGACGTGGTACGCGACGTCGGACTGGTAGAACGTCTGCCCCGAGTAGAGATCGGTCCGCGAGGGGATGGCGAACTTCGCCTTGCCCTCGCGGTGGCAGCGGGCGCCGACGACCGCCGCGACCTCGACGGCGTGCTGGCGGAAGTGGGCGGGGATGTAGCTGCTGGCCGACTCCACGAGGCTGCCGTGGTTGGAGTGCGAGCAGACGACGCAGTCGGGCATCTCGGTCCGCAGAAACCTCACCAGCGCCGCCGTCTCGGACGCGCCCGAGCCGCCGATCGCGTCGTCGTACACGAGGTTCACGCCGTCGTCGTTGTAGTAGCTGCCGAGGACGTCGACCGCCCCGAGCGGCACGGGAAAGTGGAGCTTGTTCTTCGGCCAGGGCATCGGCGTGCCGTCCTTCCAGCGTCCCGTCGTGATCACGCTGGAGTCGTCGACGAGCACGCCCTTGAGGTGCCGCAGGTCGTGGAACCGCTCCCGACCGTCGATGTTGAGGAAGGGGATCACGACCACCCGCATCCGCCGGCCGATTTCGGCCAGTCGCGGCCAGGCACGGCCGCGGAGATCGCTGCCGGTGGCGATCACGTTGAGCATGTTGAGGGCCGCGACGGTGCCGTCGAACTCGGTGCCGTGCGCCCCGCCGAGGAACAGGAAGCCCTGCCGCGACCGCTTGCCCCGGCCGTAGAAGGCCTGCGGATCGCCTCCGGCGATCGCGGAGGCGAGGCTCGTGCTCGTCCGGCCGGGAAGGTCCTCCCGCTCCCCCAGCGCCGCCGCCAGGATCGGCCGGCCGCCGGCGCTGCGGCCGAGCTCGAAGACCTCGACGCCCGGCAGCGACCGCATGAGCCGCTCGGCGTCGTCGGGGCGGCTCACCCACCAGTCCGGTGCCTGCGTCGTGTCGACGGTGCCGCCGCCATGGGCCCGGAGGCGACGGATGTCGAGCGGCTGGGGGGCCGGTCGCGGCGGTCCGGCGGCGGCGGTCGGCCGCAGGTCGCCGACGCCCCGCGCGAGCGCGTCGTCGGCCGTCGCCAGACCCTCGCCCGCGAGCATGGCCAGGCCCGTGATCGGAACCGCGAGCGTTCGCGACACGCCGAAGATTGCCGGCTGCACGGAGACTTCCTTTCGGTGCCTTGCAGGGGTCGGCGGACGGTCGTCGTCCGCGCGACCTGCAGGGAAGAATGATCGCCCGATTCAGGGTTCCAACCCATGCCGCCGCGTGGATGGGCGGCATGACTGATCCGGACCCGCCGGGCACCAACGGCGTTTCGCCAAAGGTACGGGTCACGTCCGTGGACCGTACTATACGGCCTGGACGAGCACGCAGCCGAGCGAATCAGCGGCGCCTGCGGCGGGCGGCCGCCCAGCCGGCCAGGCCGATGCCGAGCGCGGCGAGGGCGAGCGAACCCGGCTCCGGGACGGCGGCGGGGATGATCGCGGCGTACTCGCTGTTGTGGTCCACGACCGCCCAAACCGTCTTGGCCGTGGTGTCGCGGCCCCACGACCCGAGGAAGGCCGCCGTCGGTGTGATCCCCAGCGACGCCCAGCTGCCGAGCTGGTTGCCCAGGGCCGAGCCGCCCGTCGTGCTGTTGCCGATGACCGAGTTGACCCACGTCCTGCCGGAGAGCCAGCCCAGGAAGGCGTCGGTCTCCAGCTGTCCCTCGACGAGCAGGCTCGGGTCGTACGTCAGCTGGAGCACCTGGATCGTGCCTGCCGTCCGTGTCAGGTCGAGGACGTCGGAGTAGGTCGTGCCAGCGATCCGCGCCGACCAGGCGAAGTCCGGATCGAGCGTCACCGCGGCGGCGCCGGTGCCCGCGACCAACTCCGCCACGGTCGCCAGGGCCTCGGTGCTCGTCCGCTCGAGCCCACCCCCGGCGAACTGGATCGCCCCGGTGCCCGCCGTCGTTCCGCTGCCGAGGATGGTGTTGGCGATGATCGCCCCGGTTTCCAGCCGCACCGCCGCACCCGCACCGAGCGTCACCGTGCCCGTGCCCAGCGCCGTCGCCGACTGGGCCACGATCGACCCGGCCGTGATCGTCGTTCCGCCGGCATAGTCGTTCGAGCCGCCGAGCGTGAGCGCGCCGCCCCCCTGCTTGACGAGACTGCCCGCTCCGCTGAACGTGCCACCGTAGACCAGCGCGTCGGAGCGATTGAAGGCCAGCGCCGCATTGGCCGCGATGCTCACCGGGCTTCCCGCCGAGATCCAGCCGGACGTGCCGCCGTTGCCGACCGCCAGCGTTCCCGCCGCCACGACGGTCGCACCGGAGTACGAATGCGAGCCCGTCAGGCTCAACGTCCCGCCGCCACGCTGCTCCAGGCCGCCGGCCCCCGACACCGTGCCGCCGTAGACGAGCGAATCCGAACGGTTGAAGGCCAGCGTCGCCGTCGACGACACGCTCACCGGGCTCCCGGCCGCCAGCGAACCCGCCACACCGCCCACGCCGACCTGGAGCGTCCCGCCCACCACCGTCGTCGTGCCCGTGTAGAGGTTGTCTGCTGCCAACGAGAGCGTCCCCGCCCCCGACTTTCTCAGTCCGCCGTTGCTCAAAACGCCCGAAAGGATTCCCCCCGGGCCGTCCGCCTGGATGTTCCGCACCGTCCCGCTGAAGTTGATCGGGTTCTGGAAGTCGATCGCGTGCGTCGCATTGGCCGAGCCCAGGACGAACGTTCCGCTCGGTGTGGCCATGAACGTGCCCGTGGCCACGCCGTTGAAACCGCCGGCGCCCCACGTCGCCACCCCCGAGGCCCCGCCCAGGTTCACCACCTGGTTCGCCGCGTAGCCGGCGAAGCCGCCGGTCTGGAGCAGGGCCTGATCACTCCCGGTGCCCAGCGTCCGTGCGAACGACCCGGTCTTGATGCCGACCACACCGCCGGTCAGCCGCAAGGCCGCTGTGACCGTTCCCGAGGCGGAAGTGGCGCCGATGCCGCCCGGCAGCGCGAAGGCGTGATCCAGGACCGCCACGCCCTCCTGGACCGACAAGCCGCTCAAGAACGAGTTGGAATTGGAGAGCGTGAGCGTCATCGGCCCCTGCTTGATCAGGAACCGACTGCCGGTGTGACTCCCATTCATGATCCGTCCCGAGAACGTGATGTCGCCCGTGCCGCTCAAAGTCGTGCTGGCGTTGTTGGCGAGCGTGACGGGATTGGCGAACGTGTGGGAGGCGAGCGCCACCTGCAAGGTCGAAGCCGAAAAACCGAAGGTGCCCGTGGTGTTGGTGCCGAGCCCGAGGGGATTGGCGAGGATGAACGTGCCGCCGGAGCCGCCCAGGTTCAAAGGGACTTTGATGTCGAAGCTGGGCTGGGCAGCGCCGTAGACGATCATCGTGCCAGCCATGTCCGCCCGGAACGGGCCACGTCCATTCGCGTCATCGGTGTTGGCGGCCAGCGAGTTCAGGTAGAGCGTGGTGCCCACAGGATTGCTGATTCCGCCGCGGTACATGTCGATCGTGCCGCTGAGCGTCAGCGACGTGCCGAAGGGCATCTGGATCGTGGCGGCGTTTCCGCCGTTGGCGAAGTAAAAGTTGTTGCTGATCGTGCCGCTCGTCCAGTTCGAGAGTTCGAGGACGGTGCCGCCGTTGTTGGAAATCAAGCGCACCGTCCCACTGGTCGGCAGCGCGTCGGGGCTGGCGAGGATGAGGCGGGCCGCTTCGCCTGAGACCGTACTAGCGCCGACCGTCGTGTTGCCGGTGTAGGAGTTCGTGCCCGAGAGGACGAAGACCGGGATGCCGGCTGTCCCCGATCGCTGGAAGGAAACGCCGCCAATGCCGGTGAGGTTGCCGCTGAACACGGTCCGCGAGGTCCCGCTCGCGGTCGATGTGCCGCTGAAGATCCGCGTGTGCGCCGCCGACGTGCCACCGAGATCGATGCCGAAGCCGATCGTCTGCGTGCCCGCTGTCGTGAGGTTCAAGATCGACGTGCCCGACGCCGTCGCCAGGCGGATCGCGTTGCCCGTGAGCGAGGTCACGCCGCTGGAAAACGTGATCCTTCCAGCATCGAACGTGGTGCCCAGGTCGTTCTCCGCCGTGCCACCGGTGAACACGAGGGCTGACGCGGTGCCGCTGACGGGGGCGGCCGGGAGCCAGTTCGCGGCGTTGCTCCAGACGCCGTTGGACCCCTGCCACGTCTGCGCGATCGCCGAACCCGGCGCCGACGCCACAGCAACGCACACCAGTGCCATCCAGCCGCACAGAATGCGCGATGCGAACGCCGACCAAGGACTGCATTTCGCCATTTGTCCATCCCCGAACGATGAAAATCGTCTCAATTTCAGGAAAGGTTTTTTCCCGCCGTTCCCAAAAATCC
>JBIIUP010000001.1:0-49414 GCA_044339885.1 Pirellulales bacterium | reverse complement strand
TTGGCCGCCATCCAATTGGCGTCGAGGCCGCCGTTGGAGATGTCGAGCCTCGGCGTCAGGCCGACTCCCTGCACGGCCCCCCGCGCGGCCACGACGCAGGGCTCGTCGGCATCGAGGCGGAAGGCCTCGTAGTCGAGCCGGCCGTCGAACGAGACCTTGCCCGTCCTCCCGTCGACGTTCCGCAGTTTCCGGGCCGCGTCGGTGAAGGCCTTCTCGATGGCCTTGACGATCCGCCCGCGGAAAGCCGGATCGTGGCCGCGGGCCTCGGCCCGCAGCCGGGCCGATTCGGCCACCACGTTCGTGGCGGCGCCGGCCTGGATCACGCCGACGTTGCTCGTGCCCCGCTTGCCCCCCTTCTCCACGAGGCCGTGCCAGCCGCCCTCCACGAGGCTGGCGATCGCCAGCGACGCGATGGCGATCGCCGAGACGCCCTTCTCCGGGGCCACGCCGGCGTGGCTGGGAATGCCGTCGATGGCGATGTCCATGCGGTAGCCGCCCGTGGCCCCCACGGTGAGCTTCTCGGGCGCCCCGCCGTCGAAGTTGAACGCCAGCCTGGGGCGGCCCAGGTCGGCCGCCTTCACGAAGCGTGCGCCGTACAGGCCGACCTCCTCCTGGACCGCGAACAGGAGGGTGAGCGGTGGATGGGGCAGCGACCGGCGCAGGATCTCGACCGCCGTCGCGAGCACGACGGCGACGCCCGCGCGGTCGTCGCCCCCGAGCCCCGTCGTCCGGTCGGAGCTCTTCACGAACCGCCCCGCGACGACGGGCTTGGCCCCCACGCAGACCGGGACGGTGTCCATGTGGGCCATGAGCAGCCGGCGGTCCCCGGCCACGGTGCCGGGCAGCTTCACGATGAGGTTGCCCACCTCGCCCTTGATCGGCGTCTTGGTGTGCGCCGTGTCGAAGGCGATGGAGCTGGCCGGACAGCCGGCGTCGCGGAGCCACTTCACGATCCGCTCGGCGACCGCCTTCTCACGGCCGGACGGGCCCGGGATGCCGAGCAGGTCGAGCACGATCCGGCGGGCCGTCTGCAGGTCGGGCTCCGGCGGGGCGGTGGGCCGCGCGGGACGGGTGCGGGACTCGGGCGCGGGCTTCGTGCGGGCCATGGTGGTTTCCAGGAACGGTGAGGACGCGGGCGGGAACCGGAACCCCGGTAATCTGGCAGCCGCCGGCGACCCGTAAAAGCCCCGCCGGGCGACGAGGCCGACTCTTCGAGGCCGGGGTTGCCCGTGCCCTCTCGCCCGGACGTTCACTGCCCTTTGAACTGCGGTTTTTTGAAGTCGGCTCCTGTGGGCCGGGGTTGCCCGTGCCCTCTCGCCCGGACGTTCACTCCGGCCCTCCGGGCCTGCGCTCACTCCGTGCTGGCTGCGCTCCGCAGACCAATCCGCCTGCGGCGGATCGGTGCCCTTGGCTCCGCTGGCCAGCAAGGCCGGGCTCCAGGGCACGGGCAACCCCGAAGCTCGCGGATCGAACGGAATCGCTGTCAGGTCGTGCCGAGCCGCCGTGCCAGGGCGCGGCCGCAGGCGGCGGCGACCTGCGGGGCCGAGTCGGCGGGGTCGAGCGGCCAGGACTCGCAGCGACCGTCGGCGTCGCCGGCGAGCCAGTCCCGCCGCACGATCGCCGCGGTCTCCTCGTCATCGGCCACGACGACGCCGCTGGACCCGATCGCGCCGGCGACCAGCCGCCGCAGCGAGGGGCGGGCGTCGGCCGCGGCCAGGTCTCCGGCCGTCACGTGCACGACCGTCGGCGCGCCGGTCTCGACGGCCAGGTCGGTGAGGATGCCGGCGTGGAGCACGAAGATCACGTCGGGATCGAAGACGTCGGTCGCCTCGGCGATCGTCTGCCGCGCCGTCTCGCGGACCAGTCCGAGCAGGCGGGCCGGCACGGTGGCGACGGCGGCGAGGAACGCCGCGGCCGACCCGTCCCGCACGGCGGCGAGCAGGCCGCGGGAGGCAGCGGCCACGTCGTTCAGGTGGATCCCGTGCATGTCGGGAGACTGGGCCTCGAGCGACGACACCGACGACGGCCCGCAGACCGCGGCCCGGATGCCCGCGGCCGCCAGGCCCTCGCGGATCCGGTGGACCCGCGTGTGCGGATGGTCGCTGCAGCCGTGATCCACCAGGAGGATCCGCATCGCCCTACACCCAGCCCGCGGCCCGCACGGCGGCCAGCACCGCGGCCGCCCACCCGGCAGCCGCCCAGTCGTCGGCCATGATGCCCCAGCCCTCCGGCAGCCGCTCGAGCTGCCGCGCCGGGAACGGCTTCGTGACGTCGAAGAACCGAAAGAGCACGAACGCGGTCCCGAGGACGGCCGCCGAGCGGGCGGCCGGTGGCACCGCCAGCAGCGCCATCGGCAGGGCCGCCATCTCGTCGAACACGATCGCCCCGGGATCCTTGCCGCGGCCGAGCAGGCGGGCGGCCCGCGCGCAGATCGGGATGCCGGCGGCGGCCAGGGCCACCAGCAGGGCGGCTTCGACCGCGACCGTCGCCGCCGGCCCCCCGCCGAGAAGGCCGGCCAGCCTGACCGCGGCCGCGCCGGACGCCAGCGACACCGCGATGCCCGGCACCGAGCCCCATGTTCCGGGCGCCGGCCGTGCCCGGCCGATCCCTCCGCAGGTCGCCAGCCAGACGGCGGGTGATCGCCAGGCACCGGGGGCCTGACAGGAGGCGTCTCTCGCGGCGGAAGGTTCCCCGTGCATGACCCCGGCATGGTACCAGCCGCACCCCGTCCGGTTGCCGGTATCATCAGGGGACGGTGTCCCGCCGAGGCGTGATGGCCGTGATGCCCCGGCGGCTGGCCGACCGCTGCCCCGCGTGCCGAGGGCTTTCCATCCCGACCCCTGACGACCCCCGACGACGAGATGACGACGACATGACGACGACATCGCACCCGGACGCCGCCACCATCGGACCGCTGGCGCTGGTCGAGTACCCGCACCCGGCGCTGCGGCGGCGGACGAAGCCGCTCGTCCTGCTCGACGACGCCGTCCGCGACGCGGCGGCGCGGATGTTCGACATCATGTACGGGGCCCAGGGCGTGGGGCTCGCCGCCAACCAGGTCGCCCTCCCGTACCGGATGTTCGTCGTCAACGTGGCCGGACGCCGCGGCGAGGGGGATGAGCTCGTGTTCGTGAACCCCACGCTGAGCCGGCCCCGCGGAACGGCCGTGCAGGAGGAGGGCTGCTTGAGCCTGCCGGGCCTGCGGATGGACGTGCGGCGGCCGGAGCGGATCGTGGTCGACGCCTGGACGCTCGACGGCGATGCGATCCACCTCGATCTCGACGGGCTGCTCGCGCGGGTCGTCCAGCACGAGTTCGACCATCTCGAGGGGCGGCTGTTCACCGACCGTCTGCCCGAGGCGGCGGCGCTCGCCTCGAGGCGGGCGATCGAGAGCTTCGAGGAGGTCTTCGCGGGCAAGCAGTCCCGGGGCGAGGTGCCGGCGACCGAGGTGCTCGTGGCCGAACTCGCCCGGCTCGAGTCGGCCAGGTGCGTGGCGTGACGCGTCCGCTGCGGATCGTGGTGATGGGCACCGGCCCGTTCGCGGTGCCGATGTTCCGGGCTGTCGCCGCGGGTCCGCACGTCGTCGTCGCGGTCGTCACACGGCCCGATCACGCGGCCCCCGGCCGCAGGCCGCCGCGGAATCCGCTCCGCGAGGCGGCCGCCGCGGCCGGGCTGCCGATCCTGGACCCCGAGCGGGTCAACGACCCTGGGGCCGTGGCCGCGATCGCCGCCACCGCACCCGACCTGCTGGTCGTCTGCGACTACGGGCAGATCCTCGCCCCCGAACTGCTCGCCGTCGCCCCGCTCGGCGGGATCAACCTCCACGGCTCGCTGCTGCCCCGGCACCGCGGCGCCGCCCCCGTGCAGTGGACCATTCGCGAGGGCGACCCGCTCGGCGGCGTGAGCGTGATCCACATGACGGCGTCGCTCGACGCCGGCAACGTGATCCTCGCGCGGTCCACGGCGGTCGGCCACCGGGAGACCGCCGCCGAACTCGAGCCGCGGCTGGCCGAACTCGGCGCGGAGGCCGTGCCCGAGGCGATCGAGCGGCTGCGTGCGGCCGCGACCGGCGGCGGGGGCTTCACGGTGGGCGAGCCGCAGGATGCCGCCCGGGCCACGCGGGCGCCGCGGCTGGCCAAGGCCGACGGCATCGTCGACTGGACGGAGCCGGCGGCGCGGATCGAGCGGCTGCGCCGCGCCCTCGAGCCCTGGCCCCGGGCCGCGACCTTCTTCACCCGCGGCGACGGCACGCGGCAGCGGCTCGTGCTCGAAGACCTCGTCGTGGAGCCGACGACCGCCCTGCAGGCCGTTCCGGGCACCGTGGTCGAGGCCGCGGATGACCGGCTCGTGGTCGCCTGCGGGGACGGCACGGCCGTGCGGATCCTGCGGCTGGTGCCGGAGGGGCGGCGGAGCATGTCGAGCGGCGAATTCCTCCGCGGCAGCCCGCTGGTGCCGGGGGCCCGCCTGGGCTGAAGCCCCGCCGGCTCGGCGGCGGAGGTATTAGAATCCTTCCGATGCCCAAGCGACTCTGGATCGAGACCGTCGGCTGCCAGATGAACGTGCTCGACAGCGAGCTCGTGGTGGCCGCCCTGCGCCGGCAGGGCTGGGACCTCGCCACCAGCCACGCCGAGGCCGACGCCGTCTTCTACAACACCTGCTCCGTCCGCCAGCACGCGGAGGACAAGATCTACTCGGCGCTGGGCCGGATCCGGCTGGAGAAGGCGAAGCGTCCCGGGCTCGTCGTGGGCGTGCTCGGCTGCATGGCCCAGAAGGACCGGGAACTGGTGCGGAAGCGGGCGCCGTGGGTCGACCTCGTCGTCGGCCCGGGGCAGCTCCACCAGGTGCCGGCCCTCGTCGCCGACGTGCTCGCCGGCGGCGGCCCGCGGATCGAGGTGAGCCTCGACCGCAAGGGGGCCAGCCGCGAGGCGATCGCGCGGAGCTTCGAGAGCTACGACCCCGACCGCGATCCGGCGATGCGGCCTACGCCGTTCCAGGCCTTCATCCGCACGCAGACCGGCTGCGACAAGTTCTGCGCGTTCTGCGTCGTGCCGCACGTCCGCGGCCCGGAGCAGGCGCGGTCCCCCGACACGATCCTCGCCGAGGCGCGGAAGCTCGTGGCCGAGGGCTGTCGTGAGGTCACGCTCATCGGGCAGACGGTGAACTCCTACCGCTGGACATCCGGCGGCACGACGCACCGGCTCTCCGACCTGCTCGCCCGGCTGGACGCCGTGGAGGGGCTCGACAGGATCAAGTTCGTGACGAACTACCCGCGGGACATGACCACCGACCTGATCGCGGCCGTCCGCGACCTGCCCAAGGTCTGCCACTACCTCCACGTGCCGGCCCAGCACGGGTCCGACGCCGTGCTCGCGCGGATGAAACGCGGGTACACGATCGGCGAATACATGGAGATGCTGGGCCGCGTCCGCGAGGCGCTGCCCCAGGCCGCCGTGACGAGCGACTTCATCGTCGGCTTCTGCGGCGAGACCGATGCGGAGTTCGCGACCACGCTGGAACTGGTGCGGACGGCCGGATTCAAGAACAGCTTCATATTCAAGTACAGCCCGCGGCCCGGCACCAAGGCCCACGAGCGGCTACCGGACGACGTTCCCGAGGAGGTGAAGAAGGAGCGGAACCGCCTGCTGCTGGAGGCCCAGGAGGAGGTGAGCCTCGCCGGCAACCTCCGCTTCGTCGGCACCCGGCAGCGGGTGCTCGTCGAGGGGCTCTCCACCCGGGACGAGAAGCAGGGGGTCGATCCCGGCCCCGACGGAGTCGCCCAGCTCTCCGGCCGCACGATGTGCGATCGGATCGTGGTCTTCGACGCGCCGACCCGGCTCGTCGGCCGGCTCGTCGACGTCGACATCCTCTCGGCCGGCGCCTGGTCGCTCGCGGCCGTCGTCGCCGACGGCCTGGACGACGCGGTCCCGCTGGACCACCTGCGGCTCTCCGGCGAGCAGCCGACCGACCTCTACGACATCGCGCCGTCCCCGCGGGGCCCGGCCCCATGACGACGGCGGTCGACGCCGTGCGGCTCCTCGACGACGCGGCGGCCGCCGCCGAGTGGGGCCGCTCGGCGGGCCTCGCCGACCCCGCCGCCGCCGGCCGGGCGATCCGCGGGCTGGCGGAGCACGGCCTGACGTTCGACCTGCTGTCCGGGCTGTGCGGCCGCCTTGCCGCCCTGCTGCCCGAGACGAGCGACCCCGACCGCGTGCTGGTGGCCCTCGAACGCTTCGTCGGGGCCGTCCGCAGCCCGCTGGCCGTCGGCACGCTCTGCGAGCGGGATCCGCGGTCCCTGGAGACGCTCCTGCGGATCTTCTCCGCCAGCCCGTACCTCGCCGAGATCGTCATCGCCGATCCGGAGTCGTGGGAGCAGGTCCGCGTGGGGCAGGGCCGTCCCGAGAAGCGCGAGAGCCTGGCCGCCGCGCTCGCCGCGGAGGTCGGGCCGCTCCACGAACCGGAGGGCGTGATGCGGGCCCTGCGGCGGTTCAAGCGGCGGCAGACGCTGCGGATCGCCTACGGCGACGTGGTGGCCGGGCTGCCGCTGGAGACCGTCGCCGCGCAGCTGTCGCACGTTGCCGACTGCATCGTGCAGGCGGCGCTCGCCGCGGCCCTCGCCGGCGTCGGGCAGCGGCGCGGGATCCCGCGGGAGCCGGGGGGTGGCCCGGCGACGATCGCCGCGATCGCGCTGGGGAAGCTCGGGGGGGGCGAGCTCAACTATTCCAGCGACATCGACCTGGTGTTCGTCCACTCGGCGGACGGCCGGGTCGAGGGGCCGAAGCCGGGCACGAACCAGGAGTTCTTCGAGCGGGTCGTGCAGGAGACGGTGCGGCTGCTGGCCGAGACGACCGACCTGGCGGCCGCCTACCGCGTCGACCTGCGGCTGCGCCCGCACGGCAACGCCGGCGCCGTGTCGCTGGGCCTCGACGCGATGCTGCAGTACTTCGACCGCGAGGGCCGAACCTGGGAGCGGCAGGCGTGGATCAAGGCCCGCTGCGTCGCCGGCGACGAGCGGCTGGGCGGGCGGCTGCTCGCCGAGCTCGAGCCCTGGGTCTACCGGCGCTGGCTGACGCGGGCCGACATCGCCGGCATCAAGGCGCTCAAGCGGCGGATCGAGCAGCAGGCGATCCGCGCGGGCACCGACGGGTCCGACGTGAAGCACGGCCGGGGAGGCATCCGCGACGTGGAGTTCACGATCCAGTTCCTCCAGCTCCTCGGCGGCGGGGACACGCCCCGGGTCCGCACGGGCAACACGCTGGAGGCGATCCGCCGGCTCGCCGAGACCGGGAGCCTCACCGACCAGGAGCGGGAGATCCTCGAGCGGACTTCCACGCTGCTGAGGACCGTCGAACACCGCCTCCAGATCCTCTACGACCGGCGGACGCACCGGCTCCCCGCCGGCGACGAGGAGCTCGGCCGGCTGGCCGTGCGACTGGGCTTCGGCACGGGCCCCGACGGCCGCGACCGGCTGCGGCGCAGGCTCGCCGAGGCGACGGACCTCAATCGCAGGATCCTCGACCACCTGCTCCACGACGCCTTTCCCGACGACGAGCGGCCCGAGCCCGAGGTCGACCTCGTGCTCGATCCCGACCCGCCGGCGGAGCGGGTGCGGGAGGTGCTGGCCCGCCACGGATTCCGCGACGTGACGGCGGCGCATCGCGCGCTGGTCGACCTCGGCGAGGAGAGGGTCCGCTTCCTCTCCTCCCGCCGCTGCCGCCACTTCCTCGCCGCGATCGCCCCCCGCCTCCTGGCCGCCATCGGCCGCACGCCCGACCCCGACGCGACGCTCGTGAACCTCGGCGCCGTGGCCGGGTCGCTCGGCGGCAAGGGGGTGCTCTGGGAGCTGCTGAGCTTCCATCCCCCGTCGCTCGACCTCACGGTGCGGCTCTGCTCGTCGAGCCCGTTCCTGGCCCGGCTCCTCGTCGGCAACCCCGGCATGATCGACGAGCTGCTCGACAGCCTGCTCGTCGACCGGCTGCCCACCCCACAGGACCTGGCCGCGGGCCTCGACGAGCTCTCCCGCGGGGCCACCGACCGCGCGCCGATCCTCCACGCGTTCAAGGCCTCGCAGCAGCTGCGGGTCGGCGTGCGGGACATCCTCGGCAAGCAGGACGCGGAGACGACGACCGCCGCGCTCACCGCGATCGCCGAGACGATCCTGCGGGCGGTCGTGGCCGCCGAGCGGGCGGCGCTCGTCGACCGCTTCGGCGAGCCGACGGTCGGCGGCGGGGAGGCGGCCGCGCCGGCGGAGCCCGTGGTCCTCGCCATGGGGAAGTTCGGCGGTCGCGAGATGAACTACGCCAGCGACGTGGACGTCGTCTTCCTCTACGACCACGACGGAGTCTGCGCGCACCGCCGCCGGGCGCGGGACACCGGGAGCACGACGAACGCCCACTTCTTCGGCGAGCTGGCGCTCCGCGCGGCCAAGGCGTGCAACGGGCTGGGGCCGCAGGGGCGGCTCTACGAGCTCGACTCCCGGCTGCGGCCCATGGGCCGCAGCGGCTCGCCGGCGATCTCGCTCGACGAGTTCGGCCGCTACTTCGCCCCGGAAGGCCCCGCGGCCGTCTGGGAGCGGCAGGCGCTCCTCAAGGCCCGGGTCGTCGTGGCGGCGCCTGCCGCGCGGGCTGAGGCCGAGCGGATCATCGTGGCGGCGAGCTACGGCCACGGCTGGCGGGCCGAACATGTGGAGGAGATCCGGCGGATGCGGCGGCGCATGGAGGAGGGGGCGCAGGCGACGAACCTCAAGCGCGGTCCCGGCGGCGTGGTCGACATCGAGTTCATCGCCCAGGTGCTCCAGCTCGTGCACGGCGGGGCCGACGAGCGGCTGCGGACGACGCGGACGTCGGCCGCCCTCCACGCTCTCCACGCCGCCGGCCACCTCGACGACGAGCGGTTCGCGTTCCTCGAGCGGGCCTACCGCACGCTGCGGGCGATCGAGGGCCGCCTGCGGCTCCTCGACGCGCCGGCCCGCCACGACTTCCCCGCGGCGCCGGACGAGCGGCGGAAGCTGGCGCAGCTGCTCGGCTACGACCCGCCCGATGCCCTCGGGGCGGAAGTGCAGTCGATCACGGCGCGGACCCGCGCCGAATTCGACCGGGTGTTCGACGAGACGGCGGCGCGGCTCCGGTAGCGGACGCCGGCGGGAGGCCGCGGCCGGTTCACCGGCGGCCGCGGCGCCGGGCGGAGAGGACTTCCCAGGCGATCGGCAGCACCGACACCAGCACGATGCCGACCACCACGAGCTCGAAGTTCTCCTTCACGACCGGGATGTTTCCGAAGAAGTAGCCCGCGAGCGTGCAGATGAGCACCCAGGCGATCCCGCCCGCCACGTTGTAGAAGAGGAACTGCGGGTAGTTCATCCTCCCCACGCCGGCCACGAACGGGGCGAAGGTGCGGACGATCGGCACGAATCTCGCCAGCACGATCGTCTTGCCGCCGTGCCGCTCGTAGAAGGCCCGCGTCCGCTCGAGGTGCTCGTGCTTGAGGAACCAGCGGTCGATCTTGAAGGCCCGCGGGCCGAGCCAGCGGCCGATGGCGTAGTTGAGCGTGTCGCCGAGGATCGCGGCCACGCTGAGCAGCCCCAGGAGGAGGACGACGTTGAGGTCGTCGGGGTAGAGCGCCGCCATGGCCCCGGCGGCGAACAGGAGCGAGTCCCCCGGCAGGAACGGGGTCACCACCAGGCCCGTTTCGCAGAGGATGATGGCGAAGAGCAGGACGTAGGTCCAAGGCCCCCAGGCCTCGATGATCCCGTGCAGATGCTCGTCGAGGTGCAGGAAGACGTCGAGTAGGGCCTTCAGGGCGTTCATGGCGTGCCCGCGCGGCGTGCGGGCCTCCGGCGAAAGCCGGCAGTCTAGCTGCCCGTGGAAAAAGCCATCCATGGCCTTTATCCACTGCGCCGACCGGTGAAAACACCGAGGGGCCGTCGTCGCATCCCTGCTCCGGCAGACTTGTTCCAGCTAGGGCGCACTGGACTTCTGGGTAGCTCCGGCTCGGGGGCGGAGCGTGCCGCCGCCGTGCGATCCGGCGGATTGCCGCCGTGGGCGGCGGCCGGCGGCCTCGTCGGAGGTCGTCCGGGACCGCCACCAGTCTCTCAGCAGGTCGTGCGACGGCGTGACGACGATGTAGACCGCCAGCGAGAGGATGGCCAGTCCGCGCGTCGAGTGGGCGGCCGGCACGAGCCACCAGAGGGCGGCGAGGGCCGCCCATGTGGGGACGAGCAGCGGCAGCGCCGCGAGGTGGATCTCGCCGAGGGCCCGGGCGAGCGACCGGGCGTCTTGGATCGGCGTCGCGCCGATCACCGGGGCCAGCAGCCGCATCTGCCGCCAGGCGTGCCAACAGAGAAAGTACGTCCCCACGGAGAACAGCGGGTCGGCGACGACCGCCAGCCCGCCGAAGACGGCGAGTTCGCCGAGCGTCGCCAGCGAGCGGCCCGGCCCGCCGGGATCCTGCCGCGTCGACCAGGCCTCGGCGGCGAGGGAGGCGGCGCCGACCGCCACGCAGGCGGTGCCGGCCGAGCGGATCGCGGCCGGATCGGCCACCCAATCCGTCCCGGCGAGGGCCGCCAGCGACCGGGCGACTTCGGCCGCCGCCTCCGGCCACGCCGCCAGCGGCATGCCGATCACGGAGGCGCCTCGCGCGACGGCCGCCAGGAACAGCCCGCCGGGGCGTCGCCGCAGCGGAGGCGACTGGCCGTCGGCATGCGCGGCGCCAAAATGCCAGCCGCTCAGCGCGAGGAACGAGGCGAGCACGGTCGCCGGCCAGGTCGCGAAGGCCGCGCCGACGAGGAGCATGATGGCCGTATAACCGACGAAGAGCCATAGGACTCCAGTCCGCCCCAGCAGCCGCCGCGTGACCGCGAGGTCGGCGGCACCGTGTGGCAGCCCGACCACGGCGAGCGAGGCCAGCCACGGCCAGGGGGCCGCCCGCACCGACCAGCCCGGCCCCCAGGCCAGGCACGCCGCCGCGGAGGCGAGCATCACGGCCAGCGGCAGCCGGCGGAAGGCCGCGTCCTGGAACGCTCCCGCCGCGGGGATGCACGAGGACGTCATGCGGGCCACCTCCGGCGGGCAGGCCGGCCCGCCGCGGTCAGGCGGGCGGGCCGGCCGATGCGCCGCTCATGCGCTGCTCAGTGGCCGCGTCGGCCGTAATCGGAGCCCAGGGCCTTGATGCCGTGGTAGGCGACGAGGCCGAAACCCACCTTGTTGATCACGTCGGCGACGTTGTAGACGATCTCGCGGAGCTCGCCGTATCCCGACCGGGCCATGAGGAAGCCGATCGGGTAGATCGCCCAGCCGACGAGGACGAACAGACGCATCGTCTCCAGGGCCCTGGCCAGCGGGGCGGGTGCTTCCGAGATCGACTGGCCGAGCTGCAGGTAGAGCGTCCCGACGATCAACGCCTCGAAGAGGCACGAGACCAGGAAGAAGCCCCACCACCGCTGCGAGTCGACCACCGAGGTCTCGGCGATGAAGGCCGTGACGATCATCGCGACGTCCAGGATGACGAGCTGCCAGAAGAACTTCGCCCCGCGTTCGCCCATCCGCAGCAGCAGGGGGAACTTCACGAGCAGCAGCGGCGTCGTGAACAGCCAGTCGATGTACCGCAGCGCGGTGGGGAACTGTCCGCCCGCCTGGTAGACGGCCGTCATCTTGTAGTAGTGGAAGCAGGCGATCGCGCAGACGAGCCCCGCCACCACCATCGCGCTGCGGTAGGCAGGGTCGACGTCGTCGCGCAGCAGGAAGAAGTAGAGGGCACCGGCCCCCATGGCGACGGTGCCGGCGAAGAACAGGTAGAGCGTGATCGACTGCAGGATGTCGGCATTCTTGGTGAAGTCCATCGACAGGGCGGCGGTGTTCGCCGCGTTGGCCAGGAGAAAGTGCATGATCCACCTCCGAGTGTTGCCCCCGTCGGGAAGACGGCGGCGCGAGCGCGACGGGCTTCGGCCCGCCGTCGATCAAAGAGGCTCCGAAAAGGGTTAAATTTCCAGGAACGCTACGGGCGGGGAGGCCAACGGGTGCGCAGGCTCGAAGATGTCAGGTCGATGAACACCCCCCCCGAACACGGACAGTATGACGGTTTGGCCGCCGCGGGCAATGCCGGCCGCCGCGGGCCGCGCCGCCCGGGGGCTCGACGTCGGTGCTTCAGGACGCGGACCGGGCGGGTCGGCCGCGCCAGGCCCGGGCCTGGGCGGCGATGTCGAGATCGACGTCGAGGTTCCAGGCGTCGAGCAGACCACGGAAGACCGGTCCCGGCGTGCCGGCGCCGACGGGCTGGCCGTCGAATCGCGTGGCCGGCAGGATGCAGCTGGGCGTGCTCGTGAGGAGGATCTCGTCGGCGGTGGCGAGATCGGTGGCGGTGAGCGACCGCTCCCGCCAGCCGAGGCCCCGGGCCGCGGCGAGCCGCCGGGCGTGACCGAGGCTCACGCCGACGAGCGCGTCGCAGGCGGGAGGGGCGTGGATGACACCGGACGACACGATCGCGACGTTGGCCGTCGAGGTCTCGCTGATCCGGCCGTCGGCGTGGGCGAGCACGCCGCGGGCACCGGGTTCGGCCGCGTGGGCCTCGCGGTCGGCGAGCCAGTAGTGCAGCCGGCTCCGCACCTTGGCGCGGATCGGCCAGCACGCCTCGGGCACCTGCCGCACCGTCACGCTGCGCAGCGAAACGCCGTGTTCGTAGGCGTCGGCCCAGATCGTGAAGGCGAGCGGAAACGTGTGGATCATCGCCCGCGGCCTGCCGCCGCGGCCGCCGTGCTGTGCCGCCAGGTCGCCCGGCGTGACGAAGACGACGAGGCCGAGGTCCGGCGGGGGGCCCGCGCCGCCGGATGCGGCACCGGCGAGCACCGCGTGGTTGCGGGCCGCGACCTCCTCCGCCGCCGAGCCGAAGTCGGCGAGCGGGAGGGGCGGCTCGATGCCCACGACGGCGAGCGACTCCGCCAGCCGCTCGAGATGCTCCGGCAGCAGGAACGGGCGGCCGTGAAAGGTCCGCAGCTGCTCGGTGACGGTGGCCCCCATCACGAATCCGGCGTCGCCCACGGGCAGGGCGAGATCGGCCCGCGGGAGGAACCGTCCGTCGACCCACGCCACCTCAACGCCGGGGTCGATCACCATGGCCGCTGTCGTTCGCGGTCGAGGCCCGCGATATGGCTCCGGGCGTCGCCCGGCGGGCGACCTCTCACCGATCGGCCCGCAGGGGCCACGCTGGCCCCGCGGGCGTCGGGAACTTGAATGGAGGATAGGGGATTCGAACCCCTGACCTTCTGGCTGCCAGCCAGACGCTCTCCCAATTGAGCTAATCCCCCGAGTGAAACCTGCGCCACCCGTCTGGGATCGGGGATCCGACGGGGCCTGTCGCGGTGCGGAAAAAGCCCGCGACACCTCCGAAAACTATCGCCCCCGCAGCGGCGTGTCAACGTGACGGCGGGTGCGGAGGCGTCGGGACGCGTGCCGACGGCGTCTCACGGCAGGAGCGTGGAATCCGGCACTGGCGATTCCCGGGACGACGAAGCACACTCGTAACTCGCCTTCCGTGCCGACGTGGCAATCCGTCGGCCCTCCCGTCCGCGTCGCGCGTCATCCGCCGCCATGCCCGCACCACCCCCTGAGTCGAACCGACCGTCGGAGGCCGTCGTCGCAGCGGTGACGGTGTTGCTGACGCTGTACCTCGTCGGGCTCTTGCTCACGATCGTCGTCAACACCGGCAGCGGCAGCTCGGCGGTCCTCCGCACGATCAAGGGCCGACTGTTCTCCCCCTGGCTGGCGCCGGCCTGGCTCGACCTCGGCTTCGATCACCGGCTCACGTGGGGCATGCCCGACGACGCGGACCATCTGCTCGAGCTCGCCGGTGGCGGCCCGAACGCGATCGCCCGCCGATGGCCGGACGGCCTGCGGGGCGAGCGGGCGGCCCGCTGGCGGCGGCTGGCGCGGGCGATCGCGGCCGATGCCGACACCGGCGCCGCCTCCGGCATGCTCGCCGCCGCCGTCGGCTCCGGCGGCTTCACCGCGATCGGCACGGATGACCTGACGCTGCGGATCCTGCGCCGGCCGCTCGCCGCGCGGGGCGGGCCGCCGCCGGCCGGCCTCGAACGCGGTTACGAGGCCCGCGTGCGGCGGGTCGACGGCGAGGTCCAGCTCCTGGCCGCCGAGGATCCCACCGCGGTCGCGCCACTCGTGCGGCCCGAGGCGGCGCCATGAGCAGGCCTTCCGTCGAGCGAACGAGCCGCTCCCCGGCGGCGGAGGTCGCCGCCACCTGGATGCGGTTCTGGTTCACGCCCGCCGATCCGCGGCCGCTGGCCATCGTTCGCATCCTCGCCGCCCTGCTCGGCCTGGCGCTCCTCTGGAGCTACGCCGGCGACCTTCTCGTCTGGTTCGGTCCGCGGGGCATGATCCCCGTGGAGGCCGCCGCGGCGTCGCGGCCGCGGTTCGGCGTGTCGCTCTTCGACCTGACGGTCACCGACTGGGCGGTCTGGGGCGCGTTCGCCGCGACGGGGGCGGCGTTCGTGCTCCTCCTGACGGGCGTCGCGACGACCGTGGTCGCCGTGCTCGCCGCCGGGCTCTGGGCGTCGCTCATGCACCGCGGGCCGATGCTCGCCGGTCCCGCCGACGACTGCCTGGCCGTCCTGCTCTGGTGCCTGGCGATCGGCGGCGGCGGGGCGGCCGGTCCGGCGCTGCGGCCGAGGATCGCCGCGGGACTCATGCAGCTCCACGCCTCGGCCATCGCGACGGCGGGCCTCCTTTCGCAGCTCAAGGGGGACGCCTGGTGGGACGGCACCGCGGCCTGGTGGCTCGCCGCGCGGCCCGATTCCCGGATCCTCGACCTCACCGGGGCCTACGCGGCTTCGGAATACCTCGTCAACCTCGTGACGCACGGGATCACGGCCTTCGAGGCGGTCTTCGCGGTCGGCCTGTGGTTCTCGGCCACGCAGCAGCCGCTGGCCCGCGCGGGCCTCGTCGCCTGGCCGCTCATCGGGATCCTCGCCGGCGAACCGCTCTGGGGCTGCGCGCTGGCGATCTTCTGCGTCCCGCTGGCGGCGGGCGATCCGTAGCCGCGCGACGGGTCGGCCCTGCTCCGCCGAACGCATCAGGGAAGGGCTGCCCGTGCCCTGTCGCCGGACGTTCGCTGCGCCCATCCTGGCAATGCTGTTCCGCACGGCATGTGCTGAATCGACGTCTGGCGTGGGTCGGGGCCGCCCATGCCCGCTCGCCGGACGTTCACTGCGCCCATCCTGGGCTCCGTTCACTCGATGCTGCCGGCGCTGCGCCATCCTGGCTCCGCTTGTCAGCGACGCCGGCTCCCTGGCATGGGCAGCCCCTCCACGGTGCCCGCCGGGCCGCCGCTCACTCCGCGCCGAGGAGATTCCGGAAGGCCGCCTCGTCGAGGATCGGCACGCCGATCTTGCGGGCGTTCGCCAGCTTGCTGCCGGCCTCCTCCCCCGCGACCAGGTAATCCGTCTTCCGGGAGACGCTCGAGGCGGCGTGGCCGCCGGCCTTGCGGATCGCCTCCTCGGCCTGCTGGCGCGTGAATCCCGCGAGCGTGCCGGTGACGACGAGCGTCTTGCCGGTCAGCGGCCCCTCCCGCGGCCGCTCCTCCGCCGGCACGTCGAGCCGCACGCCCGCGTCCTGCAGCCTGTCGATCGTCCGTCGCCCGGCCGGGCTCGCCAGCCACTCGTGCACGCTGCGGGCGATCACCTCGCCGATGTCCGGCACCTCGGCCAGCTCCTCGACGGTGGCCGCGCGGAGCCTGTCGATGGACGGAAACCGCGCGCAGAGCAGCTGGGCCACCCGCGGGCCCACGTGCCGGATGCCGAGCGCGTTGAGCACGCGGGCGAGGCCCCGCCGCCGGCTCTCCGCGATCTGCCTCACCAGCGCCGCCGCCGACTTCTCCCCCATCCGCTCCAGCGGCTCCAGCTGCACCGGCTCCAGCGCGTAGAGATCGGCGTAGTCCTTCACGAGGCCCGTGGAGACCAGCTGCTCGACGAGCTTGTCGCCGAGCCCCTCGATGTCCATCGCCCCGCGCGAGGCGAAGAACTTCAGCCGCTCGCGGCAGCGGGCCGGACAGTCGACATCCGGGCAGCGGATGAAGACGCCGTCCTCGTCCTTGACCAGCCGGGCGCCGCATTCGGGGCAGGCGGTGGGGAACGTCCAGGGGGCGAGCCGCCCCTTCCGCAGGTGCTTCTCCACGCGGACGACGTGGGGGATCACCTTGCCGGCCTTCTCGACCACGAGCACGTCGCCGACGCGGACGTCCTTGCGGGCGATCTCGTCGGCGTTGTGGAGGCTCGCGCGGCGGACGATCGTGCCCGCGAGCTCCACCGGCTCGAGGTCGGCCACCGGCGTGATCGTCCCGCCCCTTCCCACCTGCACGCGGATGCCGGCGAGGCGGGTGGTGGCCTCGAACTTCTCGAACTTCCAGGCGATGGCCCACCGCGGGCTCTTCGCCGTCGCCCCCAGCCGCCGCTGCTGGTCGAACCGGTTCACCTTGACGACGAACCCGTCGACTTCGAAGTCGAGATCGTGCAGCTCCTCGATGAGCTCGGTTCCCCGGGCGACGAGCGAGTCGAGCGACGCGAAGACCCGCGTGCCCGGAGCCACCGGCAGTCCGGCGGTCGTCGCCCAGGCGAGCAGGCCGGCCTGCGAGTCGGCCCCCAGGTCCGCGGCATCCCCCACGCCGTGGCAGAAGAACCGCAGCGGCCGCCGCGCGCTCTCCCGGGGATCGAGCAGGCGGATGCTCCCCGCGGTGACGTTCCGCGTGTTGGCGAAGGGGGGCAGGCCCTCGCGGGCCTGCCCCTCGTTGAGCGCCACGAGGTCGGAGTTGGTCATGTAGATCTCGCCGCGGATCTCGGCGAGCCCCGGGGGCGCGGCGAGGTCGAGCCGCAGCGGCACGCCGGGGATCGCGCGGACGTTGTGCGTGACGTCGTCGCCGACGACGCCGTTGCCGCGGGTGGCCGCCAGCACCAGCCGGCCGGACTCGTAGGTGAGCGACACGGCGACGCCGTCGATCTTGAGCTCCAGCACCCACTCGATCGGCTCGTCGGCGTGCTCCTCCCCCTCGCGGAGCAGCTTCTCGACCCGCCGGCCCCAGGCCGCGAGGTCCTCGGCCGAGTAGGTGTTGTCGATCGAGAGCATCGGCACGCGGTGCCGCACCGGCTGCAGCTCCGCCACCGGCTCGTCGCCGATCCGCTGCGTCGGACTGTCGGGCGAGACGAGATCGGGGTGCTGCGCCTCGAGCGCCCGCAGCTCGTCGACGAGCGCGTCGTACGCGCGGTCGGAGATCTTGGGAGCCGCCTCGACGTAGTACTTCCGGTCGTGGCCCCGGATCGTCTCGCGGAGGGCCGCGATCCTGGCCGCCGCGGAGGTCGTCACGGCGAGCCGGTCCCGGCCCGCGGCCGCCGCGCCGCCCGGGCGGCGGCCTCCCGCCTGACCGCGACGTGATCCGTGGCCACGGCGCCGACCGTGGCGATCGCCAGCACCACCAGCTCGCCCGCCAGGATCGCCGTTCCGTGCCGGTCCATGAGCCGCTGGAGCGCCGGCCGCGGCCCCCGGGCGGTCTCGGGCCGCACGCCCCGCAGGACGGCCAGGCAGAAGCTCACGGCCGTGATCGTGAACAGGAAGCCCACGATGCCGAGGACCGGGTAGAACGGATTTCCGACGCGGCGGACCATGGCCGCAGAGTATAGCCGCGTCAGGCGGCCTGCGATCGTGCCAGGAGCCGTTCGGCCGCGGCGACGACCCGCTCGACGTCGATGCCCGCCATCGCCGCGGTGTCGGTCCGGCGGTCGCTCCAGGCCGGCCGCAGCGCCGGCGGCGGCTCGACGCAGGCGTGCCGGGGCCCGTAGGGTCCGTTTCGCGCCGCGGGGACGGGGCCGAAGAGCCCGACGCAGGGCGTTCCCACGGCGGCGGCGAGGTGCAGGGGGCCGGTGTCGCCCGAGATCACCAGCCGGACCAGCCGGCAGAGTTCGCCGAGATCCTGGAGCGTCGTCTCCGGCGCGACGATCGCGGCCCCGAACGACTCCGCGGCGATCCGCTCCGCCGCGGACCGTTCCCGCGGCCCGGCCCAGGCGACGATCGTGGGCTGGCCGTGACGGCGGTGGAGGGCGCGGGCCGTGGCGGCGAACCGCTCCACCGGCCAGAGCTTCGACGGCCAGCCTGCGCCGGGATTGAGGAGCACCGGCGGCTGCGGCAGCCGCAGGCCGTCGAGCCAGCGTTGCATCCGCAGCCGGCTCACCGGCCATCCCGGCATGTCGAAGGCCGGTGTCCCGGCCGCGACGCCGACCGCGGAGAGCAGCTCGCAGTTTCGCTCGACGACGTGCGTCGCGGTGGGCAGCACCGGGTGCGTGTAGGCGAGCCACGCATGCTCGCGGGAGGCGGGCCGGGCATGCCCGATCCGCACCGCCGCCCCGGAGAGCAAGGTGGCGACGCCGCTCTTGAGGAGCCCCTGGAGGTCGAAGGCGACGTCGGCCCCGAACCAGCGGAACCGGCGGCGGAGCGCGAGCACCTCGCGGGGCGACTTCAGCCAGCCGCGGGGCAGGCGGAAGAGGTGGTCGATCGCCGGGTGCCCGGCGAGCACGTCGGCCGCGCGGCCCTCGACGGCCCAGCCGATCCGCGCGGCGGGGAAGGCCCGCTTGAGGGCGACCGCCACCGGGACGCCGTGGAGGACGTCGCCGATGGCCGAGAGCTTGACGACGACGATCGAACGAGGGGCTGCCATGAACGGTGCCTGGGCGTCGAGTGGCGGCGAAGGATCGCGGCCGACCCCGGCGGCTGCAAGGCCAGATTTTCCGCACGCCCGGAGGCGTCCCGGGCCCGGGCGCCGCGGGTGGGCGGTTTCGCGGCCATTCCGGGGGCGGGATATACTCCGACCCGCTGCGTGCCGGCGTTCCCAGCCCACCCCCGTCCGGAAACCCTGCCATGAGCCACGCCGAAGACGTCTCGGTGCCCGCCGCCGGTGCCGCGGCCAATGCCGCCGCCCCCCTGGGGCTGCCCCCGCTGCGGCTGGACGAGCTGTCCCCTCAGAACCTCTACGACAAGTGCCTCGCCCTGGCCCGGAACCTGTGGTGGAGCTGGCACCCCGAGGTGACCAACCTGTTCCGCGAGCTCGACCCGATCCGTTGGCGGCAGCTCGACCACAACCCGATCGCGCTGCTGGCCGAGTTCACGCCGGAGCGGCTGGAGGCCCGGGCCGCCGAGCTCGTCCTCTACAGCCGGATCAACCAGGCGCACCGGCGGCTCAAGGAATACATGACGTCCGAGTCGACCTGGAGCACGGTCCATGCCGGGGTGCTCGGCTCGAAGCCGGTCGTCTACTTCTCCGCCGAGTTCGGCATCCACGAGTCGGTGCCGATCTATTCCGGCGGCCTGGGCGTGCTCGCCGGCGACCACATCAAGAGCGCCAGCGGCCTGGGCGTCCCCCTCATCGCCGTGGGCCTGTTCTACGACCAGGGGTATTTCCGGCAGAAGCTCGACATCGACGGATACCAGCACGAGGAATATCTCCAGTCCCGCGTCGAAGCGCTGCCGATCGAGCCGGCCCTCGGCCTCGACGGCGGGCCGGTGCAGGTGACGATCGACACCCGCAACGGCCCGCTCCACGCGAAGGTGTGGAAGATGGCGGTGGGCCGCGTCAGCCTCTACCTCCTCGACTCCGACGTCGAGGGCAACTCGACCGAGGACCGCGAGCTCACCAGCCGGCTCTACGGCGGCGACAACCGCACGCGGATCCGGCAGGAGCTGATCCTCGGCGTCGGCGGCGTGAAGGCGATCCGCGCCATGGGCATCGTGCCCGGCGTCTACCATCTCAACGAGGGGCACTCGGCCTTCGCGACGCTCGAGGCCGTGCGCGGCCGGATGGACCGCGACGGCTACCCGTTCGACGACGCCGTTCGGCGGGTCGCCCGGCAGACGGTGTTCACCACGCACACGCCCGTGCCAGCCGGCCACGACCGCTTCGACGGCGGCCTCATGGAGGAGCACCTGGGGCCGATGCGCGACTCCCTGGGCATCTCGCACGACCAGCTCATGGGGCTGGGCCGCGTCGAGCCCCACAACCACTCCGAGCCGTTCTGCATGACGGTGCTCGGCCTCAAGATGTCCCGCCGGGCCAACGCCGTCAGCGCGCTGCACGGCCACGTGAGCCGGCGGATGTGGGCCAATCTCTGGCCGTGGCGGATCGAGGAGGAGGTGCCGATCGGGCACATCACCAACGGCGTCCACGTTCCCAGCTGGCTCTCCTGGCAGATGCTCCAGCTCTACGACCGCATCTTCCCCGCCAACTGGTTTCGCCGCATGGGCGAGCCCGACATCTGGCAGAAGATCCACGAGTGCGATCCCGGGGAGCTCTGGGAGACGCACTACGCGCTGAAGAACCTGCTCCTCCAGTTCGTCCGGCGCCGGCTCGCCCGCCAGTGCCGCCGGCGGGGCGAGTGCGACGAGGCCGTCGAGCTGGCACGGACGGTCCTCGACCCGAACATTCTCACCATCGGGTTCGCGCGGCGGTTCGCCACCTACAAGCGGGCCGATCTCGTGCTCGCCGATCTCGAAAGGCTGCACGCCCTGATCGCCGACCGCGACCGGCCGATCCAGATCATCTTCGCCGGCAAGGCGCACCCGGCCGACGAGCCGGGCAAGGCCCTGATCCGCAAGATCGCGAACCTGCGGAACGACCCGCGGTTCGCGGGCCGCGTGGTCTTCATCGAGGACTACGACATCAACGTCTGCCGCCACCTCGTGCAGGGCGTCGACGTCTGGCTCAACAACCCCCGCCGGCCGCTGGAGGCCTCGGGCACGAGCGGCCAGAAGGTGGTGCTCAACGGCGGCCTCAACTGCTCGATCCTCGACGGCTGGTGGGCCGAGGCCTTCGACGGCTGCAACGGCTTCGCCATCGGCCGGGGCGAGACGCACCACGACGACGAGATCACCGACCGCCGCGACGGCGAGGCGCTCTTCAAGGTGCTGGAGCGGGAGGTCGTGCCGCTGTTCTACGAACGCGACGCCGACGGGCTGCCCCGGCGGTGGATCCGCATGATGATGAACTCGATCAGCTCGCTGGCCTGGCGGTTCAGCGCGCATCGCATGGTGATGGACTACGCGCGGGCCTGCTACGTGCCGGCGGCCGGCGGCGTCTCCTGCGACATGACCAACCGCTGACGGGGCCCCGGGCTCGGGTTGCCCGTACGTCGCCGTGTCGACGAGCGAGGGGTTGCCCCTCTCGAAATCAATGCTTGGGAAAGAAGGATGCGTGAGACTTGCGTGGGAGCCGCATGGACGGCGTCACTCGTCGAACGTCCGCTTTCCCCTGAGCAGGTGGTGGTAGTGCTGGGCGAAGCGGTGGGCCTCGTCGCGGACGTATTCCAGGAGGCGGAGCGAATAGGAGTCGCGGGACAGCCGCAGCGGCTCGCTGCGGCCGGGGAGGAACAGCTCCTCCTCCCGCTTCGCCAGCGAGACGATGCAGGGGGGCTCGATGCCGAGCGACTCGACGGCGTCGAGGGCGGCCGCGAGCTGCCCCTTGCCGCCGTCGACGAGGAACACGTCGGGCAGCGACGCCCCCTCGCGGACGAGTCGCGAGAACCGGCGGGAGACCACCTCGTGGATGCTCTTGAAGTCGTCGATCCCGTCGACGGAGCGGATGCGGTACCGCTTGTAGCCGGGCTTGAAGGGCAGGCCGTCGATGAACTGCACGAGGCTGGCGACCGTCTCGTTGCCGTGGAGGTGGGCGATGTCGACCCCCTCGATCACCCGCGGGGGCGCGGCGAGCCCGAGCACCTTCTCGAGGCCGGCGAGCCCCTTCTTCGGGTCGACGAGGAAGACCTCGGGCTGGACGTGCTCCTCCAGGTCCCCTCGGTCGCCGAGCGTCTCGAGCAGCCGGATCTCGTCCCGCAGCCGCGCCGCCTTCTCGAAGGCCAGCGCCGCCGAGGCCTCCAGCATCTCCTTCCGCATCTCCTCCAGCAGCCGCCGCTTGCCCCCGTCGAGGAAGGTCTTGAGCCGGTTGATGTCGCGCCGGTAGTCCTCCTTCGAAATCCGCAGGTTGCACGGGGCCGTGCACTGGTCGATCGAGGCCAGCAGGCAGGGGCGGAACCACCGCCACTGCTCGTCGTCGGCGTCGATGTCGAGGGTGCAGGTGCGGAACTTGAAGATCCGCTGGAGGACGACGATGGCGCCGCGGAGGCTTCCGGCGCTCGTGAACGGGCCGTAGAGCTTGACGCCCTTCCGCCGCGGCGTCCGCGTGAACTCGACCCGGGGATAGTCCTCGTGGGTCGTGATCTGCAGGTAGGGAAAGGTCTTGTCGTCCTTGAGATCGGAGTTGAACCGCGGCTGCACGTCCTTCACGAGGCGGCTTTCGAGGAGCAGCGCGTCGACCTCGCTCTCCGCCTCGAGGTAGTCGATGTCGCGGATCTCGCGGACCAGGTCGGCCGTGCGCCGGTCCTCGGCCGCCGCCTTGAGGAAGTAGCTCCCGGCCCGGGACCGGAGGTTCTTGGCCTTGCCGACGTAGATGACGCGGCCGGCCGAGTCCTTCATGAGGTAGACGCCGGGCGTCTGCGGAAACGACCTCACCTTCTCCGCCGCGACCGAGCGGTCGCGGGCCGCGGCGATCAGGTCGGTGTCGGCGGGCGTCGTTCCGGCGTCGGAGGCGTCCATAACTTCGATTCTAGAGCGACTTCGGGATGCGTGGAGCAACGCATTTGCAAATCAGGCGACGAGGCGGAGGGGGTCGGCGAACGCTCGAGGAGCCTTGGGCCGTCGCGGCCCACAGCGACGAGACTTTTGCCGCCCCCGAGCCGGAACTCCACATTCATCGAATGTGCTCCAGCCATGGCGGTGGCGAGCGGCCGGTCAGGGGAGCGCGGCGGCCGCAGGGCCGGTCGTGACCGCCTTCGGGGCGTAGAGCCACCACCGGCCGATCTTCTCCGCGGGTTCCGCGGCCGGCGCGAGGGAGCGGGGGTAGACGAAGACGTCACCCGGCCGCGGGTCGTGGAACCGCCGTGCCTCGTCGGGAGAGCAGGTCACGAGCCGCTCCGGCGTGAATCCGCGCCGCAGGGCGGGAGCGAGGTGGAAGAAGAAGGAATAGGGCCGCTCTGCGACGAACACCAGCCGCGGCGGCAGGCTGCCGCGGGCGTTGAACGCGGCCGCCAGGTCACGGGGGGAGATCGCCCGCAACCACGGTGCGACGAGGCAGGTCATGAGCACCACGAACTGGGCCGCCACCGCCAGCCCGCCGGCGACGACGCCCGCGGCCGGACGTCCGCGGCGCCACAGGGCCAGCGGCACGAGGGACACCGCCGCCGCGGGCAGGATGGCCGCCCAGGCGACGCCCGGCACCTCGACGCCCGCGAACCGGCGGAGGGCGATGGCGGCCACCGGCAACGCGGGCAGGCCGGCGAGGCACGCCGCGTGGATGGCCCAGCCCGACCAGCTGCGGGCCGCCGCCGCGGCGGTGCCGGCGATCAAGCGTCCCCAGACCACGGCGGCCAGCACCGCGATCGGGGGAAAGAGCGGCCAGACGTAGGTGACCAGCTTGGAGTTGGCCGCCGAGAAGAAGAGCGTGCCGCCGACGAGCCACGAGAAGAGCAGGAGGATCCGGCGGTCGAAGCCGCCGCGGCTGCGGGCCTCGATGGCCGCCGCCGGCAGGTAGGCGACCGCCGGCATGCCGCCGACGAGGAGCATCGGCAGGTAGTACCACCAGGGACGGCCGTCGTGGGACTGGCCCCCCGTCGTGAAGCCGCCGACGTGCCGGGCGACGAAGAAGTACCGCAGGTAGCCGGGATCACGGGCCTCCTGAACGAGGTACCACGGCGCGGCCACCAGTCCACCGACGACCAGCGAGAGCACGCCCACCGCGACGAGCGGCGCCAGCGGCGGGAGGCCGCGGTCGGCCGCCGTGGGGCGGCCGAGACAGAGCCGCATGAGCGCGGGGCCCCGGGCGGCCACGACGAACAGGCCGTAGGCGACCCCCACCACGGCCACGCCCGGCAGCCCCTTCACCAGCGCGATCAGGCCGAGCAGCAGGCCGACACCGCAGCCGATGGCCAGCCTCCGGCGCCACGCCCCGGCGTGGTCGGCGTCCCAGAAGCCGAGGATCGCCAGCGTCACCAGCGGAACCAGCGCCACGTCGTGAACGGGTGCCTGGGCGAGCGCCGTCGGCAGGAGCATGGTGGCATAGAAGCCCGCGGCGATGAGGCCGGTCCGCGCGTCGAACAACCGTCTGGCGAGCAGTCCGGTGGCCGCCGCCCCCAGGATCGCCAGCAGGACGCCGGGCAGGCGGAACGCGGCCACGCGCATGCCGAACGTGGCGAGCGCCAGGGCCTCCGCCCAGAAGTAGAGGATCGGCTTGTCGCGAAATGGCTCGCCGAACAGCCGGGGCGTGATCCAGTCGCCCCGCTCCACCATCTCCTGGGCGATCGTGGCGTGGAGACCCTCGGAAGGATCGACCAGCGGCACGTCCAGGAGGAGGACGAGGCCGTTCATGAGACACGCCACGGCGGCGACGACACCGGGCTTCAGCCACCGGGCGTCGGGATCGTGGGAAGCGGCGGGGGACGCGGACATGGAGCCTTTCTGCCCGCCGGGGACGGGTGGCGGGACACTAGGCGGGCAGCCGGTGCGGCGTCAACCGCAGCGGACGGCCGGGCGGCTCACGCGCCCACCAGGGCACGCAGTTCCCGCTCCATCGCGTCCAGCCGCGCCTGCAGCGCCCGCTTGGTCTCCGCGAGGTCGGCTGCCGGGCCGGGGGGCGAGACCGCGAACAGGTAGAACTTGATCTTCGGCTCGGTGCCCGAGGGGCGGGCCGCCACGGCGTTGCTCAGCGCCGGGAAGCGGCCGTCAGGCAGCAGCGTCCCGGCGCCGTCCAGCCCGCCGAGGTCGAAGAGCACCAGGTCGCTCTTCACGCCCGGGTACGACGTCGGGGCCGCTCCCGGGGTCCAGGTGGTGAGGGTGGCCTGGTCGCGGGTGCGGACCACCGGCAGGCCCGCGAACGAGGCCGGCGGACGGGAGCGGATCGCGGCCATGATCTCCCGCATGCGATCCATGCCGGATGCCCCCGGAAGCATGACGTTGATCTGCCGCTCCTGGTGGCAGCCATGCCGGAGGTAGAGATCGTCGAGCTCCTCGTGGAGCGTGCGGCCGCGGGCCTTGAGCGCGGCGGCCAGCTCGGCCAGGAGCAGGGCGGCCACGCTGGCGTCCTTGTCCCGCACGTGCGTGCCCGCCACGAAGCCGTGCGACTCCTCGGCGCCGAACACGAACCGCTCGGGGCCGAGCCGGTCCACGGCCGCGCAGATCCACTTGAAGCCGACGAGCTCCGCGTCGTCGACCTCCAGGCCGTGGGCCTCGGCCAGGCGGCGGACGAGCCCGGTGGTCACCAGCGTGGTGACGACGTAGTCGCCCGGCCGCGCCAGGCCCCGGGCCCGGCGGCCGGCGATCGCCTGCCCGCAGAGCAGGCCGCAGAGCTGGTTGCCGGTGAACGTCCGCCACTCTCCGCGCGGGTCGGCCGTGAGCGGCGCGGCGGCGCCGAGCCGGTCGCAGTCCGGGTCGCTGGCGATCACGAGGTCGTCGCCGCGGCCACGGGCCTCCTCGATCGGGCCGGTGAGGACGGCCGGATTCTCCGGGTTCGCCACGTGCCCCGGGACGTTGGGAAAATCGCCGTCGGGCTTTTCGTGCGGCCCGTAGAGCCGCAGCCGCCGGAAGCCCGCCCCATCGAGCACGGGCACGATCGCGGTCGCCCCCACGCCGTGCAGCGGCGTGTAGAGGATCGAGATGTCCCGCGGGCCCGGCGTCGACTGCTCGAGCACGGCGGCCACGAAGGCCCGGTCGACCTCCTCCTCGACGAACCGCACGCGGCCGGCTGCCACGCCGGCGTCGAAGGGCTCGCGCCGCACCGTCTCCATCCGCATGACGTGGTCGATGATCCCCTTGTCGTGCGGCGGCGAGACCTGGATGCCCCCGGCCCAGTAGACCTTCACGGCGTTGTCGGTGGGCGGGTTGTGGCTCGCCGTCACCATGATGCCGCAGCTGCTGCGGGTGTGCCGGACGGCGAACGAGAGCTCGGGCGTGCTGCGGTGGCCGCGCAGGAAGTTCACCCGGAAGCCGGCGGCCAGGAGCACCTCGGTGCACAGCCGGGCGAAGTGCTCGGAGCGGTGCCGGGTGTCGTAGGCGATCGCGCAGGAGGGGGTCGTCCCGGCCGGCAGCACGCCCCGCACGTAGTCGGCGAGGCCCTGGGCGCTCTCGCCGATCGTGCGGTCGTTGATGGCGTTGCAGCCCACGGGATACATGACGCCGCGGCGGCCTCCGGTGCCGAAGGGAATCACGGTCCAGAAGGCGTCGTCGAGCTCCTTCCAGAGCCCGCGGTCGATGCGGTCGCCGAGCTCGGCGGCGAACTCGGCGTACCGCGGCTGCGTGAGCCAGTTGCCCATCGCCTCGGCGGAGTGCGCCGTGATGGCGGCCGAGGATCGGGCAGCGGCGATCGCCTCGAGGCGACGGGCCTGGACGGGATCGGTGGGAGCCGCGGGCATGGTAAATCCTCCTCTGCCGGGCCTGTCGAACCCGGGCCGGACTTTTATACTCGCGGCTGCCATGAGCGACACCGCCTCCACCGCGCCCTCCGCCGAGCCGCTGATCGTCAGCGTGTCCGGGCTCCGCGGGATCGTGGGGCGAACGCTCACCCCCGAGGTGGCCGTCCGCTACGCGGCGGCCTTCGCGGAGACGCTGCCCGCGGGCGCCGTCGTGATCGGTCGCGACGGCCGCGAGAGCGGCGCCGCCTTCGCCGCCGCGGTCGCGGACCACCTCGCGGCGGCCGGCCGGGACGTGATCGACTGCGGTCCGGCCGCCACGCCGTCGATCGGGATCGCGATCCGTGCCCTCGGGGCGGCCGGCGGCATCCAGATCTCGGCGAGCCACAATCCCGCCCGCTACAACGGCATGAAGCTCTTCGCGGCGGAAGGGCGGGTGCTCACGGCGGCCGCCGGCCGCGGGGTGCTCGCCCGCTTCGAGTCCGGGGCCCACGCGGCGCCGCCTTCCGGCACGCCCCGCGGGACGGTCCGCGGCTTCGACGTCGGGCCCGAGCATGTGCGGCTCGTCGCCGCCACGGTCGACGTCGATGCGATCCGGCGGCACCGGCCGCGGGTCTGGCTCGACAGCGGCCATGGCGCGGGTAGCCGCGTCGCCCGCCTGCTGTTCGAGACCCTGGGCTGCGATTTCGTCATCGAGGGGGGCACGCCCGACGGGCTGTTCGAGCACGACCCCGAGCCCACGGCCGAGAACCTCGCCGGCATGCTGCCGCGGATCACGGCGAGCGGGGCGGACGTCGGATTCTTCCAGGATCCCGACGCCGACCGGCTGGCGATCGCGACGGCCGACGGGGCCTACATCGGCGAGGAGGCGACGCTCGCCCTGGCCGTCGAGGGCGTGCTCGCCGGGACCAGGGGACCGGTCGTGGTGAACTGCGCGACGAGCGGCATGACCGCCGCGATCGCGGCGCGGCACGGCGTGCCCTGCCACGTCGCCGCGGTCGGCGAGGCCAACGTCGTCGACGCGATGCTGGCGGCGAGCGCCGTCATCGGCGGCGAGGGCAACGGCGGCGTGATCGATCCCCGCGTCGTGCTCGTGCGGGACAGTTTCGTGGCGATGGCCCTCGTCCTCGACAGGATGTGCGCCGGGGGGACGCTCCAGCGCGTGGCCGACCTTGCCGGGCGGCTGCCGCGGATGGTGATGCGGAAGGCGAAGGTCGCCCTCTCGGCGGAGACCCGCGGCCCGGCCCTGACCGCGGCGCTGGAGCGGGTCGCGGCAGCGTTTCCGGGGGCCCGTGCGGATCGCCTCGACGGCCTGCGGCTCGACTGGGACGGGGGCTGGCTGCTGGTCCGCGGCAGCAACACCGAGCCGATCGTGCGGATCATCGCCGAGGCCGCCGATGCCGCGGCCGTCGACGAGGCGATCGCCCGCGCGGCCACCGCGCTCGCCTGACGCCTACGCAGCCCGGGCCTGCCGCGGGGCCAGGCCGCACTCCTCGGCGAGCTCGACGTTGGCGTGCTCCGCGGCGCCGTACCAGATGTTGAGCAGGGAGTTGCGGGTTCCCTGGTGGCCCTGGATCGTGGTCCTGCCGTGCCAGCTCTTGAGCGTGAGCGTGTTGAGCACGGCGAACGCGTAAACGGCGTTGGCCACGAACGGCATCCGCTTCACGGTGTCGAACCCGCGCGGCTCACGGAGCCAGGCGAGCGGGTTGAGGCTGCGGCGGTAGAACTCCGTGCCGAGGGCCTCCTGCGAGTCGTCCGCGGCGAGCGCGAACTGCATCGTCACCAACTTCTTCCGCGTATCGGGGTGGGGCGTGATCGAGTAGCCGTCGGTCTCGCGGAACAGCTCCGGGCAGGCGAAGCCGGCGACCTCGTCGACCCGCGACTCCGCTACGCCGAATCGCAGGGAGAGCCCCGGCGCTAGCTTGCGATACACCGCCTGCTTCAGCTCGCGGCTGCCGAAGGCGTGCCGGAGCGAATACCAGAACGTCCGCCGCTCCGCGTCGAGCCGGTCGAGGGACGCCGCCAGCAGCCGGAAGCGGTGGCGGTTGGAGACGCCGGCGGTCTGGTGTCGCTCATAGCCGAACGGCTCGTAGCTGGCGTCGGTCGGCAGGAGTTCCAGCAGCCTGCGATAGACGTCGTCGGGCACAAAGCCGCGGGCCTGGAAGTGCGGGAACGGGTCGTCGCGGAACGGGGTGGCCTCGACGGTGGCGACCATGTGGTCGAGCATCTGCCTGGTGAGCGCGGGGTCGAGCGGGGCGGTCATGGAGGGCTCCTCGAGGCTCCCGGCGACTCCGCCGGCGAGGGGGACCGTAGAAAACAGGCGGGCGGGGGGTCAAGGCGGTTTCCCGGGGCCGTCACCGCCGCCGGCCCCGGCTCCCGACCGGGCAGGGTATCGTGGTCCAACTCGTCGGTCGGCCCATGGCGCGAGGGAGATCGGCACCCGGTGGACAGCCGCGACGGACACGACGGCGGGACGGCCCTCACCGACGAGGAACTCGCCGCGCAGGCGGCCCGTGAAGGCTCCGACGGCGTCGCCTTCACGGCGCTCGTCGATCGGTTCCGCGAGCGGGTCTGGCGGGTCTGCTGGCGGCTCATGAACAGCCAGCAGGACGCCGAGGACGCGGCGCAGGAGGTGTTCGTCCGCCTGTTCTTCGAGCGGGGAAAGTTCGCCGGCCGCAGCCGCTACTCGACCTGGGTCCACGGCGTCGCCATCCGCACCTGCCTGACGTTGCGGCGATCGCGGTCCCGCCGCCGTCGTCGGGAGTCGCCCGAGTCCGCGGTCGGCGACGAGGCGGCCCTGGTGCAGGCGCATGCCGACACGCGGCCTGCCGTCGCGCACACGGTCGACGCGGCCCACGACGTGGCGCGATTGCTCGACGACCTCGACGAGGAGGATCGGGCACTGGTTCTCATGAAGTTCGCCGAGGGGCACGACTACGACGAGCTGGCCGAGATGTTCGGGACGACGGCCGGCGCGCTGCGGATGCGGGTCAGCCGCATCCGCGAACGGCTGGCCGCCCGGGGCGAACGCTAGCGGCGACGCCGGCTTGCTCGTGGGCTCGGGGTATGACTGGACGTTTGCTGCAGCCGACCGGTCCACCCGTTGGTGGATCAGTGGTCGGGACTGCGGGCACTCGAAGTCGGCTCTTGGGGGGGCGGGGTTGCCCGTGCCCTCTCGCCCGGACGTTCACTCCGGCCCTCCGGGCCTGCGTTCACTCCGTGCTGGCTGCGCTTCGCCATCCTGGCTGCGCTGGCCAGCAAGGCCGGGCTCCAGGGCACGGGCAACCCCTCGGGAGGTGAGCGGTTGTGATGCGGGCCCGGAGGGCCTCGCCGGCGCGATTCCGAGCCAGGATGGCTCGGCCGCGGTCGAGTGAACCCTTGGCGTTCCCTCCGACCGCGTAAGCCGCCGAGGGCCCGGAGGGCCTCGCCGGCGCGACAGCAAGTAGGCCCTGGCCCGGCCCCACCGCCCGCAAGGTCTGCCACGGTGGGGTCGGGCCCGGGGAAAACAGGGGCGAAAAATTTTGTGTGACGCGGGGGGCGGCGGCGGCAACTCACCTTGTGTCGGACGGGACCGCGGCCGAACGGCGGCCGCGGCGGTCCGGCGGATGCGATGCGGGGCGCGATTCGGGACACGCATGGATCTGCTCGAGCGGCTCGGCGATGCGACGGTGCCCGAGGTGCCGGCCGCGCGGGAGTTCACGGCGGGCGTGCGGCGGAAGCTGCATCCCCGGCTGCTCGCCCTGCATGTCGCGGAGTTCGCGTTCGGGGCGACGGCGTGGGGGGTGAGGCACATGCTCGTGGCGCTGCTGGCGGCGGTCCTTTACACGGTGACCGGAGCCTGGCCCGGATCGCGACGGGAGACGCGCGGCGACGCGCGATGACGAAACACGACGCCGGCACGGCTGCCGGCGGCAGGTTGGGTTGCGGGCCAACTGGAAATTCCCGCGGGTTTCCCGGCACGGCCGTCCATGACGGACGGGCGTGACGGCAAGGAGAAGGCAATGGCTGATTTCGTGATGATCGGGCAGACGGCCGCCGAGACGGCTCGCGAGACCGTGAACGTTTCGAGGCAGGCGCTCGTCGACAGCTTCACCCAGGCATGGAGCCAGGTGATCCTGCTCGCCCCGAAGGTGGTGGCGATGGTGTCGGTGCTCGTGATCGGCTACGTGCTGGCCCGCTGGTTCGGCGGCCTCGTCGCCGTCGTCACCGAGAAGGTGGGCCTGCAGACGGCCGCCGAGAAGAGCGGCCTGGCCAAGAGCATGCACGACGTCGGGATCCGGCGGCCCGTGCCGGCGATCGTCGGCGGCATCGTGTTCTGGCTCCTCATGAGCGTGTTCGTGATGGCGGCCTTCAGCATCCTCGGCCTGGAGAGCGTCTCCCTGGCGATGAAGGAGGTCGTGACCTACATCCCGAAGGTGCTGGTGGCGACGGTCGTCGTCGTGGTGGGCCTCCTGGCGGCGACGTTCGTCCGCGGCGTGGTGGCGACCAGCGCCGATCGCGTCGGGTTGTCGTACGCGGAGTACCTCGCCGGCGGCTGCTACTGGGTGCTGTCGATCCTGACCTTCATCGCGGCCTTCAACCAGCTCGGCATCCAGTTCGCCCTGCTCGAGAAGCTGATCCTCATCGGGTCGGCCGGCCTGGCGGCGGGCTTCGCCCTCGCCTTCGGCCTCGGCGGCCGAGACGTGATGGCGGGCATCCTCGCCGGCTACTACGTGCGGCAGCGGCTCCAGGCGGGCGACACCGTGAGCGTCGCCGGGCTCGAGGGCACCGTCCGCGAGGTGGGGCCCGTGGCCACGATCATCGAGACCCGCGAGCAGGGCCTCGTGTCGCGGCACTCGGTGCCGAACTCCAGGATGCTCCAGGAGGCCGTCCGTTGAGCATGCCGCGGCGGCCGCGAGCCGCCGCGGCGACCTCCGCCGTGCACGTTCGTCTGCCGGCGTGAAGCGACGACCGCGCCCCGGGCAGGGGACGCGGGGGAAGATCTGCGGGCCCGCGGTGCGCGAAGCGCCGCGGGCCCGCGGCACGCGCGGGGCGGCAGCTACTGCCGCACGAGGACCCGCGAGCCGGGGCCGAGGATGTCGATGAGCTCGTCGAGGTCGCGGACCGAGACCACGAGGCTCGACTGCGGCGCGTTGTCGGTGACAATGCCGGGATCGTCCACGGCCTCGATGACGAGGCCGTCCCCCAGGGCGATCCGGCGGCGCAGCGTCGCGGGCTGTCCAGCCCACGCCTCGCCTCGCGAGACCTCGACCACCGGGAGCGATCCCCCGACGCGGTCGAGGAACTGCCGGCCGACGACGGCGGGGAAGCTGCCGGCGTAGTTGCCGTTGAGCTGGAGGCTCACGCGGCGGCGGGAGACGCTGACCACGGCGTCGAAGGGGCCGCGGATGACCTTGAGGTGCTCGCCGGGCAGGAGCCGGGACGGGTCTTCGACACCGTTGATCTTGGCGAGCAGCTGGGGCGAGACGGCGAGCGCCGCGGCGATCGTGGCGAGCGTCTCTCCCGGAGCCACGACGTGGGGCGGCAGCATGAGGTCCTGCTGGGAATAGATCACCGTGCCCGCGAGCTGGCCCAGGAGATCCTCGAGCCGCTGGCTCTCCTCGAGTCCCAATGACGGGTCGTCGTACCAGACGGACAACGCCGCCAGCGCCTCGGCGTAACGGCTCGCCGCCAGCTTGTTGTGCGCGTCGGTCCAGGCGGACGTGAACGCCGCCGAGGCCACGGCCGGCGCGACGGTGGCCGCGGCCGGCGGCGGGGCGGTCTCCGCGGCCGGGGGCGGAATCTGGGCCGGCGGCAGCGAGGCATACCGGTCGGGCCGCGGCTCGACGGCGGACGCGGCCAAGGGCGCGGCGACGGCCGCTGCGGTGACGGCCGCTGCAACGGGCGCGGCAACGGGCGCGGCAACGGGCGCGGCAACGGGCGCGGCAACGGGCGCGGCAACGGGCGCGGCAACGGGCGCGGCAACGGGTGGCGGTGCAGCTTCCGCGGCCAGGTAGGTCGGTGCCGGGTCGGCCGCGGCGGGTCCGGCGGCAAGGGGAGTCGCTGCGGGCGTTACGGGGACCGGGACCCCCGCTGCGGGCATCGCGGAGAGCGTGTCCACCGGGGCGGCCGGCGGCGCGAACGGCGCCGGATCGGGCAGTGCCTCCTGGCCGGCCAGAGGCGGCGCCCCGGGGCCCTTCTGCACGATCGAATAGGCGCCGTACAGGATGGTTCCGAACAGCGTCAGGACGACGAGTGGTTTGATCGCTTCCATGGAATCGGAGTCCCGTGAGTGACGGCTGCCGTTGTTCGACGTGCCGGCCATGCGACCGTTGCTCCCTGATCGGGCGTGCCAGCATTCGCTCGCTGTCACCGTCCCCGGTGCGGCGCGAACGCGGGCGGGGGATGGTAGAAAGGGGCCGCCGCCCGTGCCAGACCGCTTCGGCCCCGCGAATCGAGGGGATTCCGCCGGCCGGCTTCGCCCGGAGACCCCCCGGGGGCGTATAGTCCGGGGGCGATTCGTCCGGTTCCGGTCGGGACCGGGAGTTCGGCGGCCCGTCGGGTCCGGCGCCGGCGGGCCGCCCATCGAAAGCGTGGTGCCATGCGATCGCGGGACGTCGACGTGACTCGGATGCGGGATGTGGTCGCCGTGGTGCTCGCCGGCGGCAAGGGGGCGAGGCTCGACCCGTTGACCCGCGACCGGGCGAAGCCCGCCGTGCCCTTCGGCGGCAGCTACCGGATCGTCGACTTTGTGCTCTCCAACTGTCTCAACAGCGGGCTGCGGCAGCTGCTCCTGCTCACGCAGTACAAGGCCAGCAGCCTCGATCGCCACCTGAACCTCGGCTGGCACCGGTTCTTCTGCCGGGACCTCGGCGAGTTTCTCGACGTGCTGCCCCCCCAGCAGCGGGTCGACGAGAACTGGTACCTGGGGACCGCCGACGCCGTGTACCAGAACATCTACTCCCTGGAGATGGCCGACCCGCGGCTGGTCGTCGTGCTCGCCGGCGACCACATCTACAAGATGAACTACCAGTCGCTCGTCGAGGCCCACGAGGCGAGCGGTGCCGACGTGACCATCGGGGCCCTGCCGGTGCCGCGGGCGGCCGCCCGTGAGTTCGGCACCATGGAGGTCGACGGTTCCGGCCGCGTGCGGCAGTTCCGCGAGAAGGTCGCCGACCCGCCTCCGTATCCGGGCAACCCGGCGCTGTCGCTGGCGTCGATGGGCATCTACTGCTTCTCGGCAGACTTCCTCTTCGAACAGCTGAGGATCGACGCGGACGACGCCTCCAGCCGCCACGACTTCGGCCACGACATCCTGCCGCGGGTCATCCAGACCCACGGCGTGCACGCCTTCCCGTTTTGCGACGAGAACCGCAAGCGCGACGCCTATTGGCGGGACGTGGGCACGGTCGACGCCTACTTCGAGGCCAACATGGACCTCGTCGAGGTCGACCCGCAGCTCAACCTCTACGACGAGCAGTGGCCCATCCGCACCCACCATCCCGCCTATCCGCCGCCGAAGTTCGTGTTCGCCGGCGAGGGGCCCGACGCCCGCCGTGGCGAGGCGACCGACAGCCTCGTCTGCCCCGGCGCGATCCTCTCCGGCGGCCGCGTGCACCGCTCGATCATCGGCCCGGGAGTGCGGGTCAACAGCTTCGCACGGGTGGAGGAGAGCATCGTCTTCGAGGGTGTCGACATCGGGCGGCACGCCGTCGTCCGCCGGGCGATCATCGACAAGGGTGTCTCCGTGCCCGCCAACGCCAGGATCGGGATCGACCCCCACGAGGATGCCGCCCGGGGATTGACCGTCTCGCCGGAGGGAGTCACCGTGATTCCCAAGGGATTCTGCTTCTCGTCCGCGCCGGATCTGCAGGCGACGGCCGTCGCCTGCGAACCGGCAGCTCCGTGAGCCCATCGGCACCATGCCTCCCCGCAACGTCGTCTTCCTGATCGTCGCCACGGTCGCCAGCCTCGCGTCGTGGTTCGCGCGGCACCGCGATCTCCGCGGCCACCGCGTCAACGAGGTGCTGACGCACATCGCCGGCTCGTACATCGAGCCGGTCGACGGCGAGATGCTCGTGGACGCCGCCGTGCAGGCCGCGGTCTCGCGGCTCGACGAGAACTCCGCCTTCCTGCGGCCCGCCGACCGCCGCGACCTGGAGTCCGTCCTCGACCAGCGGTTCGGCGGCGTGGGGCTCGAGCTGGGAATGGCCTCCCGGGACGGCGAGGCGGGCGAACCGAGGGTCGTCGCGGCGATCGTCGGCGGCCCCGCGTGGCGGGCGGACGTCGGCGCGGACGACCGGATCGTGGCCGTCGACGGCGCCGCGACCCGCGGCCGGCCGCTGGAGGAGACGGTGCAGAAACTGCGGGGCATGCCGGGCTCGGAGGTCGTGATCCGGGTCGTCCCGGCAACCGCCGGGGCGGGGGCGACCGCTCCGTCGGGGCGCGACGTGCAGCTGGTGCGGGAGGTGATCCGCGTGGAGAGCGTGCAGGGTGACCGACGCAACGCCGACGGCTCGTGGGATTGGTTCCTCGAGGGCGAGCCCGGGGTGGCGTACCTGCGGCTCACCGGGTTCGGCGAGCGCACCGTGGAGGAGTTCGACGCGGCGCTGGCTTCGATCGGGGCCGCGGAGATGGTCCGGGGGCTCGTGATCGACCTGCGGGGCAATCCGGGCGGGCTGCTCGCGCCGGCCATCGAGGTCTGCGACCGGTATCTCGACGACGGCGTGATCGTCTCGCTGCGGGGCCGGTCCGCGGATCGCGATCCGGGGCTCGACACCCGGCGCGCCCGTCTCGGCACGGCTCTGGCCGAGGTGCCCGTCGCGGTGCTGATCGACGGGCTCACGGCGAGTTCCGCGGAGATCGTGGCCGCGTGCCTGCAGGACCATGGCCGGGCGACCGTGGTGGGAAGCAGGTCCTTCGGCAAGGGCACCGTCCAGTCCATCCTGCCGCTCAGCGACGGGGCCGCCCTCAAGCTGACCACCTCCCAGTACCGTCGGCCCGGAGGCGGGCGGATCCACAGGCGGCCGGAGGACGGGCCGGACGCCCTCTGGGGCGTGTCTCCCGACACGGGGTTCGACGTCAGCCCGAGCAGCCTCTCCCTGGAGCGGCTGCGGGATTGGCGCCGCCGGCGCGCCGTCCCACGGCCGCGTCCCGAAGACGGCCGTGGACCCGACGGTGCCGAAGCGCTGCCGACCGAGGTGGACGAGGTGCTGGCCCGGGCCGTCGAGATCTTCGCCCCGTCGTCAAACCCTGTCCCGCAGCTCGGACGCGAGGAAGAAACTGCCGGCCACGCAGACCACGCCCCGCGGCCCGGCGTGTGAGCGGGCGAGCCGCAGGGCCTCCGCCGGAGACTCCGCCACCGTGGGGCCCGGCAGCCCGGCCTTGCGGCAGGCGGCCACGAGCCGATCGATCGCAGCCGCCCGCGGGTTCGTCACGTACCGGGTGACGATCACGCGGTCGAACCGCCCCCTGGCGCAGGCGAGCATCTCCTCGATCTGCTTGTCGGCGCTGGCGGCGAACACGAGCACGCCGGGGCGCCGGGCGCCCAGCGTCGGCGTGAGTGTCTCGACGAGCGACTGCATCGAGGCCACGTTGTGCGCCGCGTCGACGACGACGAGCGGACGGTCGGCGACCCGCTCGATGCGGGCGGGCAGCCGGACGCGGGCCAGTGCCCGGGCGATCGCCCGATCGGGCACGACGAAGCCGAAGGCCTCCAGGTGGAGCACCGTCGCGACGGCGATGCCGGCGTTCTCCGCCTGGTGCCGACCGGCCATGGCCACCCGGTACCGTCGCGGTCCGGAGTTGGACCGGCTCGGTGGCGGCGCCACCTCGACCACGCCGCCATCGAGGGGGTCCGCGCCGGCTGCGGCGGGCACGTGGGCGACCTGGAAATCCCGCCCCAGCTGCAGGAGCGGCGCCCGCCGGCGGGCGGCCGTCGCCGCGATCACCCGACGGGCATCCGGGTGCGTCGCGCCCGAGATCACCGGCCTGCCCCGCTTGATGATGCCGGCCTTCTCGGCGGCGATCCGGCCGACGGTGCGGCCCAGGAGCTCCATGTGATCGAGGCTCACGCTCGTGATGACCGAGACCAGCGGGTTCGAGACGTTGGTGGCGTCGAGCCGGCCGCCGAGTCCCGTCTCGAGCACCGCGATCTCGACCTGCCGCCTCGCGAAATGAATCATGGCGGCCGCCGTCACGGCCTCGAACCAGGTCGGGCCGCGGCGGCCCCGGGGCGCCGCGGCCCTGTCGAGCGACTCGACGGCCGGGATCACCACGTCGAACGCCGCCACGAGGTCCGCTCCGCGGATGGGCCGGCCATCGACGCAGATCCGTTCCTCGATGGAGCGGACGTGGGGCGACATGTAGCGGCCCACGCGATGGCCCCCCGCCACGAGCATCTCGGCCACCATCGCGACGGTGGAGCCCTTGCCCTTCGTGCCGGCGACGTGCACCACGGGGAAGCGATGGTGGGGGTTTCCGACCGCGGTCAGCAGCCTCCGCATGCGGGCCAGGCCGAAGGCGGTCGTCGGGTGTTCCCGCGGCGGGGTCCGCTCGAAGTCGACCCGCTCCTGCAGCCAGGCGAGCACCTGGCCACGGGTTCGTCGCCGCGGCGTCCCGGTGATTCGTCGGGCCGACCCCGCCATCTGTCGCTGGCTCCCTCGACTCGGCCGCGACCGTGGCCGGATCGCATCTCGTTCCGACAGTGTAGCTTCGCGTCGCGACGCGGGCTGCCGGCCGCTGGATCGGACCGCCGGTGCGTGCGATACTGTCGCCGAGGAGAATCGGTCCGATGAGCACGCCTGCACCCCGCGCGGCCTCCGAGTTGGTCGCCGGATCCTGCGTCCCCTGCGAGGGAGGCGTGGCCCGCTACACGGCGGAGGCCGCCGCCGCCCAGGTCGCGGCCCTCCCGGGGTGGAGGCTGACGCACGACGGCACGCGGATTCGCCGCGACTGGCAGCTGCAAGACTTTCGTGCGGCCGTCAGGCTCGTCAACAACGTCGCGGCGCTCGCCGAACGCGAGCAGCATCACCCCGACCTGCACCTCGAGGGCTACCGCCGCGTGTGGATCGAGATCTTCACCCACGCGATCGGCGGGCTCTCGGCGAACGACTTCATCCTGGCGGCCAAGATCGACGGGATCGCGCCGGCCTCCTGACCGCCGCGCCGGCTGCCGGACGCCGCCGCGTCAGCCGCCGCAGTAGTCGATGGCTCGCGCGATCTCGCTCTTGAGGTCCCGGCGGGTCACGATGCGGTCGACGAACCCGTGCTCGAGGAGAAACTCGCTCGTCTGGAAACCCTTGGGCAGCTCCACCCGGATCGTGGCCTTGATCGTCCGCGGGCCGGCAAAGCCGATCAGCGCCCGGGGTTCGGCGAAGCAGAGGTCTCCGAGCGAGGCGAAGCTCGCCGCTACGCCCCCCATCGTCGGGTTCGTGAGCACCGAGATGAACAGGCCGCCGGCCTGCGAGTACCGGGCCAGGGCCGCCGACACCTTGGCCATCTGCATGAGCGACAGGATGCCCTCGTGCATGCGGGCCCCGCCCCCGGAAGCGCTGATGATGATCAGCGGCAGCCGGCCCGCGGTCGCCCGTTCCACCAGCCGCGCCAGCCGCTCGCCGACCACGCTGCCCATGCTCCCCATGATGAACGAGGAGTCGGTGACGCCGCAGGCCACCCGGCGGGCCCGGATCATGCCGGTGCCGGTCACCGCCGCGTCGCGGAGGCCCGTCCGCCGCTGCTCGGCGACGATCCGCTCGGCGTAGGGCTTCTTGTCCTTGAAGCCGAGGGGATCGGTGGGCCGCAGGTTCGCGTCCCATTCCTCGAACGTGCCGGCGTCAAGCAGCTGCTCGATCCGCTGGGCGGCGGACACGTACCAGTGGAAGCCGCACTGCGGGCAGACGTTGAGCAGTTCCTCCGCCTCCTTGCGGTAGATCGTGGCGCCACAGCCGTCGCACTTCAGCCACAGCCCTTCGGGCACGCCCCGCTTCTCGCGGGGGCCACGGACGGACGGGCGGGAGGGCTCGTGCGGCTTCGGATCACCCGCGGCGGGCCGCGGCGGGTCGCCGCCGGGTCGGGTTGTGGCGGTCTCCACCGCGGCCTCCGACAGGCTCGCACGTGAGTCGCGGCGGCGTTCCATGCTGGGGTGCCGGGGCGTGGTGAAGAGGGGAGGAACCCGGGCGGGGGCTTCCAAGACGGAGTCAGTGTAGTGGTTTCGGGGCTGACGCCGCAGCGCCGAATCGCCCCCTGAAAGCTCCGTCAGCCGGAGGCCTGCTGCCGCGATGGGACTGGCCGGGGTGCGGCCGAACGCCATTGGGACGCGAGCGGGAGCTCCGCCACAGGCGGGTGCTGCGGCTCTCCGGCCCACAGGTCTCCCATCGAGACGCCCGACACGATCCACCGCACGATCTGGTCGAGCGGCTGTGGCACCACGAGCACGATCCGGCCGGCGCGATGCCGGCGGACGAGCGGCTCGAGGGACTCCTCGACGCGATGGACCGCGTCCTCGAGCAATTCGCCCTCGGGGGGGGCGACGGCCCACGGATTGTCCTGCCACTGTCGATACAGCCGCGGCTGCTTGCGGCGGATCTCGTCGACCAGCATGCCCTGCCACAGCCCCTGGTCGAGGTTCCCGAGTTTCGCCAGGCGGCGCGGCCGCAGGCCGCAGCCGCGGCCCAGGATGCGGCCGGTCTCCACCGCCGCGATGTCGGCCGACGTGTAGAGGGCCTCGACGTCGGTGCCGGCGATCGCCTCCGCCGCCGCCTCCGCCGCCACGATGCCGGCCGGCGAGAGCGGAACCTCCAGGGTGCCGCGGATGCGCCCCTGGAGGTCGTAGTCGGTCGGTCCCGAGCGGATCAGGATCAGGTGGTCGGGCATCGGACGGGCGTGTCTCCGGGATGGACGGGCCGCGGGCCGCCGCTGCGACGGCGGGTCATGCGGCGGCGCGGGCCAGGGTTTCAAGTTCGGTGATCGCGTGGGCGTAGTCGCGGGAGCGGATCACGGCACTCCCGGCGACGATGAGCTCCGCCCCCGCCGCCGCGACGGGGCCGATCGTCTCCGTCGAGATGCCGCCGTCGACGCCCAGGCGGAACTTCCCGCCGCCGCGCCGCCGCAGGTCGGCCAGCCGCGCGAGCTTGGCGAGTGCGACGGGATTGAACCGCTGGCCGCCGTAACCGGGCTCGACGCTCATCACGAGCACCCCGTCGCAGACGTCGAGGAACGGTTCGACGCGGTCCACGGGAGTCTCCGGGCTGAGGGCGAGGTGGGCCCGGGGGCCGAGAGCCGAGATCGTGCGGAGGGTCTGCCGCGGGTCGGCGAGCGCCTCGACGTGCACCGTGAGCACGTCGGCGCCGAGGCTCGCGTAGTCGGCCAGCGACCGCTCGGGCTGCTCGATCATGAGGTGCACCTCGAGCGGCACCTTCGCGGCCCTGCGGACCGCCTCGACGACGACCGGGCCGTAGGTCAGCTGCGGCACGAACCGGCCGTCCATCACGTCCAGGTGGAGCGCCGTGGCCCCGGCGGCCTCCAGCCGCTCGACCTCGCGGGCGAGATGGCCGAAGTCGCAGAGCAGCAGCGCCGGCAGCACGACCGGGCCCTGGGCCTCGAGTGCCGCCGTCACCTGGCCGAAGGCTTGTCCTGCCGGGGCTGTCACGTGGGGCCGAAACGCGGAAAGAGCCGGGCGACCGTGCCCGACATCGGAACCCCGGGAGTCTACCATGCGGCGGGCACGACCGGAGGCCGTTCGTCGTGGCGGCGTGTCACAACCGCAGTTGAAGCAAGGGGTTGCGTCGACCGAATCACGATTCCTCACGATGCGCTCACAGTCGGCGGATACACCACGTCGTCGCCACGTCGGCGTCGGTCCACCGACGCCGACGTCCGCGGCGACCTCTCGGCCGAATTCTCGGAGCATTCCCATGGTGAGACGCACCCTCGTCGATGCCCTTCTGATCACCCTCGCCCTGGCCTCCGCCGCCCCGCCTCCGGCCGCCCGCGGCGCGGGGTTGGACCCTGCCCTCGAGCCCTACGCGCGGGTCTCCGGCGAGGTCGCCGGGTCGCTGAAGTTCGTCGGCTCCGACACGATGAACAACCTCGTCTCGCTCTGGGCGGAAGGGTTCAAGAAGTCCTATCCGAGCGTCCGCGAGGCGATCGAGGGGAAGGGATCGGCCTCGGGGCCGCCGGCGCTCATCGAGGGAACGGCGACCTTCGCCCCCATGAGCCGCGACTGGAAGCCTTCCGAGATCGACGAGTTCAAGAAGAAGTACGGCTACGCCCCGATCGTGGTGCCGGTCGCGATCGACATGCTCGCCGTGTTCGTCCACAAGGACAATCCGCTCGCCGGACTCTCGCTCCAGCAGATCGACGCCATCTTCTCGAAGAACCGCACCGGCGGGGCCGCCGCCGAGATCCGCACCTGGGGCGACCTCGGCCTGGATGGCGAGTGGAAGGACAAGCCGATCAGCCTCTACGGCCGCAACGCCACCAGCGGCACGTACGGCTATTTCAAGGAGCGGGCCCTGTTCAAGGGCGACTTCAAGCCCACGGTGAAGGAGCAGCCGGGCAGTTCGGCCGTCGTCCAGGCCGTCGCCAGCGACCGCTATGGGATCGGCTACAGTGGCATCGGTTACCGCACGGCCGACGTGCGGGCCCTGCCCATCGCCCCCAAGACCGGCGCCGAAGCGGTGCCCCCCGCGGCCGAGGCCGCGTACTCGGGCGAATACCCGCTCGCCAGGTTCCTGTTCATGAGCGTCAACCGGAAGCCGGGTGCCCCGCTGGAGCCGCTGCGACGGGAATTCCTCAGGTACGTGCTGAGCGCCACCGGGCAGCAGGACGTGCTCAAGGACGGCTACCTGCCCGTGACCGGGGCGGTCGCCAAGCGGGCGCTGGCGACCATGGACGGCGGGCAGCCCTGATTTCGGCGGTTTTCCGCGTCCTCTTCACCTGCCCCGCGGCGGCCCCATGGACTCCAGCGGCACATTCACCGGTCGGCCGCGACGTCGTTCCACCCATGCCCGCGTCCGCGGGGCCGACCGGGTCGCGCGGCTGCTGATCACGATCGGCGGGATCGGCACGATCGTCGCGGTGCTGCTCGTCGGCGTCTTCCTGCTCGCGGTGGCGCTCCCCTTGTTCCGCGCCGCGGTGGCGCGGCCGGCCGGTTCGTTCGCGGCCGCCGCGACGGCGCCCGCCGCCCTCGGCATTGACGAGTCCGGGGCGGTCGCCTGGTTCGTCGAGCCGGCTGGGGACGGCGGGGAACAGGCCAGGTCCGGGGGCGTCAGCGTGGTCGGCGTCGCGGACGGCGCACCGTTGTTCACGGAGTCGGCCGTCGAGGCCGGCGTCGCCGGCGCCACGGCGATCCGCGTCCTGCCGGGAACACTGCAGGCCGCCGTCGGCTTCGCCGACGGATCGTTTCGCAGCGGTCGCCTGGGCCTGGAGTCGTCGTTCGTCGACGTCGCCGACCTCGCGGCCGACGCACCGCGGCCGGAGTCCGGGGGGGCTGTTCCCTGGAACGGCGCCGCCCTGGTTCGCGGCGCGAACGAGCGGTACGCGCGCGTAACCTTCGTCGCCGAGTTCGGCGCCGCTTCTCCCGAGACCGACGCGCCGGTCATCGACATCGATCTGACGTCGCTGGAGGGCGGCCCGCTCGTGGCCGCGCTCGACGGCGCGGGCCTCGTGCGGGTCGCCGCCACGACGTCGCGGCGGAACCTGCTGACCGACGAGGTCGTGAGCGAGTCGATCGGCACGACGATCGAACCGCCGCCTGGATTCACCCCGCGGTTCGTGCGGCTCTCCGAGCTGGGCGACCAGCTGTTCCTGTTCGCGGCGGACGGCCGTGGCCGCCGCTACGTCATCCGGGACGTCGAGGCCCCGGTGGAGATGGAGTCGTTCACGGCCGCCCCCGCCGAGGCCGGAGTGGCGCTCGTGGAGCGGCTCTTCGGCGGGTCCGCGCTGGTGGTCGTCGACGGGCGGGGCACGATCCGGGAACTGTTCACGGCGCGGGTCGCCGACACCGCCGCGGCCGACGGACTGACGACGGTGGTGGCCCGGACGTTCGCCGCCGGTGGTGCGCCTGGGGGCGACGAGCCGGCGGTGACCGCGATCGCGGCGTCGCCCCGCTCGCGGCTGTTCGCGACGGCCGACGCCGCGGGGGACGTCCGTCTGCTGCACGCCACGACCGGCGCCACGGTGCTGCGGCTGCCGCCCGCTCCCGGTGGTGCGACGGGGGCCGCGGTGCGGCTCTGCATCGCGCCCCGCGAGGACCACCTGCTCGTCGCCGGCGATCGCGGCATGACGGCCTACGCCCTCGCGGTCGGCCATCCGGAGGTGTCGCCGCGGACGCTCCTGCGACCGGTCTGGTACGAGAGCTACCCGGGGCCGGTCCATGCCTGGGAGACCACGGGCCACGAGGCCTTCGAGCCGAAGTTCGGCCTGCTGCCGCTCATCTTCGGCACCTTCAAGGCCACGCTCTACGCGATGCTGTTCGCGACGCCAGTGGCGATCCTCGCGGCCGTCTACGCCAGCCAGTTCATGCACGCCCGGTGGCGGGCCCGGATCAAGCCGACGATCGAGCTGATGGCCGGCCTGCCGAGCGTCGTCCTGGGATTCGTGGCCGGGCTCGTGTTCGCCCCGCTGCTCGAACGGGCCGTGGTGCCGGCGGTGACGGCGTTGTTCGTCGTGCCGCTGTCGCTCCTGACGTGCGCCCACCTCTGGCAGTTCGTGCCCGCCGGCTGGCGGAGCCGCCTCGCCGCGTGGCGGTTCGTGTTCGTGGCGGTGGTGGCGATCCCGGCCGGCCTGGCGGCCTCGCGGCTGGCGGCGCCCGTCGTGGAGCGAGTCCTCTTCCAGGGCGATTTCCGGGGCTGGCTCGACGGCCGCGGCGGCAGCGGCTTCGGCGGCTGGGTGCTGGCGACCGTGCCGCTGGCCGCTGTGGCGGTGACGGCGGTGTGCGGCCGGTACGTCGGCCCGTGGCTGCGGCGGTCGAGCCAAGGCTGGTCGGACCGCCGGGCCGCGGTCGTGTCGTGTGCCGTGTTCGCCTGCGGGGTGCTGGCGACGGCGGGCCTGGCGGTGGCCGCCGCGATGTTCTGCGACGCCCTGCGGATCGACACCCGCGGCGGCCTGTTCGGCACCTACGTCCAGAGGAACGCCCTCGTCGTCGGCCTGGGGATGAGCTTCGCGATCATCCCGCTCATCTTCACGATCGCCGACGACGCCCTGACGAGCGTGCCCGAGCACCTGCGGAGCGCGTCGCTGGGGGCGGGGGCCACCCCCTGGCAGACCGCCGTCCGCGTCATCGTCCCGGCGGCGGCCAGCGGGCTCTTCTCGGCGGTGATGATCGGGCTCGGCCGCGCGGTGGGCGAGACCATGATCGTGCTCATGGCCGCCGGCAACACGCCGATCATGGACTGGAACCTCTTCAACGGATTCCAGACGCTCTCGGCCGCCATCGCCACGGAGCTGCCGGAGGCGGCCCGCGGCAGCGCCCACTACCGCGTGCTGTTCCTGGCGGCCCTCGTGCTCTTCGCGCTCACCTTCGTGGTCAACACGGCGGCGGAGCTCATCCGGCAGCGGTTCCGCAGGAGGTCGCATGAGCTCTGACCGTGGCCGCCCGCGGCGGCTCCGCAGCGCGTCGTCGAGCCTGGCCGCGCACGGCGAGCCGTGGGTCTGGCTGACGGCCGGTTCCCTGGCGGTGGCCATCGCGATGATCGTCGGCCTGCTGGCGCTCATCGTGGCGCGGGGCGCCGTGACGTTCTGGCCGGTTCCCCTGGAGCTCGTCGAGCTCGCCGACGGCCGCCGCGCGCTCGGCGAGGTCGCCGGCCGCGAACTGGTCGGTGACGGGGGGGTCGAGGGGCGCGAACCGGCGGCCCGCCGCCTCCTCCGGACCGCCAACTTCGAGCTCACCGGGGAGCACTTCGCCTGGTTCGACGAGGGCGACATCGCCGTCACCTCGCGGCCGGAATGGGCGACGGCCGTCGAGCGGCTCGAGGGGGGGCGGTTCCACGGCTTTCCCGAGCGGTTGCTGCACGGCGACGAGGCCGTGGCCGAGGGCCCGGCCGCCGTCTGGGCCGCATTCCGCAGCGAGCATCCGGCCGCCCGCCGGCGGTGGCGGACGGCCCTGCGAATCGACCGCGAGGACCGGGGCCTGCTGCAGCGGCGGCTGCGGTCCGCGAGGCTGGCCGTGGTCCAGGCCGGGCTCGACCACGGCCCGGGATCGGCACCGCAGGAGGCGGCCCGGGTCGCCGAGCGCGAGGTGATCGCCGCGGTCGATCGCGAGGTGGCGGTCCTCGACGTGGAGACCGCCAAGCTCCGCGACGCGAACGCCGGCTGGGGCGTCGAATTCCTGACGGCGTCGGGCGACGTGGCCGTGATCCCGCTCGCCGGCATCGTGCGGGCGTGGCAGCCCAACCGGCTCTCGACCCTGGGCAAGGCCGAGGTCTACCTGTCCCGCTGGGGCGAGTTCCTCGGCGACGACCCGCGCGAGGCGAACAGCGCCGGGGGCGTGTTTCCGGCGATCTGGGGCACCGTGGCGATGACGCTCATCATGGCGGTGCTCGTGGCGCCCTTCGGGGTGCTGGCGGCGCTCTACCTGCGGGAATACGCCGGCCGCGGTCCGCTCACCACCGCGGTCCGCGTGGCGATCAACAACCTGGCCGGCGTGCCGAGCATCGTCTACGGCGCGTTCGGCCTGGGGTTCTTCTGTTACGGCCTCGGCGCCGGCATCGACCAGCTGTTCTTCCGGGCCAGCCTCGTGGCCGACAGCCAGCCGACCTTCGGCACGGGAGGTCTGCTCTGGGCGGCCCTCACGCTCGCGCTGCTCACGCTCCCCGTCGTGATCGTGGCCACCGAGGAAGCGCTCGCCGCGGTGCCGAACTCGATGCGCGAGGGCTCCTACGCCTGCGGGGCCGGCAAGTGGCAGACCATCCGGCGGATCGTGCTGCCGCGGGCCCTGCCCGGAATCATGACGGGCATGATCCTCGCCATGGCCCGCGGTGCCGGGGAGGTGGCGCCCCTGATGCTCGTGGGGGTCAAGAAGCTCGCGCTCGAGCTGCCGATCGACGGCACGTTCCCCTTCGTCCATCCCGAACGGGAGTTCATGCACCTCGCGTACCTGATCTACGACGTCGGGTTCCAGAGCCCCAACAGCCAGGCGGCGCGGCCGATGGTGTTCACGATCACCTTCCTCCTGGTGGCGATCATCGTGCTGCTCAACGTGGCTGCGATCTGGATCCGCTCCCGGCTGCGGCGGCGGTTCGTCGCGCAGCAGTTCTGAACCGCGTCCGGTAGGATGCCCCGAAAGAGAATCACCGACATGCCCGGCGGAGAAAGCGACACCATGGACCCGCGGTTGGAGGCGGCGCGACCGCCCGTGACCGGTCACACGCCCCACGCCGTGGCCGCCGGCCCGGACGGCGGCGGCGATCCGCGGGAGGACCGGCTGCTGGCCGTGGCCGCCGGCCGCGAGGTGCCGTCGGAGGTGCACGAGCTCGTCCTGCGGGAGCCGCCGGTCCTGGAGATCGACCGGTTCAACCTCTGGTACGGCTCCAAGCAGGCGCTGCACCGCATCAGCATGCCGGTGCCGCACGGCAAGGTGACGGCGCTCGTCGGCCCGAGCGGCTGCGGCAAGTCGACGCTCCTGCGGAGCGTCAACCGGCTCAATGACCTCGTGCCGAACGTGCGAATCATGGGCGACATGCGGCTCAGCGGCGACTCCATCTACGACCCGCGGATGGACGTGATCGACCTGCGAAAGCGGATGGGCATGGTGTTTCAGAAGCCCAACCCCTTCCCCATGAGCATCTACGAGAACGTCGTCTACTCGCTGCGGATCGACGGCGAGAACACCCGCGCGGTGCTCGACGAGGTGTGCGAGAGGAGCCTGCGTGGCGCCGCGCTCTGGGACGAGGTCAAGGACCGGCTGCACGACAGCGCCCTGGGGCTCTCGGGAGGGCAACAGCAGCGGCTCTGCATCGCCCGGGCCATCGCCGCCGAGCCGGAGGTTCTGCTGCTCGACGAGCCCTGCTCGGCCCTCGACCCGATCGCGACCGGGAAGGTCGAGGACCTCATCCAGGAGCTCCGGGGACGCTACTCGGTCCTGATCGTGACCCACAACATGCAGCAGGCCAGCCGCACGAGCGACTACACGGCCTTCATGTACCTCGGCCGGCTGATCGAGTACGGCCCGACGACCGAGATCTTCACGAAACCCGTCCTCCGCGAGACGGAAGCCTACGTCACCGGCCGCTTCGGGTGACGCCGCGGGCGCGGCCGCGGGGGCGGGGCTCGTGACCACCTTCTCGCGTGGACTTTTTCGCCGCTGCGGCCTATCGTTCGAAAATGACCCGGCACATCGAACGCCAGCTCGGCCACCTCAAGGAGCGGATCCTGCGGGTCGGCACCCTCGTCGAGGAGGCGATCTCGAAGTCGATCACCGCGCTCATCAACCGCGACGCGGGCCTCGCGCAGCGGGTGATGGCCAGCGACGAGGAGATTGACCGGATGGAGGTGGAGGTCGAGGAGGAGTGCCTCAAGATCCTCGCGCTCTACCAGCCGGTGGCCGCCGACCTGCGGTTCGTCGTGGCCGCGCTGAAGATCAACAACGACCTCGAGCGGATGGGGGATCTGGCCCGGAACATCGCCAAGCGGGTCGCGCAGCTCGCCGCCGGCCGGCCATACGAACTGCCCCCCGAGATCCGCGGCATGGCCATGCAGGCGCAGGAGATGGTGAAGCACTGTCTCGACGCCGTGGTCAACCGCGACCCGGCCCTCGCCCGGCAGGTGCGGGAATCGGACGACGCGGTGGACGAGGCGCGGCAGCGGATCCAGCGCCGCGTGATGCAGGGCATCCGCGACGATCCGGAGAGCGTGGAGTGCCTCCTGCGGATCAATTCGGTGTCCAAGCACATCGAGCGGATCGCCGACATGGCGACGAACATCGCCGAGGACGTGGTCTACATGGTGGAGGGGGACATCGTCCGCCACCGGGCCACGGATTGACGGCCGCGGGGCGGCCGCGCCGGCCCTCCGGCCATCCGCGGCCCGGCCCCCGGCGGAGGCGTGGCCAGTCGGCCAGATCGCCGCAGACCGTCGTTTTTGAGGGCCCCCGGGGCTCCGCGGACCCCGGTCCGGACACCCCCGCGGTGCCGGCAAACGGTCGCGCCGGCGGGCGGTCCGACGTTCACCCCCCGCGTCGCGGCATGGTAGCCTCTGCGCCGCGTGGCTCGGGAGAGGCGGTCCCGCGGCGGAGGTACGAGGGCACATGGCGAACCAGGTTTGGGCGTGGTCGGTCGGCCGTCTGCTGCCGGCGATCCTCGTGGTCCTCGCGACCGCGGGCGGGGCGCGGGGCGAGGACGACGTGCTCGTGAACATCACCGGGCCGCTGGCCGGCAAGGTGGGCGACCGCGTGACCTACGACGTGGAGATCGTCAACCGCTCCGGCCGCAACCTGCAGCAGCTGCGGGTGGTCGACTACTTCGACGCCGGCTTCCACCACGAGGCCTCGAAGAGCCCGATCGAGCAGAAGGGGACGATCGACCTGGCCGCCGGCACGGCGCGGCGGATCACGCTGGAATTCCTCCTCGACGAGCCGGGCCGCCAGTGCCACCGCGTCGAGATCCTCGACCAGTCGAGCCGGTTCATCGGCGGGGCCACCGAATGCGTCCAGGTGGCGCCGGCCGCGGTCGCATCCGCGCCGCCGATCACGACTTCGCCCCCGCCCCAGGTGGTGAATCCCGCGCCGGTCGTGGTTCCCGCGCCCGTCGCGGCACCCCTGCCGACGGCGACGGCCAGCACGCTCCCCACGCTGCCGCTGGCGCCGCCGGCGGCGCCAGCGGCGCCGGCGATCGCGCTCGACCTCTCGGGACCCGTCGAGGCGATGTCCGGCGGCGTGACCGAGTACGTGGCCACCGTGAAGAACACCGGCAACGCGGCGGCGCCGGCGTCGGCACTGGAGTTCTCGTGGGACGAGGGGCTGGTGCCGTTGGAGGCGTCCGACGGCTACAGCCTGGGAGCGTCGCGGGTCTCGTGGAACCTGCCGGCGATCGAGCCGGGGGGCGAACTGAAGCGACAGATCAACCTCCGGGCCCAGGCGCCGGCCGGCTCCTACCGCGACGCCGCGCCGGCGCGGGCGTGCGTGCGTGCCGAACTGACCGGGCTGGCCGGCGGGGCGGTGGTGGGCGACCACGAGTGCGTGCAGATCCGCTCCACGACGCCGCGACCGCGGCTCCGTACCCCCAGCGAGGCCGGGCTCCGGCTGTCGCTGGCCGATCTCGACGATCCCGTGCGGATCGGCGATGCGACGACGCTGGTCTGCACGATCACCAACGACGGCGACGCCCCGTCGGGGCCGCTGAATCTCGTCGTCGACCTGCCGCGGGGAGCCAGGCTCGTCGGCGACGCCCGGGTTCGAGTGGACGACGGCCGCGTCCTGTTCGACGCGATCGACGTGGCCCCGGGCCGCCAGCAGTCCTTCGAGATCACCTACAAACTGCCGGACGCCGGTCGGGCGACGGCCCAGGCGACGGTATCCGGCGCCGGGCTCGACGGCAGGCTCGACCGCTCCTGCCAGACCGAGTTCTTCGGTCCTTGAGCCTGCGGGCCACGAGGGCCCGTACAGCCCCCGCCCCTTCCGCGACCGGCATGGGCGGTCGGGCCGTGCGCGGGGGACGGCCGCCGTGGTCGATGAGACGGGCGGAGGCCCGTCATGCTCGTCGTCACCGCGAACTGGGGATTCGCCGACGGCACGTTGGTGGCCCCCGTGTTCCGGCGGGGGCACGTCCGGGGCTGGCGTCGGGCCGTGCTCCGCGCGGCGGCCCGGGCGGGCTTTCGCCGCGACGGCTCCTACCGGCCGATCGACGGGTTGCAGGTCGTGCTCGCGGGAGACACCCTCGACGGCCTGGTGTCGGCGGAATGGACGGGCCGGCTCCGCCCCTGGGACGGCGGCGCGGCCGCGGCGGTCGCGCGGCA